>NZ_JBXUGJ010000004.1:0-531219 GCF_057180445.1 Chryseobacterium sp. HNCC26DJ239
AGATTTTAAGTTGAGGCCGCCTACTCCGCTGTCGTCTGCTTTTACTTTTGAGGATGAAACCAGGAAGTAATAACTTGTATTCTCGGTTTTTGTTTGGACTTTTATCGTGGAGCCTAAAAGTTTTTTGGTAGAAACCGTATATATTTCTCCAACTTCTGCTGGAATTTCAATAAACGACCTTGGCGCTAGAATATAATCGGTATTGTTCACTCTAATTTTTTGGTCTTTGTCTGAAGAAGCAAAAATATAAATTTTCCCTTTTGAGCTATCGAACACACTTTTTGGTGTATAATATAAACTCAAACGGTAATGCACAGGATCAAACTTAGCTAAAGAACC
Organism: Chryseobacterium sp. HNCC26DJ239; assembly: GCF_057180445.1. Classification (NCBI taxonomy): domain Bacteria; kingdom Pseudomonadati; phylum Bacteroidota; class Flavobacteriia; order Flavobacteriales; family Weeksellaceae; genus Chryseobacterium; species Chryseobacterium sp. HNCC26DJ239. The sequence goes on from NZ_JBXUGJ010000004.1 coordinate 340, forward strand.
GTCTACTTTTTCAAATGGTTTAAAGCAAAAAGAATTTGCACCCACTTCTTTTGCTTTTTTATAAACTGCCGAAAAAATTTCTGGGTCATCTTTTGTGAAACCGCGAACTTCTACTTCACCAAGATATTCCGAGTTGTGATTTTTCTCAGAAAGGAAATAAAAAAATTTATCTTTATTGTCGTGCACTTTTTCTACCTTATTCAAAAGAACATTCTGTGCAAAAAACAGCTGCGCACAAATAAGGAAAAGCAAGGTTTGAAATTTATTCATCCTAAAATATTAGTTCTGAAGAATTGCGACTGCCTCTTGAAGGCTATTTTCCCAATGCTTTGGTTCAATTTTATAAAATTTTTCGATTTTTTCTAAATTCATCGTGCTGCGTTTTGGCCTTTTTGCAGGCGTTGGATATTGCTCGGTTGTTAAAGCATTGAGTTTAACTTTAGATCCAGAAAATTCGGCAATTTTTTGCGCAAATTCAAACCAAGTTGTTTCAGGATAGTTTGAAAAGTGAAAAATACCGTAGGTTTTTTGTTCAGAAGTGATGATTTTCATAATTGCTTCTGCCAAATCGTTGGAATTGGTTGGTTGCCCAAACTGGTCTGCAACAATTCCAAGTTCGTCTTTTTGAGCAAATAAATTTAGCATTGTTTTCACAAAGTTTTTATTAAACTCAGAATACAACCAAGAGGTACGAAGAATGATTGTTTTCGGGTTATTATCCAAAGCACTTTCCTCTCCTTCTCTTTTTGACGCTCCGTAGACACCGATTGGATTGGTGAAATCGTCTTCAGAATAATCTAAATTGGTTTCGCCATCAAAAACATAGTCTGTTGAAACGTGAATGAGCGTGGTTTTATATTCTTTACAAACTTCTGCCAAATTTGCGACACCTTCTGCGTTCACAGCAAAAGCCTTTTCTTCTTCTTTTTCTGCTAAATCTACTGCAGTATATGCAGAAGCGTTGATACAGAATTCAGGTTTATTATCGTAGAAAAAATCTTCAATTTGATCTTTATCTGTAATATCTAATGTTTTTGAATCGGTGAAAATAAACTCATATTGATTTTCAAAATCTTGAGAAATTTTTCTGATACAGTTTCCCAACTGACCGTTTCCTCCAATAACCGCTATTTTTTTCATATTATGAGTTTTTTGCATTTTGTACTCTTAAAAATTTAACTCTCGACTGAAAATCTTTTTGATCCAAGTCTACATAAAATTTACCAAAGGTTTCGATAATATCTTGAGGGTGCGTTTCTGAACGTCTTGTTTTCACGTTAAAATAAATAACTGTAACCCAAAGAACCGCATGAATTGTCTTTTCGTCAAGACTTTTCATTAAAATCTCCACTTTGGCAGTACGCTCACCAACATCGATGGTTTTACTGCTAATAACAACCTGCGTGTTGTAACGCACTTCCCTAAGATAAGCGATCTCGTTCTGAACGGCAATCCACGTGCATCCTGTTTTTTTTGTATATTCTTCGTAGGTAAAACCGTAAAAAGTCTCCACGTGATCTTCTCTTGCATTGAACATGTAATCTAAATATTTTACATTATTAAGATGTCCTAGAGGATCACAATCATTAAACCTAACTTTTACCGTAGTCGATACTTCTCTTTCCATGGCACAAAAATAAAAAAACCACCTTTAATATAACATAAAGGTGGCTATTATTATTGGGTTATTAAATAAATTACTTAATTCCTAATTCTTTTTTTACAGCATCAGTGATGTCTGGACCATTTTTGTAAACAAGAGACGTAGAGTTACCATCTAAGATATACTCATAACCAGCAGCTTTAGAAACTTTTTCGATTGCTGCATTCAGCTTAGTTTCAATTGGATTGAAAGCTGCATCTTGCTTAGCTTGAAGATCTTTTTGAGCTTTTTGCTGCATAGCAGTAATCTCGTCCTGAAGTTTTTTCATTTCTTCACCTCTAGCTTTGTTTTCTGCTTCAGTTTTACCTTGAGCTTCTTTCATATAAAGGTCATACTTAGTTTGAGCTGCTTCCATTTTCTTTTTAATCTCAGCTTCTTTAGTATCTGTAAATGTTTTAAGATCTGCATCTGCTTTCTTTTTCTCAGGCATTGCGTTAAGAACTCCGAAAACGTCTAAAGTAGCTACTTTTTGCGCTTTAGCCATTCCGAAAGAGGCCATCATCAATATCGCTGCAAATAATACACTTAATTTTTTCATAATAGGTAAGTAAATAATTTTTGTTTTTTCTTTGATTGCAAAAATAGTAAAAAGTTAATAACTGCAATCTTAATTTATTTTTTGCTCTTTTTGTCTTTATCTTGATCTTTTAAAAGAATGTCTAAAACCTTATCGGTATAGTCGAATCTTTTCTGAAGGAAGATCACATTATTTTCTGTTTTATCTAAAACCATCCCCAAACCATTCTTTTCAGACATTCTCTGGATTGCTGCCCAAATCTGGTCTTGGAAAGGTTGCATTAAGTTTGCTCTTAGTTTGCTAATTTCACCAGCCGAGCCAAATCTTAAGCTTGTAGTAGTTTTTATATTTTTCTCTAAATCTAAAACTTCCTTTTCACGAAGTCTGAGTTGATCTCCAATTAATAAAACTTTTTCGTTTTCAAAAGCTGATCTCTTTTTTTCGTAGTCAGACTGTAAGGTTTGCAATTCTTTTTCCCAAGTATCGATCTGTGAATTGAGCCTAGCTTCAGCCTCTTTATATTGTGGAAGCATTCCCAAAATATATTCTGTATCTACCACTCCCACTTTTTGTGCATTCACAAAAGAAAGTGCAGAAAAAACGAAAACAAAAATAAAAGCTTTTAAAATTTTCATAATTATAAAGATTGGTTCATTAAGAAGTGAGTCTTCCAACCAGCCGGTTCTGTTCCCAAAATAGTTTTATCGAAACCATAAGCGAAGTCAAAACCAATCAAACCAAAGGCTCCCATATAAACTCTTACCCCTACACCCATCGATCTTTTAAGTTGGAAAGGATTGTAGGTAGACCAAGTATTCCATACGTTACCACCTTCAGCAAAAGTAAGTGCATATATCTTTGCGGTTTGGCTCATTGAGATTGGATATCTTAATTCTAACGTAAATCTGTTATAAATAGTACCTCCTCCTCTTGGTGTAATATCATCAATGGTACCTCCGTAAGTAGAAGCATTTTCATAACCTCTTAAAGGGATAAGCTCTCTACCGTCGTATCTACCACCAAAAAGCCCGGTTCCCCCTACGTAGAACCTTTCGAAAGGTGGAGCTCCAAGAGCTTTATCATATCCATCCATGAATCCCATTTCGGCAGAAGATCTCAATACAAGTTTACCTAAAACTTCGTTATACAAATCTGCTTTAAACTTGATTTTGTAGAACTCCATCCATTTATACTTGTCGATATTCGACATTGTAGAATAGTCTTTATTCTTAAACAATGAGTATGGTGGCGTAAATTTACCAGATAATTCAACATTTGAACCCATCGTTGGGAAGATTGGATCTACCCCTGCAGAGTTTCTGCTTAAACCGATGTTTAAACTGAAGTTGTTTGCACTACCATAATATTCTGTAGACGATCCAAATTCAAATGGATAATTGCTAAAGTCATATTTCTGATACTGTAAACCAGTATAAAGGGAGAAATAATCATCTGGCCATTTTAGAAGTCTATTCAACCCAGTAGACGCTGAGAAAATATTAAGCTTTTGATCTGGGCCAACAACTTGATTATAGTTTACCCTAGAATTATTCACACTTACAGAAAGAGCTGTAGGTCTTGTACCGAACAACCATGGTTCTGTAAATGAGATACCATAATTCTGGAAGTACTGCCCTGCTTGCGCTTGAATAGAAAGTGTTTGCCCGTCTCCTTGAGGTACAGGTTTAAAGTCTTTAAACTTCAGGAAGTTTCTTAATGAAAAATTATTAAAAGTAAGTCCTAAAGTTCCGATAAAGCTGTTACCACCGTAACCTGCTTGAAGCTGAACCTGAGAAGAACCCTTTTCTACTAATTTCCAGTTAACATCTACTGTATTATCCTGAGGATTTGGGTTTATATCCTGTCCGATTTGCTGAGGATCAAAGAATGACATCCCTGCAAGATCGAAATAAGTTCTTTTTATCTCTGTTTTCTTGAAAAGCTCTCCCGGTTTTGTTCTCAGTGAACGAAGAATAACATGGTCGTGCGTTGTTGTATTTCCTTCCCAAGTAACACGGTTCCAAGTAGCTTGTTCGCCTTCAGTAATTCTGATTTCAAGATTTACCGCGTTTCCTGTAACCGATTTTTCTACCGGAGTAACATTTGAGAAAAGGTACCCATTATTCATATAGATAGATTTGATGTCAGAATCATCTTCTTTACCACCATCTTCACCTACTTTTTTGTTGAATCCTACTGCATCGTAAATATCTCCTTTTTTGTAACCAAGCATTCTTTGAAGATACTCGGTAGGATATATTGTATTTCCGGTAAATGTAATATCACCAATGTAATATTGCTTACCTTCGTTCAACTTTACATTGATCTCGTAGTTATTTTTTTTATTTCTCCACACAGAATCAGAAACAATCGCAGCATCTCTGTATCCTAAAGAATTGTAATAGCTTACAAGACTTTGTTTATCTTCTTTATATTTTTCTTCAATAAACTTAGAAGACTTCATAATACCTCCAATCCCGAATCTCTTCTGTTTGGTTTCTTTAAATGCTTTCTTTCTAAGTTTTGCATCAGTTACGTTATTATTGCCTTCAAACTCGATATGGCTAATTTTGACTCTCTTACCTTTGTCAACATTAATCGTCCAATCGACCATGTTTGGATCATTAGCATTCACTTTATCCTGAATACTAATACTTGCATCCGCAAATCCTTTTTTAACATAATCTTTAGGAATATTGGTTTTCAGACCTGAAATAAGGTTTTGGGTAATCTTGGTTCCTGGTTTCAGATTATTATCTTTTGCCAGTTTTTCATTTTTAGATTTACCAATTCCTTTCCCTGTAAATTTTACTTCTCCAAGCTCTTTAAGATCCTGAAGATAGAATTTTAAAACTACAGTTTCACCTTCAATACTTTCAATATATACTTCTACCTCAGAAAAAGACTGTGTATCCCAAAGTTTTTTGATCGCACTGCTGATCTTTTGTCCTGGAATATCCACAATTTCTCCTTTTGATAAACCTGTAAATCTAAAGATTTGAGCAGGTGTATATTTTTTTACCCCATCCACAACAATATCTTTGAGAGTATATGCTCCCTGTTGATTTTCTGCCAGAACTCCGGTGCTTACCGCGGTGCTGTCCTGTGGTGTTACTTGTCCATAAAAATGTGCAGAAGCCGCAAACATAATGATGGGTAATAATCTAAACTTCATTTTATCGTAGTCTTTCTTTTCTAAAAAATTTACTGGATTTGTATTTGTTCCCCTGTAAGGCCGTACCTTCTTTCTTTGTTTTGATAATCTACAATACATTGAAAGAAAATGTCTTTGGTAAAATCTGGCCAAAGAATATTCAAGAATTGTAGTTCTGCATATGCTATTTGCCAAAGAAGAAAATTGCTAATTCGCACTTCTCCACTAGTTCTAATAAGCAGATCTACAGGTGGGAAATCTTTTGTATATAAATAGTTTTCAAATAACTCTTCGTTAATCTCTTCTGTTTTTACTTTTCCTTCTTTCACATCAGCACTGATTTTTTTTACGGCAGAAAGAATTTCTTCCTGAGAACCATAGCTAATTGCGAGGATTAGATTGCCTTTGGTATTATCTTTGGTAAGATCTACCACATGCATGAGCTGGTCTTTTACCAAGGGAGAAAGTTTATCTACGTTACCGATAACATGCAGACGCAGTCCTTTAGTAAAAATTTCTTCAGCTTCAAGCAAAAGCGTTTCTGTAAGAAGGTTCATTAAAGTACTAACTTCTTCTTCAGGACGATTCCAGTTTTCAGATGAAAATGTATAAAGTGTAAGGTAAGGAATATGTATTTCGTTACATGCATTAATTGCATTTCTTACCGCATTAATGGCGTTTTTATGGCCAAAAGTTCTTTGTTCTCCTCTAGATTTTGCCCATCTACCGTTACCATCCATAATGATAGCGACGTGCTTAGGCAATTTTTCTGGGTCTATTTTTTCTTTAATCAACGACATAATTGAATTAATCACAATAACATGGTGGCCTACCAAAAGAGTAAGTAAGACCAAGGCTGAATGTATTCAACCAATCTCTATTTTCAGAATCTCCTAAACTTCTTTTGTTGATGAATTCTTTTTCTCTTTCTTTAGCAACAACATAATAGTTTCCAGTTTGCAACAATGAGCCTCCTGTAGCTGGGTTTAAGATATCTCCATTGAAGCTTGAGTTTACATCTGTCTTCAAAATTTTGCTATGATCTAGCTGATCTGTAATAGCAAGCCTGAAAGTAGCTTCTGCAAAAACTGCCCATCCGTGGTTAAATTTATACTTCAAACCAACACCAAATGGTACAATTGGCGCAATTTTATTTCCTAAAGAGTAGTCTACAGTAGTTACAAAGTCTAGCTCATCAATTGGTGCTTGTGCAACTCCGTTGGCATCTCTTCTATAATCGTGTTTTACCGTAGCTTTAGGAGCATCAAACATAATTCCTCCGAAACCGGCAAAGATGTATGGGCTTACCATGCTCATTTGCTCGTTGTTTACTGGGAAGAAGTTGTATTCGAACAATAAACTTGCTTCATAGATATTGTTTTTCCCGTAGGCATTACGGTTCCTTCTATATTCTTCTTTAGCGGCTTTATCACTAAACTGAACTTGGTTGTACCCAAGGTCTAATCTAACAGTTTGGTACGGATTGAAATTAAATCTATATAATAACCCACCATAAAAAGGAAATCCCCACTCGGAAGCTCTGTCTAAATCCAAAGGTTTCTGCAGAATATAATTTGTTTTGCCGATATCGCCAACAAGATTACTCATCCCAAGTCGAATTCCCACTTCGTTTCTTTGAGCTTTCACTGATACCATTACACTCATCATGGCAAGGAAGCTAAACAATAATTTTTTATTCATAAAAGAATACGGATTTATGGTTATTTTAAAATTTAATTTTTGCAAATATAAAACATTTTTATATTAATGATAATCTTAATGATTAGTTAAAAATAAACAAAAAAACATAATTAATTAGTATCTAAACGGCAAAATGTTAAAAATATTCTTTTTCTGCTATTCTAAAGCCGATTTCCAAATTTTAGACAGCTTTATATTTCTTTTGCATACTGCATAAAAAAAATTTAAAAACCTTTTATTTTAAAACTTCCTCAATTTTACAATTCTTATCAAAAACTAACCCCTCTTGAAGAAGGGCTAGTTATTTTTATTTTTTACCAAAATACTCATTAAACAAGTTTTTGAGACGGATTAGGAATGGTTCTTTATAGTTCCTATCTTCATCAAAGTATCCATATCCATAGCCGTAACCATAGCCGTAACCGTAGCCGTAACCTTGTTTTGTATTGTAATCGTTATAAACAAAACCGAGTTGTTTAACTTCTCCATCGTGATATTTTTCGGTAATCATCTTCATCATATATTTTTCTGTGTACTCATGCCTTACAACATAAATATTGGCATCCGAATGCTTCATAAGATCAAATGAGTCTGCTACCAAACCAACCGGAGGTGAATCTATCACAATAAAATCATACATTGTACGAAGTTGCTCGATGAACTGAATATTCTTTTCACTCATTAAAAGTTCCGAAGGATTTGGCGGAATTGGCCCTGATGTAACTACATCCAGATTTGGAATCTTGGTTTTGTTGATTACCTTATCGATAGACACCTCTCCTGTAAGATAGTTTGAAATACCAAATTTGTTATCGATTTTAAAATCGTTAAAAATTTTTGGTTTTCTAAGATCCATCCCCAACAAAATGGTTTTTTTATCACTTAATCCCAAAACAGAAGATAAGTTAATCGAGACATAAGTTTTACCTTCTCCTCCAACCGAAGAAGTTACCAATATTACTTTGCTTTTATTAGCATCCCCCCCTAGAAAACGTAAATTAGCACGAATTCCTCTAAATGATTCTGCAACCGAAGATTTGGATTGCTCTAAAACCGTCAACATACTGTCTCCATTTCCGTTATTTCCAACAACCCCAATTAATGGAATTCTTGTAACGCTTAGCAATTCTTTAATGCTTCTTACTTTGGTGTCTAACAGTACTCCAATCACCAAGATAAGTAAAGGTATAGCAAGTAATCCTCCAATAATCATCGTTTTTGTGCCTTTCACATTGGGACCGATCGGACCTTGACCTAAGTTTTTAGCAGGGTCTATCACAGAGATGTCAGATTTATTTGTTGCTAACCTTAGTTGGCTTTCGTTTTGTCTAGATAAGATACTGTTGTACGTAGCTTCAATCATATTATAGCCGCGCTCTGCATCCAGATATTTTCTTTGCTTTTCAGGATAGGTATCTAAATCCATATTCATCATAGCAATTTCTCGATCTATCTTTGCAACTTCGCTGTTATAAACATTGTAGTAGTTGCTAAGCGCTCCGTTAGAATTTACCCTTGCCTCACTAATCAGCCTATTGATTTCTCTCATAGGCTCAGAGTTTGGAGTATAAATGGTAGCCATTTCTCTTCTCTTTGCGTACAAAGCTTTCATTTCTGACACAGAAGCCTGAAACAGCCCGTCTTGGAAGCCTGCAGCAGATGTACTGATCATTTTCTCAAAATTTTGTCCGTCTACATTTCTACGGATCGTATTTAAAGAACTTAGTTTACTTACAATATCTGCTTTCTTAGCTTCTAATTCTTTTATTTTTTGGATAGCCTTTTCATCTCTATCTTTAATATCGTAAAGCTTTTCGGTAGTTTTGAGATAATTCATTACCTGCGCGCTAGAATCCAATTTTTTACGGATTTTTGCTAAATTTTCATCAAGGTAATCTTTAGTATTAAGGTCTACCGTGTTTTTATCAATCGTTCTTTTCTTCTGAAGCTCTTCAACAGATTTGTTTAGAAAACTTACCGTACTGTTTAGATTATAACCAGATTTTGTGATAATCATGATGGTATTGATTTCTTTATCAAACTCAATCCCCATGGTGTTTACAATACCATTTACGGCATCATTTACTGGAGAAAGCTCAACAATAATATTCTCCAGCTTAATGGCAAGTGTCTTTGGGTTTGGAACCAACCTAAATCTAAGATTGGGTGTGGTGTACCATTGATTTACTTTAATCGTTTTATTTTCTGGTCTAGAATACGGATCGATATTGCTATAGCCTTCGTATTGATAACTATAAAGAATGGTAGATTCTCCCTCTTCAGGCAGTTGTACTTCATAATTATCATTTCCTTTAGGTATAATCGTAATCGGATAATTTACCTGCTGAAGATGCTTTTTGTCTACTTCTACAAATACAGGAGAATCTTCCCTATCAAGATATGTCGCTTTTATTACACCTTTAGTTTTATAATTTACAAACAAACCTAATTCTTTTACTAAAAATTCGTTGTGTGTACGAGAGAGCAACATTTTTTTAAGAAAAATCCCGTCCTGATTTCCTCCTTGCCCCCAAATAAAGTTAATAGACTGGCTTGGAGTGAAATAACTTGCTGTATTATTAGAAACACTTAATGATAAACTTGAAGCATAAACATTCTGTGCGTAATACTTACCATAAATATGCGCAATACCATACCCTATTAAAAACGCAAAAACAAAAAGATACCAATTCCTGATTACTCTTTTAATGAAATGCTCGATATCGAAAAAGGCAAAAGAACTTCCTTTTTCTTTATGCTGTATTTTATCTGCTTTTTTTTCTTTTTCTGGAATCATATTAAAGATTTTTAATAAGTAGATATAGTGATAAAGCTGTCGTAAATGCCGTAACTCCGGTCATGATAGTCTGAACAGGATCTTTTCCGAAACCATTAAGACTTTTCCTTCTGGTGCTTAAATAGATCTCGTCTCCGTTTTGAACATAATAATAAGGAGAGTTCATCACATCTTCTCTTGTAAGGTCAATTTTAGCCACTTTAATTCCTTCAGGGTATTTTCTGTGAATCACAATATTGGTTCTATCAATGGTGCGGTTTAAACCTCCATTCATAGAAATTGCTTCAGATAAGTTTAATGTATTTTTCATCGCAACTTTTTCGCCCGTCATTCCAGTAGTTTCTACATCACCTAAAATATAATAAGTAATTCCTGCTGTTGTTAAACGAACCTCAGATTTCCCCTCCTGAAAGTTTTCGTTTACTTTCTCCTGAATGTCTTTAGAGATCTCCGCAATAGTTCTACCTTCAGCTTTAATAAATCCTATCCCGAAAATATTGATATCTCCAGTAGGCTCTACTTTAAGCCCTGTAAAATAAATCATTGCGCTTCCTCCATTTCCACCACCACCGGCAACGTTAATACTTGTTCCGGTATTGATGTTTCCATTGGTTCCGTAGAGTGACGAATAAAACTGAGCTGCATCTCCTTTTGGTGTGGTCACAATATCTAGCTTTAAGATATCGTTCTTCGTAACCCTGTACACTGGAATATTATATGGAACAAGCCCTTCTTCGTTAATCACCAAGCTTTCGCTAGGCTGCATATACTTCACGTCTTTTGGTGTAATACACGAAATGATAAAGAATGGGAGAATTAAAAATAGATAATTAATATTTTTCATTAATGAGTTTGATTGAATTACAAAATAGAATTTTACACTTTAGCCTCGCTTTTCTGTGTTTTTAAAAGGCATATCATATCTGGCAAATACGCTCCTATAAAACCAAGAAATAATACTACTACCAACAACAGATTTACTTCAATATGTCGTAAATAATAGGCAACAGCCACAATCATAAGATAATAACACATGATGTAAAAACTTGATCTTCTGTGTGTAAGGTTCATCCTAAGAAGTTTGTGGTGTATATGATTTTTATCTGCTGAAAGTACAGATTTTCCGGTAATAAGCCTTACAATAATTACATTAAGCGTATCTACAATTGGAAGAATAAGAATCGCAACAGCAATAGCCGGTGCCGCCTGTAAATAATAACGAGGCATCCCAGGAATTTTCTTATCGATAAAAATATCAATGAAGCAAACCGCCGTAAAAGCCAGAAGAAAACCGAGTAACATAGACCCTGTATCTCCCATAAATATTTTCGTATTCCGGTAATTAGACATATTGTAATACAAAAATGCCAATACAGAACCAATAATACAGACCGACAAAATTACCAATGGATAATTATAGCTTCCCAATCTAAAATAACTAATCCCAAATAATGCACTACATAAGAGCGAGTAACCTCCGGCTAAACCATCGATTCCATCAATTAAATTGAATGCATTAATAAGTATAATAAATGTAACAACTGTAAAAATAACGCTGAAATAATAATTCAGCTCATAAATCCCAAAGATTCCAAAAAAGCTGCGTATACGAACGTCGGAACCCATCACAATAAGTACCGAAACCAAAATCTGAGCAATCAGTTTTTTGTAAGCTCTCATCACCATGATGTCATCCATCACACCAATATAAAGCAAAATAATAAGCGAAGCGAAAAGAAATTTATACAAATCGAAAATTTCGTAGGCAAAAACCGACGCACAAATTCCGATAGAATAGAAAATAGCAATTCCTCCCAAATTAGGAATTTTTCTGAGATGAGAACTCCTTTGTCCAGGCTCATCCATAAGATTTTTTCTTCGAGAAATTCTAATAATTGTAGGAACAGAGTAAAATGTTATAACGAAACTAAAAAGCATCGCCAAACCCACTTTTAGATAAAAAAATGGCAATCCTGTATGCTGCAAGAACAATTCAAAATTCTTCATTCTAGTTTTTGTTGTACTGCCCAATTAGCAGCAACTTTTACAGAAACCTTCTCAAGCTACCATAAAAACCACCAAAATAAAGCAGATAATAAATTTTTTTCTTCGTCGGCAAAGATAAAAGATAATTCTTATCAAACCTCCTGTAAAATAAGATATCTTTAATTTTAACATTTCTTTCCCGTCTGAAACGATCCAATTCAGTGCTCATCTTTACAAAAACGTCATCATCTTTTACATAGGCGAGATAAGCTAAAAAAGTATAAACACCTTCCAAAATCTGAAAATTCTTAAGTTCAGATTTCCTCCCTGCATATCGAGATTTTTCAAAAGAAAACTCCACATCTTGCACCGCTTTTAGAATATCCAATCCCCGTTCTGTGTGGGTTTTGGTAATAGAATCGGTTCTTTCCAAATATTGATAATAATATTCTTGAGTTTGAGCAATCGTTTTGCAGCAAAGTAAAAGCTGCGGAACTAATTGAATATCTTCAAAATGCACTCTTCTTTTGAATCTTTTACCCTCAAAAAGCTCTTTTTTAAAAAGCTTATTGCACGCAAAATAACTCAGATCTGAAAATACGGAAAAATTACTTTCCAAATCAATTTTTTCAGGCATATTTGGTATTTGCGTCAATTTTTGTGTGATTTTTCCGTTCTGATCAACTTTCTGAATGTTACAAATCACCATTTCAGCATCGTGCTTTATAGCGAGATGATACATTTCTTCAAACATCCTTTCAAAAACATAATCATCACTATCAACAAAGCCAATAAAATCTCCGGAAGCGTGGTCGAGTCCAAAATTTCGGGCATCACTCAAACCTCCATTTTCTTTGGTAAAAGATTTTATTTTGTTCGGATATTTAGTCGAAAAATCGTCAATAATTTTCTGCGAACCGTCTTTACTTCCATCATTTACAATAATAATTTCGATTTCGTCTAAAGTTTGTTTCACCAAAGACAAAAGACATTTCTCCAGATACAATTCTACGTTGTAAACGGGAACAATTACCGAAACTTTATTTGCGTTTAGACTGGTCATTACCAATATTTCGCAGCTTCGCTGCTCTTAATTTCAAAGTTTATTTTTTTCTTTACCAACATTTCGCGGCTTCGCCGCTTCACAAAAAACTAATCTTTCGTAAATCTGGGACTTAGCCATCCTTTCTTCGCATCATCAAAATCTTTTCTGGAGCAAGGAATACAGTTTTCGATGTTTTCATCATCTCCAAAATACCAAAGATTGCTGAATGTATCGCGTTTGAAAGCATATTGTCTTTCATTAATTAAGACATAAAAGAGTTCGTATTGTCTTTCTTTCGGATGCGAACGCTGAATATTGATTCCTTCTATTAAATACCAAAGCATTTGTGCTAAAAGCTGATGATTCAGTTTATTATCTGAATAAATATTATAGTTGAAAATCCCTACAGATTTCAAATTTTCGCTCAACCCGATTTCTTTCATGTACGCGCAGATTTCTCTACGATTCAACCCATTTACTTGCGGATTCATCGAAAAAGCGTCGCTAAAACTTTCAATAGCATCGCAATTTACCGTTACCAAATCTGCTTTTCTAAAAAAAGGCTCGGTTTTTTCGGTAGAATTCATCATTTCGGCGAGACGAACGATATCGAATTCTACTTCTTTTATCAACTTTACCGAATCGTTTTCATTTAAATGTTTTTGATATCCTAAATGATGATAATTTTTTATAGAGAAATTTTTTGCCCCAAAAATCTTACCTAGAAAAGTATATTCATTAATTTCTTCGCCTTGTTTTAGCGAAATGATATTGCTGATTTGCGTATAATTGATATGATTTTGATGAAAATTCAGCCCAGAAAAAAGCGAAAACGCAAAATCATTAGAACCTCCCACAATAACCGGAATTGCTCTTTTGTAATGACAAGCCGATAAAACTTCCTGCAAAACATAATGTGAATCTTGAACAGATTTCCCAGAAACCAAATCTCCCAAATCCACAATCGGAATCTCGAAATCGAGCTGAGAAAGTTGGTAAAACTCTTTACGAATTGCCGTAAAATCTTGCACTTCAGCGTCGCCATTTGCCCCACGATAATCGGACACAAACAGAAGAACAATGCTGTCTTCTTTTATTTCTTTGGTAATTCTGTTTCCGATTTGCCAGTTTTCTGTCTTGAAATTTCTTGGCGAGATGATAAAATCTTCAAAATTCATGCTTCCGATTCCGTTTAATAGTTTCAAAAATATTAAAATAAATTTGATTAAGTCTTTCAAAATTTAAATTTTACTACATTCAGATATATGCTTTTTCTTTACATTTAGATAAAATTTCAAAAACACAACTCATGAAAAAAAGATTCCGCATTCTTCTAATTGTTTTTGCATTTATTCAAAGTCAACTTCATGCACAAACAGTTACAACAGACAATCCCAACAAAGTCTCTTTTGAGATTGACGGATTGATTATTTTTAAAGGAATAATTGATGGAAAAGAAGCAAATATAGTTTGGGACAATGGTTTTTCTAATACAACGGTTGACCAAAATTTCTACAAAAGAAATAATTTAAAAGAACTAAAAGAAACAGCGCAAGTTATTGATGCAAACGGAAAAAATTTCGATGTAAAGAAAACTGTTATTAAATCTTTTCAATTTGGTGACACATCATTCTCTAACTTCCCTATTGATATAGCCGACCTTTCTGTATTCCCAATGAAGATAGATGCAATTCTGGGAGCCGATATCATCAATCAATATGTTTGGAATTTCAATTTTGATAATAATGAATTTCATTTCTCAAAAAATCAGATAACACAAAAAACTATTTACGAAATTCCGTTCTCAATAGGAAAAAAATATGTTAATAATCATACAATGGACGCCTATATTAACAACAAACCTTTAGAAATACAAATTGATTTCGGCGACAGCTCTCAATATCTTACTGTAAAAACAGATTCTTTTGAAAAGCTTTTCAACAAAAAAAGAAAACTCACAATTGAAGGATGGGGAGATATTGGTGCTGCTGGAAGAGGTAATAATAATACATATCTATTTTCAGACAATAGCTATTCATTCAATTTGGGAAGCGCCAAATTACCCCGAAAACAAACTCCTTACGCAGAGAACAGAGACAATATAATTTATTCAGCGACTTTAGGTTTTCAATTTTTTAGAAAATTAGGAAATCTTATTATTGACCCATTTACCAAAAAATATATGATTTATCCTTTCTCGAAATCTCTTGAACCATATAATTTTTCAAGTTTCGGATTTTATTTATATGCAAACGAAGGCAAGATAATCGTTGCAAAAGTAATAAAGGAAAGCGATAATATTAGAAAAAATAAGATTGCAGTAGGTGATATTTTAAAGTCAATCGACGGTCACGAAGTATCCTATTTTAAAAGCTTTCAGTCAATTCGTGATTACTTAGATTCAAAAAAACAAATAAAAATTATTACAGATACAAACGAAGAAATTACTTTAAACAGAGAGTATTATTTTAAATAAAGGCACACAAACATTAATACCCATTGTGGTAAAAATAAAATTTAACACCAGGAGCGCAACGATTTTTTAAAAGTGCTCCGCATATTTTTTCGGTCGCAAGGGCGCTCTGCTCAGCAAATGAAAGCTGAAAAAATTATGTAACATAAAAAACTAAAAATACACAAACACATCTAATACAGAAACCCTTGTGAACTCTTGCTGAGCGAAGCCTCCTCTCAACTTTGCGTTAAAAAAACCATCAACAAAATTTGCTGATGGTTTACAGTAATAAATATTAAGAATTAAGTATATAAAAAATTAATGCTTTAAAATTTCAAAAACAAAGGTGGTTGATGTCTCGAATTTTCCTCCCTGTGTCGCTCCGAACAAAAATCTTGGTGTTTTTCCGTCTTTGTCTAAAAGTAACATTGGGCGTTCTAATCTTCCGAAGCGTTTCAAATGTTTAGGCGGCTCTGCTTCTTTGATGTATTGTTTCAAATCTAAATAAGCCACTTCAGGTTTCGTCCAATTTACGTCATCTTTTGTGGTGAGATGCAAACCATATTCATGGTTATAAAAACCCATATCTCTTGCAATCATGTGAAATTTTCCTTTCTGTTTCCACACAAAAGCATCTTCTAGTTGTGCATTATTGGGCATCGAAGAAAAATCAATAACAGGATTTTCAGAAATCTTCACGTAAGGACCTTCTGGACGGTCGGCTTTTGCCAAACCATATTTTCGGTTTCCTCGTACTGCGCCTTTTTGCGTTTCGTATTCGTGAGTGTTCCAAGATTTGTAGAACAACCAGTATTTTCCGTCATTACCTTTTACAAAAGCAGGATTGGTGGTGCAATGATCGTCCCAAGAACCTTCTTTTCCTGGCAAAAGCAAGGGTTCGTCTGGTCTTTTCCATGGTCCTTCAAGACTTTTTGAAGTCGCCAAACCGATTCTTTTGGTATTTGTTTTTCCGTTTGAAGTTCCCATGAAAAACAAATAATATGTATCATCAACCTTTTTAATTAAAGGATTATGACAAGTTGTGGCATCCCAAAAACCTTCACCTCTCGGATTTAAAACCACCTCTTGATGCACAAATTGCGCAAAAGGCGAATCGGCAACCGCTCTGCAGATTTCAGAACCATTGAGCCAACCTCCCATTCCTTTTTCTTTCTTCCATCGTGAGTAGAAAAGATGTACTTTCCCGTCTTCTCCCCAAATTGGCGAACTGCACCAAATGTAATATCCATCGAGCTCCAAAGAGCGACCAATAGGTTTTAGTTTGAAATAAGGCTTCTCGTTTTCCTCAAACAATTGCGTAAACGACGAACCAAACAAAACAGCAGCCATCCCCAAACCAGAGATTTGTAAAAATTCTTTTCGTGAAAAGTTTTGGGACTGCGTCATATCATCAAATTCACTTCAGCCAAGTTAACAGGATTGATTGTGGAGAGCATCCTGCACTTTCGGGGTTTAAAATCTTTTCTTTCATATTTTAGTTTAAATTTGTTTGGTAGTACAAACCGTAACAACAAATAAAAAAATTCACACAAATTACTCATGAAAAAAGGGTATTTCCGATACATTAACTATAGTTTATCTGTCTTATTCATCATAATAACAGGGCTAGTTGTTTATTGGTATTACAATCCTTCTGTTGATAATAGAGATTTTGATTTAGAATTTAGAGTCTCTAATGAAAATAAAAACTTTTATAAAGAAAGAAACAAAAAAATTGACCCTAAAAACTTCACCTACAATGATGAAAAATACATCAATGATGTGGATAAATATGAATTGACCATTCATTCTTTAGATATCATCAACGGAAATGAGAGAATTATCATTGTAAAGGACAGTTTAGACAAAAAGCACGATTTCAAAGTGGCTAATATTACTTACAAAGATAAGAACGGGAAATATTCTTCTCCTACAATTGAACATAGAAATGATTCTGTCTTTATTATTCAAAATATACTAAATGAAAACAATTTACTTTTTAAAGGGAAGAAAAATTAGATAATATTGAAAACAAAAAAGCACAGACCAAAAATCTGTGCTTTGCTTTTTTATTTCTTCGCTGCCGATTTTTTTGCGGCTGGCTTTTTTGCTGTTGTTGTTTTCTTTGCAGGTGCTTTTTTAGCGGCTGGTTTTTTCTTTTCTGCAAAGGCTTTTGGGTCTTGTGCAGTAATCCATTTTTTAACCTCATCGAGAGAGACGTCTTTCAAATCGTCTGCTTCGTATTTGGTATCGTCTTTTTTCTTCGGAATTTTATAAATATTCTTTCCGTGTTTTACGATAGGGCCCCATCTTGCATTTTCTATGGAGATTTTCTCTGCTTCCCAGTGTTGAATGTATCTGTTGGCTTCTTTTTCAAGTTTAGCATCAATCAATTCGTTGATGTCGCTTTGCGAAAGATTTTCAAAATCATAACGCTTAGGAACATTCACAAAAATATCTTTATACTTAATAAAAGGGCCGAATCTTCCCGCTCCTTTCGTTACAGGTTCGCCTTTGTAAGTTGCGATTGGCGCATCTGCTTTTTTCTTTTCAGCGATAATTTCTTCTGCACGACTTTGGTCTACAGAAAGCGGGTCTTCACCTTTTGGAATGCTAATGTAGGTTTCTCCCCACTTCACATAAGGACCGAATCTTCCAACACCGATAGAAACAGATTGCCCATCAACTTCATTTAAATCGAAAGGAAGTTTGAACAATTCTAAAGCTTCCTCTAAAGTAATGGTTGCAATGTTTTGTCCAGCCATCAAAGAAGCAAACGTTGGTTTTTCTTCATCTTCGGTTTCCCCAATCTGAATCATTGCACCAAATCTACCGATTCTTGCATGTACATTTTTACCTGTTTTAGGGTCTACACCTAAAAGCCTGTCGCCTGTTGCTCTGTCTGCATTTTCTTCTACGTGTTCAATTCTTGGGTGGAATTTTGAGTAGAAATCCGTCATCATTTCTTTCCATTTCTGACCTCCGTTTGCAATTTCGTCGAAGCTCTCTTCAACTCTTGCCGTGAAACCGTAATCTAGAATTTCTTTGAAGTTATCTGTCAAGAAATTACTTACCACTTCACCGGTGTCTGTAGGAACGAATTTATTTTTATCCCCTCCGAATTTCTCATCAAGGACTTCTTTTTTAATTTTATCTTTTGCTAAAGAAATTTTTACCACTTCTCTGGTTTGTGGTTCAATTTCTCTTTTATCAACATATTCACGGTTCTGAATAGTTTGAATTGTCGGCGCATAAGTTGAAGGACGACCAATTCCCAGTTCTTCCAGTTTTCTTACCAACCCAGCTTCCGTATATCTTGCGCTTGGTCTTGTGAATTTTTCTGTTGCTGTAATTTTTTTATAGTCTAAAACTTCTCCAACTGTTACTTTTGGAAGTAGTTTTTCGTTGTTTTCTTCATCATCTTCCTCAGTTTTTACGATTCCGTATGCTTTTAAGAAACCATCAAAAATGATCACTTCACCTTGCGCTTCAAAATGTTGCGGAAGTTTTGCATTGCCAATTTCGATAATAGTTTTCTCGATTTTAGCATTTGCCATTTGGGAAGCCAATGTTCTTCTGTAAATTAATTGATACAATCTGTTCAACTGTGCATCACCAATGCTTTTTACTGCAAAATCTGTCGGGCGAATCGCTTCGTGAGCTTCCTGTGCAGAAGCCGATTTTGTTGTATAATTTCTTGGCGCAGAATAATCTGCTCCGTATTCTGAGATGATTTGTTTTTTAGCCCCTTCAATCGCTTCCTGAGAAAGGTTTACCGAGTCGGTTCTCATATACGTAATGTACCCTTCTTCATACAATCTCTGTGCAAGACGCATGGTGTTGGTTACGTTATATCCTAATCTTGAAGAAGCTTCCTGCTGCAATGTAGAAGTGGTAAATGGCGCAGATGCAGAACGTGTTCCTGGTTTTGTTTCAACATTTAAAACTTTAAACTCGGTAGTTCTTGCTTGTTCTAAGAATTTTTCTGCGTCTTCTTCTTTATCAAAGTCTTTTTTAAGCTTTGCTGAAATTTCCTGAGATGTTTTATTTAAGAAAACTCCATCTACTTTAAAGCTTGCTTTTGGGGTAAACTCACGAATTTCTTTTTCTCTTTCTACAATTAATCTTACCGCAACCGATTGTACTCTACCTGCAGATAAACCTGGTTTTACTTTTTTCCAAAGAACAGGAGACATTTCGAAACCTACGATTCTGTCTAAAACTCTTCTCGCCTGTTGTGCGTTTACTAGGTTTTGGTCTATATCTCTAGGATTTTCGATAGATTTTAAAATCGCATTTTTGGTAATCTCATGAAAAACGATTCTTTTTCTGTTGTCTGGTTTCAATTTCAGTTCTTCCGCCAAGTGCCATGCAATAGCCTCTCCTTCGCGGTCTTCATCGGAAGCCAACCAAACCATTTCGGCTTTTTTTACAGCAGCTTTAAGCTCTGTAACCAACTTCTTCTTATCTGCCGAAACTTCGTAATCTGGGCTAAAGGTAGCAAGGTCTATCCCCATTCCTTTTTTAGGCAAATCTCGGATGTGCCCAAAACTGGACTTCACCTCGAAATCTTTACCTAAATATTTCTGAATAGTTTTTGCCTTTGCCGGAGACTCGACGATAACTAAATTTTTCGACATTCCTGAAATTTTTTGCAAAAGTAAGCCTTTTTTTAATATAGGGTGGCTCACATCATTTTATTTAACAATTCTACCGGCGAAATAAACGCTCGGTAAAGAAATCCTTCCCAAGTAAAACCTCTTCCCGACATCTCTACTCTATATAGCAAAGAAAATAATATAAAGAGAAATGCGATACTATTTTTACTTTTATTTACTGAAAACTCCAAAACCTCATCTTTACTGCGTTTTGGAAGCAACAGACTGAACAAAATAATTATAAAAATCATGTGAATATATAACCATCTTCCCCAATCGATTGCAAGATAAAATAAGGGTAATGAAAACAAAAAAGTCAACACTAAAGCAATAGACAAAAACTTTTGACATTTTTGATACTTTAAATAAACCGCTACATGTGCAACACTTATTAAAAAGCTGATGACATACAAACGATATTCCGAAAAATGGTCTACAAAATACTTTCTTTCATCAAAATTCCAGAAAAAAATACCTTTAGTGAGAACCACGCCTCTTTCTTTTAAAATTTGAAGTGAATGACCTTCATTAATTTCCTTTCCTAAAAAGAAAATCAAACAAGCCGGAATTACCGTTGCTAAAATATATTTCAGATATCTTTTAATTTCAAACTTTCCGTTTTTAATGTACAGCGCGATGAGAAAATAAGGAACAAAAAACACGGTAATTTCATGGAAAAACATGGCAACAAACAATGCCAAAACCACAATGTATTCTTTGAATTGATTTAAATTGTCTTCATCTAAAAGTTTCACAAAAACTGAAAAAATAAAAAAGATAATCATCTCTTTTTTACCTACATAATCTACACAATTGAAGATTCCTATAAAACCAATTGCCGAAAAAAGCAACGACAAATAAAGTAGATCCGGGCTTTTTCTTTGAATGATTTTATAATAAGTATAGAAAAACCCTGAAATAATAATGACTTGAAAAAAATAGACAATATAATGTAGCCTAAAACCCGTAATATCCTGAATCAGAAAAAAGAAACTTCCAGAAAGACCTCTTCTTTTAAAACCTCCGTCTTGGTAATTAATGAGCCAGTCTCCCAAAATATATCCATCCGAATTTCGGTTGTGAATAAAGGTAAAAAAAAGCGCAAAAATTGCCGTTGCCAAAATCAAAAGATTAAGGACAAGTCTTACGGTGAACAAGTTTTGGATTTTTTTCAAATGAGTGGTTTTTCAATAAAAAAGAACTGAAACTGCTGAAGAATCTGCCTTTTCTTATTTCTTGTTGTCAAAAATAGGAATTATAGCGAATTCTAAAAACAATTTCAGTTCTGATTTTAAATTTAAACTGAATGATGTTTAAAATTTAAACTTTTACAGTTACTTTTTCAAAATTTTCACCACCAATTCTGCATCATTTATTCTTACTAAATAAAATCCTTTGGTAAGGTCTGAAATATTAGTTCGGTTGTTTTCAAACTTTCCTTTTCTTACCAACTGACCCGATGCGTTATAAATTTGATAGTAATAATCTTTGTTTACATCTGCTTTGATGTATAGATAATCTTGCACAGGATTTGGGAATAAAGAAATCTGATTTTTGGTTTCCTTTTCCACAAGTTCTTTCTGCGTAAATACATTGGTCGCTTGGAATGAACCAGCCTGCGTTACTGGAATTGCCGGAATTGGCCCTGCTTCGTTTCCTGCTGCATTGGTTTTCACTTTTACGCAACGACAATTCATCCCAAAATAAGGGTCGTTATTATCGTGAAAAGCAATCATCCTATTGGCAGATGATGCGGCATCAAATATGATATTTACGGACCTTCCGATATAATTGGAATTCATAGCGCCCGTCCAAACTCCTGGATATTGGTAATTATTCATATTAAACGTTCCGGTTGGCGTTTGATTGGCGGTTACGCTTCTAAAACCGCGAGAGCCAGAATTAGGGAAATTTCCAACATTATACGCAGAATTATTGTACATATATCCTATCGTAGTGGTTGTACTGTTTCGTACTCTCGTTCCAAGATAATCATTAATTACGCTGTAGCTTGTCGCCACTTTTTTATCCACTTTATACCATGGTGAAATTCCAAAATCGCGGTTGCTTATAATTGCTGTGCTTGTAACATCTGGTATTCTCCATCCTTCCGGACAAGGATCGTAAACCGATTTTTCGCCACCTCTTCCCCATCTGTCTGCAGCTAAATTGGGTTCATCTAAAATCCAGTCGGTTCCATTGGTATAATTCGGAACTGAAGAATTATAAGGTGCAAACGTACTTGGAATCATATAAACTAAAGGATTTTTAACCGAATACGAAATCACTTTTGCTAATTTTTCCGGAACTGTATCTTGAGCAACCAAATTCGCATTAGATGCGTTAGAATATGTGTTATATGGAACAATGTAATTCCCTGAAAGATTATTATAGTTTGCGTAACTCAATGCGGTATATGTAATAGCACCTGTAGCACTTACATTTCCTAAATAAATACTATATGAAGCTCTGTTGTCTGTATGCTGAAACGGCGGAATCGGATCTTTTCTTCCCCACTGATATTGCATTCCTGTAGAAGCTCTAATCTGAGCCAATTCTGTTGCATCCGGTGTTAAAGGATTTGCCACCATTGGAAAAGCAGCTGTTGCCCCAAGATTTCTGTCCATAAATTCTGTCTTCAGAACATCTCCTTTCTGAACATAATTAACGTAATTAGGCGCAGCAGAGTTAGGCGTTTCTGTTGTGTAGGTGTACGAACCAATTGCAGTATCAGTCACCCAAATATGCCACGACCAATATACAGGATTGGTAATACTTCCGTTGTGGAGGGTAATTACCGCATTCCCACTCTGGTTTGGATTTACATTTACCTGAATTTTTGTAGCAGATAAATCTGCATACCCAGAAGGTGAAGGATTGGAAAGTGAAACAGAACCAATTAACGCTGTGTTTGTTGTCCACAAAACATTTGCTTTTAAACTGTTGTAATTAGAAGAGTTTAAAATTGCTTTATTATTCAACAACTGACTTTGAACTGAAAATGCTTTAGACACAGGAATTTCAATTAAAGAAGAAGTTGTACTTTTTACGATTTGATACGAGTTTGGATTTTTTAAACCTACTGTATAATCCAAAGGCTCATCATAATATTCTGTAGGATAATCATAATTCAGCACTACATATCCAGGATCCTGAATACATCTACATGCATTAGCATCAGAAGTTTTTGCAGTGGAAGTAGGCATATACCAATATCTACCTTTTATGGTAGGATCTGCAGGATTTGGCAGATCATTTTGATACTTATCCGGAACCATATATAACGCTCTTGCAGAAACGGCCGGTGTGGCATCAGAAAGCCTAGTCATAGTGGCTGTCCACAACCCCACTTGATGCTGATCTGTATATTGCCCTTGCTGAGAATTGATCGCCAACTGACCTGTTCCCGGGAAATTCCCCATATTGAATCCACCTACAGAAGTCATATCAAAACCTACATTTGGATACACTTTAAAACCTGTCATAAATGAAGGGACTCCTGTATCAGAAGGCTTTATAATATGATATCCTGAACCTTCAAAAGCAGCTCTTCCTAAATTTGTACGTACTCCGAAAGGTGAAAAATCAATCCTCACATCGTCTACATAAGAAGATGAGGCTAAATTAGCAACCAACATAGATGGAAGTCTCCATCCGTTCGGACAAGGATCAAAAGGAGATTTTTTTCTATAAGGTGATGCAGCAGAATCCACATTATAAATAGCTTCAATTTTTCCTTCGGAATTATCCGACCACAAATTAAGCTCACCAAGCTCACTATCCGGAATATCAGTAGAATCACCAAACCAGTTGTACATCAAATTAGCATTATTATTGTAAAAAGCAGGACCTGAAAGATCATCTTTATAAACATAAATAGGGCTTAATGGATTATTTATAGAAAGTGTGATATTGTTTTCTATAGAAGCGTTAGTAACAGGTGTGAAAATTCGTAGATTATCGAAATTGGTTGCATTGGTAAAGTTTTTTGCACCACGATGCCTAATTCTACCCACACTTCCAGAAACTTCATAAAAATCGTTTCCCCTTAAAACTAAAGGCGGGATTGGATCTTTTCTTCCCCACTGATAAAGTAAACCACCACTTCGATTCCATTCTCCGGCTGTATTTGAAGATGAAATTGCTCCGAGATTTCTATCCATCCACTTCCATTCTGTGGTTGGTATTACCTCTGTTCCACCGTCTGCAACTTCTCTTTTTACATTCTCAAAACTTCGATAAGTAGAGCCATTGGTAGGATCATCTGTTACCCAGATATGCCACGACCAAGCCACTTTACCATCCACCTTGAAAACCACCACAGCGTTTCCTTTCTTTGCTTTATTTATGGGAACGATAATTTTGGCATCTTCCATAGAGCCCGTTAGACGAAGTCTGTAGCCTCCACTTGTCTTGATAAGACCATGATTGTCTTCCCAGAGAAGCTCGGCGGTAGCTCTACCGTCGTAGTTGAATTCGTCTCTCTTTAAATACTTGTAGAAAGTCCAGACTGCGTAAGCCTTTTTTACGGGGATATAAATCCCGTCGTTGGAAGATGATGGATCGAAAATATAGCTATTAGGCGCATACAGCCACGGATAGGTATACATTCTAGACGCATTTGCGTTCTGATCTAGCGGAATCTTTGCCGCATTTACAATGTGATTTGATTCGTTCTGGTTAACAAAATCTTTTTGCTGAGCGTAAGCTCGGGAGCTGCAAAACAATAAACCAAACGAAGCTATCACAGGAAAAATAGTTTTCTGTTTCATAGCAATATTGTGGGATATTATTTTCCATTCATTTGGTGTTCGTTCTTAATTAGCTATACAAAAAAATGCCAAAACACTCACTATACTTAGACATTTTTAAATATAAACCAATTAACATTGAAGAATATTCAACGCAGACAAAAATATACATTTAAACGGATAATTTGTAAAAAACTGAAATAAATTTGTAAAATAAATTTAAATTTTTCTAGAAATCCCTATTATGGGAGAAGATAATTCTTGTAACGTTCTATCGTGAAGTTCCCATTAACAATGTTTTTGAAGCTAGAGAAAACCACAAAATTAAAAGCAAAAAGTGCAATGATAAATGCGTAAATAAGTCTTTTCATACTGTCGTTTACCACATACATAGTATTTATAATAATGATATATGAAAAACCAATAAATGAGCCTGCAAGACGAGAAGAAAAAATTGGGTTGTTTCTGAATATAAAATACGCACAAATCCCGATAACGGCATAGTTTCTATGATATTCGTAATAAGGAAATTTTTCTTTCATTTGGTTGTCAAAAACAAACAAAAAGAAGGTGAGAATTGCCATCATTCCTTCCGGAACACCAAAACCTCCATTTAGACGAGTTACCGTTTCATCTACATATCCGTTAAAACCTTCCACCAAGACATTATCTCCTGCAAAACCATCTAAAAACCCACCAAAACTACGGTAGATCTCAAACGGAGACAAAAATACTGATGCGATAATAGAACCCAACATCACAGCTTTATTCAAAGGAATTCTAGCTACCCAATACATGGGAAGAAAAACGTACACCACATTATGAATGCCCGCTCCTATAAAGATAAATAAAACATATAAAAAAAGTTGTTTCGATTTGATAAACCGAATCGCATAATATCCAATAAATGAACCCAAACACTGTCTAATCTGGCCACTTTCCCCAATAAAAAAACCAGGAATAAACATGAACAACATAAAGGTAAAAGGATAAAAAGTATTATCATCAATATACTCTATTTTGAAATACATGGTAATAGCAGCTATCACCAAAGTAAGCATATAAAAAGGCGCATTGAATATATTGAGCATAACTTTGTTAATCAAAACAAAAAGCCATTCTAGCTCAAAAGGCATAGGAGGATCGAGATAAATCGCTTTACAAAAAATACTTACATAATCAATCTGATCAGAGTAAATATAAATACCAACATAGCTTCCATAATCCGGCCCCACATATTTTCTTAAACCCGCGACAATAATTAAAAAAATAGCCAAATACCACTGATATTTTTTATCTATTCTGCGACCAAAAACTTCCTGTGCACTGAAAATTAACAGCACAAAAAAGATAATAAGGTAATACGGGTGAAATAAACTCATCTAAGCTTTCTGAAAATTATTAATGTTTTGACTAGAAATAACCAAAGCGCCCAACAAAAGAGGCAAAAAAAGACGCGTTTCCCAAAACAATCCTACAAATGTAATCATGGCAATATAGGGAAACGAGAACAATATAAAGTTTTGAAAAATTTGTTTTTCAGCAATTCCGCAGAGTGTATAAACAAAATACAGGGAAATGACACCAAAAACTAAACCCGCCAAATTAAACGGACTCGTAAAATTTTTCATCAAATAAAACCCTTCTGCAAGCGAAGCTTCCTGAGAAATTGCCAATCTTAAACCTACGTAAGGCAAAATAAAAGCAAAAACTACAAGTGCAATTTCTTTATAAAAACGAAACTCTTTCAAAGAAAAGTTTTTATAATCGAAAAGCAAAGAGGCAAAAAAGGCAATGTTCAAACAGGAAGTTTCTCTTACGAATGTGGAAATAAAAATGGTAAGACAAAGAAAAAACAAATCTTTATTTTGTCGAAATTTCGCAAACCTCAAACTAAAAAAAACACCCCATAAGAAAAAGAAAATCGCAATAGAATCGCAATTTGTAGGAACATATTGCACAATAACCATCAAAAAAATCCCTGCCAAATGCAAAAGCTTTCGCACTCTTCCGTCTGAAGCAAACAAATTCGGGCTGAATTTTAATATTTTATCTAAAACAAAAGAGCTTCCCAAAAAGAAAACGAGATTAATCAAAAAAATACTGTGATAAAAAATCGTTCCCTGTTTTAAAATAAATGGTTTTGCAGAAATTAAACTGCTATTAACAAAATTTTCAAGAAAATCTGGGACAATTACACTCAAAAAATTAGGAATCACACGATATGCATACACCGAAGAAAACATAAAATCTGGAGCTTTCTCCATCGTTTTAAGCTTTACATAAGACGATTCAAAACCGTAATACACCATGAAAAACAACAAAATCGGTAGAATTGCTGTAAAAAGAACTGCACTAAGTTTTTCATCACGATTTTGCGACATATAATTGAGGGGAATGTTGTGTTTTTTGCTTTCGTTATAAAGACCAAGCTTTGCAAAAGTAGAATAATTTAATGATTATCCGCAAAAGTTAAATCATAAACTTTTGACCTTAAGTCTAAAAAATTAAATTTGCAAACCTGAATCAATATAATGCATCGCTTTTTTATTTCTTTATACTACCTCATCAAAAGAAACAGAATTATTACTGTTTTTACGGCATTACTCATGTCTTTGGTGTGCTTTTTCTTTATTTCAAAAATTAAGTTTGAAGAAGATATTACGCAGATCATTCCCAAAAGCGAAAAGAGCGACATCACTGCAAAAGTCTTAAAACAGCTCAATTTTTCTGATAAAATCATCGTTATCATCGAAAACAAGTCGAAAAATACAGATTTTCAGTTATCAGAAACCGCTGATGCTTTTTTTAACAAAATTCAGCCATTAGAAAAATATATTGGTTCGGTTCAAGGAAAAGTAAATGACGAGGAAATTTCAAAAACTTTCGATTTTGTAAACGAAAACCTTCCTTTATTTTTAGATGAAAACGATTACAAGACAATATCACAAAAAATTAATAAAGACAGCATTGCAAAACAGGTAGAGAGCAATTACATTTCTTTGGTTTCACCCACGAGTTTAGTAACAAAACAATTCATAAAAAAAGATCCTCTTGGAATTACTTTTTTAGGATTAAAAAAACTAAACTCTCTAAATATCAGCAAAGATTTTAAACTAGAAGACAATTACATCGTATCGAAAGATGGCAAAAATCTTTTGCTTTTTATTGAACCTAAAAACAAAAGTAACGACACCAAAAACAACGAAGTTTTTATTGATCGTTTAAACGAAATAAAAACAGAGCTGAACAAAAAATTCGCAGGAAAAACAGAAATCAGCTATTTTGGATCGCCCGTCATAGCCGTTGCCAATGCGAAACAAATAAAAAAAGATATTCAGAACACGGTTATTATTTCGATGACTTTGCTTTTGATTATCCTTATTTACTATTTCAGAAATTTCTTCACGCCACTTATCGTTTTTCTTCCTACGGTTTTTGCCGTTTTGCTGTCATTAATGATGCTTTATTTTCTTAAAGACAGAATTTCTGCAATTTCTCTAAGTGTAGGTGCTATTTTAATAGGGATTACCATAGATTTCGCCCTTCATATTCTTACGCATTACAAACACAATAACAATATCGAAGAGCTTTACAAAGAAATTACCCAACCTCTTATTTTAAGTAGTACAACTACTGCAATTTCTTTTCTATGTCTTGTTTTGGTAAAATCGGAAGCCTTAAAAGATCTTGGTATTTTTGCTGCAATGAGCGTTATTTTTTCTGCAGTTTTTGCTTTAATTATTATTCCACAACTGTACAATCCAAAAGAAAAAGAAACCAAAAGCTCCAATTTTATCGATAAAATAAGCTCTTATCCTTACGAAAAAAATAAACCTCTCATTTTAGGCTGCTCCGCAATTATCATTGCTTGTCTTTTTGGATTTAATAAAGTGGGGTTTAATAACGATATCGGAGATTTAAATTTCGTTCCTGATGATTTAAAAACAAGCGAAGCGAAGCTTGAAAAACTTTCAGATATTGCTTCAAAATCTATTTACACGATTTCTTACGGAAATTCTGAAGACGAAGCTTTATCACAAAATGCAAAACTTTCAGAATTTTTAGAAAAAGAAAAGCAAGCTAGTAAAATTTTAAGCTACAACTCCATCGGAAACATTGTTTTATCGAAGCAAGACCAACAAAAAAAGATTGAAGATTGGAAAAACTTTTGGGACGAATCTAAAAAATCTAAAACCCTTTCTGAATTGGTGAAAAATGGAAACCAATTCGGGTTTAACGCTTCCGCATTCGATCAACTCAATACAAATCTGAATAAAACGTATTCTACCTTAAACTTAAAAGATTATTCAACGGTAAATGCAATACAAATTTCAGAATTCATAAGTGAAGACAATGGTTTTTACACGGTTTCGAATCTTGTAAAAGTAGACGAAAACAAGCGAGATGCCTTCATGAAAGACTTCGAAAAATCGAAAAACAGTATCGCCATCGACCGCCAACAAATGAATGAGAACTTTTTAGGGTTACTAAAAAATGATTTCAATACACTTATCAATTATTCTCTTCTTGCAATTCTTATCACAATTGTTCTTTTCTTTAGAAATTTCGAGCTCACTTTACTCACCATGTTCCCCATAGTTTTAACCGGAATTGTTACAGCAGGATTATTATGGCTTTTTGGTTTAGAACTTAATATTTTCAGTACCGTTGTTTGTACTTTGGTTGTAGGTGTGGGCGACGATTTTAGTATTTTTCTTACACAAGCAATGCAGAAAGAACATACGACAGGAAAAAACCAGCTTCCAACATACAGAACTTCAATTATGTTGGCGGTTTTCACTACAATTCTTTCGATTGGATCCCTTATTTTTGCGAAACATCCTGCTTTACACTCTTTAGCTTTGGTTGCGTTAATCGGAATGTTTTCTGTTATTGTAATTACCTCCACGTTGTATCCATTCTGGTTTAGACTATTAATTATCAACCGACAGAAAAAAGGGCTTTCGCCCATTACACTCAGATTGTTTTTACATTCAGTATTTTCTTTTCTTTATTATGGTTTAGGAGGTTTGTTTTTCTCTGTTTTTGCAAGTTTCTTTGTAAGAAAATCAAAAGGCAAAACTTTAGAATTCATCAAATTTTTCGTTGCGAAATTTATGGTTTCAGTTTTGTACACGAATCCGTTTGTAAGAAAACACCTTATTAAAAACCCTACTGAAAACTTCGAGAAACCCGTTATCATTATTGCCAATCATACATCATTTTTAGATACTTTGGCAATTGGAATGGTTACTCACAAAATTGTTTTTTTGGTAAATGACTGGGTTTACAACTCTCCTATTTTTGGTAAATTGGTAAGAGCTCTAGGCTTTTATCCCGTTTCGCAAGGCATTGAAGGAAGCCTCGATAAACTTAAAGAAAAAGTAAAGCAAGGATATTCTTTGGTTGTGTTCCCAGAAGCGGAACGTTCTTACACCAACGAGGTTAAAAGATTTCACAAAGGCGCTTTTTATTTAGCAGAAGAGCTTCAATTAGATATTCTTCCGGTTTATATTCATGGAAACTCTGAGGTGTTACCGAAAGGAGACTTCATTATTTACGATGGTAAAATTACGGTAAAAGTTGGCGAAAGAATTAAAACTGAAGACCACAGTTTTGGTATCAATTATTCTGAAAAAACGAAAAAAATCAACGCATATTTCCGTGAAAAATTTGCAGAACTGAGGCAAGAAATTGAAGATGAAAATTATTTCAGAAAAAAATTATTCTTAAGCTTTCTTTATAAAGACGAAGATGTTGTGAAAACTGTAAAAACCGATTTCGAACACAACAGAAGTGTTTATTTACAGCTTAATTCTCTTCTGAAAAAAGATGAAAATATTCTTCACATTTCCGATGATTTTGGTCAAAAAGATGTACTCATTACTTTACAAGAAGCGGGAAGAAGGGTTTTCAGCATGATTAAAAATCAGGAAAAAAGAGAAATTGCGGAGCAAAATTACCTGGTTCAAAAAAGAAAAATCTCTTACATTACCGAATATTCACAGATTAATAAGAAAATTGGCGTGATTTTGGTTTCCGATGCTTCCTTTAAAATCAATGAGAGAAAAATTGATTCCGAAAAAATAATTTTATTGAATCTCCCAGATTTTAGCGAAGATATTGAAGGTTTTGTATTGACAGGAGATTTAGGAAATATCAAAATTTTTGTGAAAGAAAAAGAAATTAACTAAAAAGTTTCGTTTTGTAATTTGTTCAAGAAAATTTTTTAAATTGTAAGCTGAAACATAACCATAAAAGACAAACCACTTTTTGTAATAAGATTTAGTTCATGCAGAAGAATATTTTAGTGATTTACTACACTCAAACCGGTCAGCTAGAAGATATTGTAAAAAATATCGCCCAACCGTTTGAAGATAAAAAAGAAGAATATAAAGTTACTTATTACAATATTCAGCTTAAAAAAGACTTCCCGTTTCCGTGGTCTAGTGATGTCTTTTTTGATACTTTTCCAGAGTCTTATCTACAAATCCCTAGTGAAATTCTTCCGCCTCCTGCAGAAATTTTAAACCAAAAATTTGATTTAATCCTTTTCGGATATCAGGTTTGGTATTTAACACCCTCTATCCCCATTATTTCTTTCCTAAAAAGTGGGTACGCAGAAAATCTGCTTAAAGATACACCTGTCGTTACTATTTCCGGTACAAGAAATATGTGGATGTTGTCTCAGGAAAAACTAAAAGTTTATCTAAAAAATTTCGGAGCAAAACTTATCGGAAATATCGCTTTGGTAGACCGCCACGACAATTACACCAGTGTTTTAACCATTTTGCGATGGTTAACAACGGGGCAAAAAGAAAAATCTGGACTACTTCCTGCAGCCGGAGTTTCGGATGAAGAAATAAACGGAGCCGGAAAATACGGAACTATTATAGAAAAACATTTCAGAACAGGAGATTACAGCCAATTACAACCGGATTTAGTAAAAAATGGCGCAGTAGAAATTCGCCCATTCTTGGTAAGAGTAGAAAAAGTGGGGAACAAAATCTTCACAGTTTGGTCTAACCTCATCATCAAGAAAAAGGAAAAACGCCCATTGCTGATAAAATTCTTTAAGGTATATTTGATGGCGGCAATCTGGATCATCTCACCCATCGTTCTGGTTCCACACCTACTTCTAACACCGATTTTGTGGTGGAAGAGAGAAAAACAAAGAAAATATTTACAAGGAATAAATTACAAATAATAATGAAAGAAGTATACATTACTAAGGCATCTACTTATTTGCCGAATGAGCCGGTTTCTAATGACGAAATGGAAAGCTATCTTGGCTTGGTAAACAACACTCCTTCTAAAGCCAGAGCGCTTATCCTCAGAAATAACAAAATTACGACGAGATATTATGCTTTAGACAAAAACTCGCAACCTACTCACACCAATGCTCAAATTACAGCAAGAGCCGTGGAAGGTTTGTTTGATGAAAAATTTTCTAAAAACGATATCGAACTTCTATCGTGCGGAACCACTTCTGCAGACCAAATTCAGCCTTCTCATGCTTCAATGGTGCATGGCGAATTGGGCTTAAACAAATCTATAGAAATCAACACCTCGATGGGACTTTGCAATTCTGGGATGAATGCCTTTAACTACGCATTTCTTTCGGTAAAAGCTGGAGTAAAAAACAACGCAGTTTGTGTAGGTTCTGAAAGATTTTCTTCTTGGATGACGGCAGATAAATTCAACCACGAAGCTGAAAATTTAAAACTACTGGAAGAAAGACCAATTATTGCCTTCAAAAGAGAGTTTTTAAGATGGATGCTTTCAGACGGAGCCGGAGCTTTCTTATTGCAAGATAAACCCAATGAAGATCAACTTTCTTTAAGAGTAGAATTCATCGATTTTTATTCTTACGCACACGAAATTGAAGCGTGCATGTATTCTGGATGCGAAAAGCAAGAAGACGGAAGTTTAAAATCTTGGGCAGATTATCCTTCAGACGAATGGTTGAAGCAATCTATTTTTGCCTTAAAGCAAGACACTAAAATTTTAGATGAATACATTCTGAAAAAAGGAGCACAAAGTTTAAGAGCCTCTTTCGATAAGCATAATTTAGACCCGAATGATATGGACCACGTTTTGGCACATATTTCTTCTGGCTATTTTAAAGAAGGTTTGAAAGACGAATTTGCAGCCGTAGGATTAGATTTCCCTTGGGAAAAATGGTTCTATAACCTTTCTGAAGTAGGTAACATTGGCGCAGGTTCAATCTTCATCGCAGTAGAACAATTAATGAACAATACAGACAAACTGAAAAAAGGCGAAAAAGTTTTATTGTGCGTTCCTGAAAGTGGAAGATTTGCTTATTCATGCGCTTTATTAACGGTTGTATAATGACAAACACACTTCCTACAACAGACCAGAATTTTGTTGAAAGTTTAATTCCGCAAAAGTTTCCTTTTGTAATGGTAAATGCAATTTCTGAATATTCGCCGGAGCATCTGGTTTCAGGATTTGAAATTAAAGACGACAATATTTTTGTGCACAACGGTACTTTTCAGGCTTCTGGATTAATTGAGCATCAAGCGCAAAGCGTTGCTTTACACACAGGATATCAATATCACCTTTTAGGAAAAGAAGCGCCAACTGGTTACATTGGTGCCATCAAAACTTTTGAAGCGTTGCAATTACCTAAAACAGGAGATTCATTAAGTTCCGAAGTAAAAATCATCAACGAAATGATGGGTGTTACTTTGGTTGAAATCATTACTAAAATCAACGGTGAAATCATTGCCAAATCGGAAATGAAAACCGTCGTAAAATAGAAAATAAAACCTAACGGATTTTTACCAATCCGTTAGGTTTAAAATTAATAAAATGGAGCTAAAACAGGGAGTACCAATCAACATTCAGAGTTTTTTGCCACATCGCGAACCGATGTTGATGGCAGATTATATCCTTGAACTGACTCCAGAACAGGTAACAACCTCGTTCGAGATTAAACCTGATAACGTTTTCGTTCACAATGGCGTTTTTACAGAAGTTGGGTTAATTGAGCACTCTGCACAAACCTGCTCTTCCATTTTAGGACAAAGTTTTTACAAAGGTCCGCACGAAGAAACCAAACTCATCGGTTTTATCACCAATATTAAAAAAATTGAAGTTTTTAAACTTCCCGAAGCAGGAAAAACTATCATTTCTAAAGCTTCTCTCCTTTCCAAATACGACAAAATCTGCAATATTTTCTGCGAAACTTTTTGCGAAGACGAACTGTTGATTCGTACAGAAATATCTCTTTTCATTCAGGAAATTGAGTAAATTTTAATCTGATGAAATAAATTCAGATAATTAAAATTCCCCTAAACACTATTAAAGAATTACTATCATCATTTTTCTTCCAAAAGAAATCTTCAAAAAATTCATTGTATTTTAATTTTAAAAAAGATTTTCCAAAAACTTTTTGAGGTACTAAAATTTTAAATGAGAACACCTTTCCTCATTTTTATTTTCGTTATTTTAGCACATTGATTAAGCCAAAATCGTTCGCAAAAAATGAAAAAACAAGACCTTCCACAAGACGAAAGCAATCTGAAATCGGCAAACATGACAGAAGTTTTGTACGTAACCGATGAAAACGATAACTACACCACCGCCAACAGTATTGGTTGGGAGGCGAAAAAAGCAGCTTTAGACGAGTCGATGGAGCTTATTAACGAGCGTATCGCCGAAGCCAAACAAAATGTGGCAAACAATTTGGTGAGCCCAATCATCTATTTTATGGAGCTTAATAAAATGGATTTCCAAGTCTTGGCTTCTTATGTCGGGATGTGGCAATGGAGCGTAAAAAGACACGCTAAACCAAAAACTTTTAAAAAACTAAGCGATTCTACCCTGAAAAAGTATGCCGATGCCTTCGGAATTTCAGTAGACGAACTAAAAAATTTCGACGGAAAATAAATATGCAAATCAACTTCGAACACCATCAGACAGCACATTGCGAAAACGGCGTTGCGTCTAATCTATTACTCAATAAAGGTTTAAAACTAAGCGA
Organism: Chryseobacterium sp. HNCC26DJ239; assembly: GCF_057180445.1. NCBI lineage: Bacteria > Pseudomonadati > Bacteroidota > Flavobacteriia > Flavobacteriales > Weeksellaceae > Chryseobacterium > Chryseobacterium sp. HNCC26DJ239. Next base: position 35,079 of record NZ_JBXUGJ010000004.1, read on the forward strand.
GCCGATGATTTTCGGTATCGGTTCAGGTTTATTTTTTGTGTATTTACCATTCCTAAAAGTGAATTTTGCTCCCGGATTTAGCTACAGACCAATGCCTGGAGCAATTTTTAGCAAAGCTGCAAAAAGATTAGGAATTAAAATTAAAAGATTAAAATTTTCTAATCCCAAAGAAGCGCAAATAGCTTTAGAGAAAAATTTAGAACAAAACATTCCGACAGGTTTACAAGTGGGCGTTTTCAACCTTACGTATTTTCCTGAAGAATATAAATTTCACTTCAACGCACACAATTTGGTGGTTTACGGTAAAGAAGACGGAAAATTTCTCATCAGCGACCCTGTCATGGATTTTGCCACTTCTCTTTCCGAAGAAGAACTGGAAAAAGTACGTTATGCAAAAGGAGCTTTAGCTCCGAAAGGACACATGTATTTCCCAACTTTCATCCCAGAAAATATTCATTTGGAAGAGGCCATTAAAAAAGGAATTAAAGACACCTGCAAAAATATGTTGGCTCCCGTTCCATTAATTGGGGTAAAAGCAATGAGATGGGTAGCGAAAAGCATCCCGAAATGGGCAGAAAAAAAGGGTACAAAAGTGACCAATCATTACCTTGGACAATTGATTAGAATGCAGGAAGAAATCGGAACTGGAGGTGGTGGTTTTAGGTTTATTTATGGAGCTTTTCTACAAGAAGCTGCAGATATTCTTAAAAATGAACAATTGAGAGAACTTTCAAAAGAAATTACTGCAATTGGCGATTTGTGGAGAGATTTTGCAGTAGATATTGCGAGAGTTTACAAAAATAGAAACTCTAAAAGCGACATTTACAACCAACTTTCAAAATCAATGCTTCACATTGCAGATTTGGAAGAAGCTTTTTATAAAAAACTGAGAAAAGCGATTTAAATGGCAGAAAACTTCATCGAAATAAAAAGCCTCTACAAAAAATATAAAAACGCAGAAGATTTTTCTGTGAATGATATTTCTTTGAACATCGCTAAAAACGAAATTTACGGTATTCTCGGTCCAAACGGAGCGGGAAAAACTACGCTAATTTCTATGCTTTCGGGTTTAATAAAACCTAATTCGGGAAGTTTTACCATAGATGGTTTATCTCCTCAAAAAAACAGCACAAAATTTAAGCAAAGTATTGGTGTTGTTCCACAAGAATATGCGTTGTACCCAACTTTAACAGCAAAAGAAAACCTACTCTATTTCGGAAGTTTGTATGGTTTATCTCCCAAAATTTTAAAGAAAACCATTGATGAATCTTTAGAAATTATGGGGCTTTCAAAATTTGCAGATAAAAAAGTAGAGCAATTTTCTGGAGGGATGAAGCGCCGCTGTAACCTTTTAGCGGGAACTCTTCACAATCCTAAAGTTTTATTTTTGGATGAACCTACAGTTGGTGTTGATGTTCAGTCTAAAAAAGTAATCATCGATTATCTGAAAGAGCTTAACAGTAAAGGAACTTGCATTATTTACACGTCTCATCACCTTTCGGAAGCTGAAGAATTTTGCACCAAAATCGCAATTATCGACGGAGGAAAAATACATGCCGTAGGAACACCGAAAGAACTCATTGAAAAAGTTTCGCACGCCGAAAATCTAGAAGACGTTTTCATATCATTAACAGGAAAAGAACTAAGAGATGTTGTATAAACTGTGGAGAAGTTTTTTTAAAGAAATCCTTTTGCTGAAGCGTGATATCGGAGGTATTGTCATTATTTTTTTAATGCCTTTGCTTTTGATTATTACCATTACTTTAATTCAGGATTCTACGTTTAAAAATTTGGAAGGCTCAAAAATTCCCATCATTTTTATTGATAACGACCATTCTGAAATTTCAAAAAGAATTCAGTCTGAGCTCAATTCTGGGAAGAGTTTCGAACTTTTAACCAATTATAATGAAGCTTCAGCGAAAGAAGCTGTCTTTTCAGGCGAATATCAAATGGCGATTGTTATTCCTGAAAATTTAACAAAAGACATCAATAGCAATGTAGATTCTAAAGTTCAGACCGTTGTAAGTTCCTTTGGTCTGGAAACCGATTCTGCCAATATTCAAAAAGAAATACCGAAAGCAAAAGACATTCATTTGTACTTTGACCCTGCAACAAATGCGAGTTTCAAAAGCTCTGTGATGAATGCTATCAACAAAATGATTTTCGAAATTGAAAATAAAAAAATCTACAAAGCTTTCCAAGACCAATTGGGAACTACGGAAGATTTAGACAACAAAAGTTTAATCAATTTCAAAGAAATCGTTCCGCAATCAGCTTTGGAAGCGAAACCTAACTCTGTACAACACAACGTTCCAGCTTGGGCGTTGTTTGCCATATTTTTCATTGTTGTCCCTTTATCTATTAATTTAGTTAAAGAAAAAAGTCAGGGAACGAGTGTGAGAGTTCGTGTAAGTCCGACACCTTATTATGTACATATTTTAGGGAAAACTTTTACGTATTTAATTATTTGCGTCATTCAATTTTTATTGATGGTTGCTGTTGGAGTTTACCTATTCCCGATTATGGATTTACCACAGTTCGATGTCACAGGAAAGCTTCTTCCGATGCTGGTTGTAACTGTTTTCGCAGGTTTAGCAGCCATTGGATTCGGTGTTTTATTGGGAACTGTGGCAAAAACTCAGGAACAGTCTGCGCCTTTTGGTGCTACTTCAGTAGTAGTTTTGGCCGCCATTGGAGGAATTTGGGTGCCGGTATTTTTGATGCCTGAATTTATGCAAACTGTGGCGAAATTTTCTCCTATGAACTGGGGATTAAACGCTTATTACGACATTATTTTAAGAAATAGCGGCATTGTAAATATTGCGAAAGAACTTTCGTTTTTGCTACTATTTTACATCGCAATGATTGGTATTTCATTAATTTATGAAAGGAAACAAAATGCAGTCTAAAAATTTAACTTGTACTGAAGAAGTACGTGTAAGATTCAACGAAACAGACCCACTCGGAATTGTGTGGCACGGTCATTACATCGTATATTTTGAAGACGGAAGAGAAGCTTTCGGAAGACAACACGGCTTAACTTATCTCGACATTCAGAAAGCAGGCTTTGTTACGCCCATTGTAAAAAGCACTTGCGAACATTTTTTGCCGTTAAAATATGGAGAGACCTTCAAAATTGTTACCACTTTTGTGAATTCAAATGCGGCAAAGTTGATTTATAAATATGAAATTTTCAACGAAGAAAATAAATTGGTTTGTTCGGGAGAAACCATTCAAGTTTTTTTGGATTCTGAAAACAATTTATGTTTATACAACCCTGAATTTTTTCAGGCTTGGAAAGATAAAATGGGGTTATAATGAACAAGGAAATTTACATTACGGATTACAACTGCGTCACACCTTTAGGTTTTGATGTTGCATCGAATTGGAATGCTCTTTTGGAAGGAAAATCCGGCGTTGCTTTACATCAAATTATAGAAAACAACGAGCCTTTTTACGCTTCAAAAATTGATTCTGAAAAATTAAATGAAGAATTTAAGCGATTCTTCGACACCGCTCAGAAATCGAATAATCAGCGGTTAGCCAATGACAATATTGAATTCACCAGGCTTGAAAAAATGTTTTTGCTGAGTTTAAAACCTTTGGTTGAAAAACATTCTGTTTCTGACGAAACGGCTCTTATTTTATCGACAACAAAAGGAAATATCAGTCAATTAAAAAATCAAAAAACATTACCTGAAAGTGTTTTTCTCTCAAAACTAGCACAAAAAATTGCTGATTTTTTTGGTTTTAAAACCAAGCCTATTGTAGTTTCTAACGCTTGTGTTTCTGGAGTAATGGCGATTGCTGTTGCTAAAAACATGATTAATTCTGGAAAATATAAAGATGCTTTTGTGATTGCCGGAGACGAAATTTCTGAATTTGTCATTTCAGGATTCAATTCTTTCCAGGCAATTGGAACCGAAATCTGCAAACCTTACGACAAAAACCGAGACGGAATCAATATCGGGGAAGCAACTGCTGCAGTTTATTTAACTTCAGAATTAAATAAAAACGAAAATTTTAGTTTTAAAATATTAGGAGATTCCGCCATTAATGATGCAAACCATATTTCTGGTCCTTCAAGAACGGGAGACGGCTTATTTTCTAGCGTTAAAAATGCAATCGAAGAATCGAAAATTTCGGCAAATGAAATCGATTTTATTTCGGCACACGGAACAGCAACCATTTACAACGACGAAATGGAATCTATCGCTTTTAACAGAATGAATTTGCACCACGTTCCTTTAAACAGCTTAAAAGCGTATTACGGACATTGTTTAGGTGCTTCCGGTTTGCTGGAAACGATTATTTTTATGGAATCTGCTTTGAAAAACACGCTAATTCCTTCTAAAAATTTCGAAGAAAACGGTACATCACAAACTTTGAATATCATTAAAGAAAACCAACCTGCGCAAATCAAATATATTTTGAAGACGGCTTCAGGTTTTGGTGGGTGTAATGCAGCAATTGTTTTAGAAAAATGTTAAAATGAAAAGGATGAAAAAAACAGACATTTGCACCATAGAAAACTCAAAAATCATTCTCAACAACGAAGTTATTTTTGAATCTCAATCTGAACATTTTTCAGAGTTTGCAAAAGAAGCCTATAAAAGTTTAGAACTTAGTTATCCTAAATTTCATAAAATGGATAATTTAAGCAAACTCGCCTTTTTAGCTTCAGAAATGATACTTAAAAGCGACAACCATAGCAAAACAGCTTTGGTTTTTGCCAACAAATCATCAAGTTTAGACACAGATTTTAAATATCAGGAAAGTATCAATTCTCAGGAAAATTATTTCCCAAGTCCAGCGGTTTTCGTTTATACTTTACCCAACATTTGTGTGGGAGAAATCAGCATCAAACATCAAATGCAGACAGAAAATGCCTTTTTTGTTTTGGATGAATTGGATGAAGATTTTCTAAACAACTACTCGGAACAGATTTTGCACTCAGGAAAAGCTGAAAAAGTACTTTGCGGATGGGTAGAATTATATCAAGATAATTACAACGCTTTTGTATATTTGCTAACTACGTAAAAATATAATAATATAAAAATGTACCAGTTTACCAATTTTTAAATAATGCTAATTGTTACATTGTTGAACTTATATATTGGTACATTATAAATGAAACTTATTTATGGAAAACTTAAAAGAAGAATTAAAACACAAAATTATCGAAGTTCTTAACCTTGAAGACGTTGCTGTAGAAGAAATTAAAGACACAGACCCTTTATTTGGAGGTGGTCTTGGTTTAGATTCTATCGACGCATTAGAGCTTATCGTTCTTTTAGATAAAGAATACGGTATCAAACTTTCTGATCCTAAAAAAGGGAAAGAAATCTTCTCGTCTATCGACACGATGGCGAAATTTATTGAAGAAAACAGAACGAAATAATATAATTTACCAATCTATCGATGTAGCAGTCTAGCAATTATTGTTAAACTGTTATATTGTTAGATTGTTACATTTCTATAGGATGGGTCAAAAAATTGCGATAACAGGAATGGGTATCATTTCCGCCATTGGAAACAATGTGGAAGAAAATTTAATCTCGCTAAAAACCGGACAACACGGGATTTCAGATATTAGTTTATTTGAAACTCGCCACGCTGGAACCATAAAAACTGGCGAAATAAAATTATCAAATAAAGAACTGATTGAAAAGCTTCAAATTTCTGAAGAAACAAAAGCAACCAGAACCTCTTTATTGGGAATGATCGCCGCAAAAGAAGCTGTAGAAAATGCTGGAATTACCGACATTAATGAGTACAAAACAGGTCTTATCTCCTCAACCAGTGTTGGCGGAATGGATATTACCGAAAACTACTTCTACACCTACGAAAACCATCCTGAAAAGCAAAAATACATCGACTCTCACGACGCAGGAGATTCTTCCTTGTTGATTGCAGATTATTTGGGGTTAAACGGTTTGGTTTCTACCATTAGTACCGCTTGTTCTTCAGCTGCAAATGCCATTATGATGGGTGCAAAGCTGATTAAAAGTGGTATTTTAGACCGTGTAATTGTTGGCGGAACAGATTCTCTTTCAAAATTTACTTTGAACGGTTTCAACACCTTGATGATTTTAACGGATTCTTACAATACTCCTTTCGACAACGATAGAAAAGGGCTGAATTTGGGTGAAGCGGCGGCTTTCATCGTTTTGGAATCTGATGAAGTTGTGAAAAAACAAAACAAAAAAGTTTTGGGCTACCTTTCTGGTTACGGAAATGCCAACGACGCGCATCATCAAACTGCGTCGTCTGAAAACGGACAAGGCGCTTATTTAGCCATGGAAAAAGCCTTGAAAATTTCGGGTTTACAAAAAGAAAACATCGATTACATCAACGTACACGGAACTGCAACGCCTAATAATGATTTGTCTGAAGGACGAGCCATGATTAGAATTTTTGGAGAAAACGAAGTTCCGGAATTCAGTTCTACCAAAGCTTTTACTGGACATACTTTAGCGGCAGCGGCGGCAATTGAAGCGGTTTATTCTTTATTGGCAATTCAATATAATATTATTTTCCCGAATCTGAATTTTAAAACTAAAATGCAAGAATTTGATTTGACTCCGGTAACCGAGCTTAAAGAGAAAAACATCAATCATGTACTTTCCAACTCGTTTGGTTTTGGCGGAAATTGTTCAACATTAATTTTTTCAAAATCATGAGTGCAGTGTACATCAACAGTGCAGCCTGCATTTCAGTTCAGGACACTTTAAATGAAAACTTTTTAGAAAATTTAATCCCACAAAATTCGGCACAAGTTTTAAAAGCAATTGAACCGAATTACAAAGAATTTATTCCACCTGCAGCAAGCAGAAGAATGTCTAAAACGGTAAAAATGAGTACCGTTGCTTCAAAATTTGCATTACAAGAAGCCGGAATCGAAAATCCCGACGCCATTATTGTAGGAACAGGAATGGGTTGCTCACAAGATTCTGAAAGATTTCTAAAAAATGTAATTGAAAACAACGAAGAATTTTTAACACCCACTTATTTTATTCAGTCTACGCACAATACCGTTGCTGGGCAAATTGCTCTAGGTTTGCAGTGTCACGCCTACAATTTCACTTACGTAAACACGTCTTCATCACTAGAATTTTCGTTTCTCGACGCAAAATTACAGATTAACGATGGTGAAGCAGCAAATATCTTGGTAGGTTCTACAGACGAGCAAACCGATAGAACGATGGAGTTGTACAAAATCAACAAAACCATTAAAAAAGAGGAAGATTTGCCTTTCAACCATCTTCAATCTACATCAAACGGTGTTATTTGGGGCGAAGCTGCAAGTTTTTTTGTCGTTGGAAAAGAAAAATCTGCAAGTTCTTACGCAAAATTAAAGGATATTAAAATTACAAATACTGTAGATTTAGAAACTACAAAAAGCTTCATCGAAGAGTTTTTAACTAAAAATGATGTAAAAGCTGACGATATTGATGCGGTCATTTTAGGCTTTAGTGGCGATGCAAAATCGGATGTGTATTATCAAAAAGCAGCGGATTTATTTTCAAATTCATCTTTATTATACTACAAACATTTGAGCGGTGAATTTAATACCGCAAGTGGATTTTCAACTTTTATGGCTTGTCATATTTTGAAAAATCAGCAAATCCCTGAAGTGATGAAAATTAACGATGTAAAAAAGGAAGAAATTAAAAACGTCCTGCTTTACAATCATTTGGGAGGTCATGACCATAATTTGGTTTTGTTGGAAAGAGTTTAATTTAAAACCATGCTGGTTTAAAACATGAAACATTACCCATTCATTCTCTTCTACTTATTCTGCAACGCTGTTATTTTTGCGCTTCAAGGAAGTTTTTGGGTGTATTTGTTGTGTTTTTTCATGTTTTCTATGGTCGTAATTTGGGGTTCTTTTGATATTAAATTAGGATATTTTGTCGACAGTTTCACACATAAAAGAACGAAAACAAGAGAAATTGCGCTTACTTTTGATGATGGGCCAACTGAGTTTACCCCAAAATTTTTAGATATTTTAAAAGAGAAAAATATCAAAGCAACATTTTTCTGTATTGGAAAACAAATTGAGAAACATCCTGAAATTTTTCAAAGAATTATAAACGAAGGACATACAATTGGAAATCATACTTTTTCACATTCCAACAACACAGGCTTTTTATCAACCTTAGAAATGGTTGAGGAAATTACAAAATGTGATGAAACGATTTTAAAATTCGGAAATATTACAACTAATTTATACCGACCTCCGTTTGGAGTTACCAATCCGAATATCGCGAAAGCCATCAAAAAAACTCAGAAACAGAGCATTGGTTGGAATGTTCGTTCTCTTGACACGGTAATTAATGATGAGAAGAAAATTTATCGAAAAGTTACTAAAAACCTAAAAAAAGGAAGCATAATTCTTCTCCACGACACCTCAGATAAAACTTACAACGTTTTGGTAGATTTATTGCTATTTTTGGAGCGTGAAAAATATTCAACTTTTGTTATTGAGAATAAGTTAAACACCAAAGATTTATTTCAAGATTAAAAGCTAAAATCATTCTGAATATCAGTTCACAAAAATAAAATCACAAACATTTTGTGGTTGATAAAAATTTAGAATAATGATTAAAAATATCGTTTTAAGTACCTTTTTATTAATTTCGAGCATATTTTTCGCTCAAAATACAGCGATGTCTCAAGCGGAAGCGAAAGCTTTTGTTGCCAAGATTTCGGCAGTAAACAAAAACATGAAAACTCTTCAAAGTGATTTTGTTCAAACTAAAAAAATGGATTTTTTGGATAAAAACATCGTTACACAAGGTAAAATGTCTTTAAAATCGCCCAATACACTAAGTTGGAAATACACAAAACCATATCAATACAGCATCGTTTTTAAGGACAATAAAATTTACATTAACGACCAAGGCAAAAAATCTTCTGCCGATGTAAAGAGTAAAACTTTTGAAAAAATCAATAAACTGATTGTCGGAAGTTCCAACGGACAGATGTTCAATGACCCAGAATTTTCTGTTGCTTATTTTAAAAATGCAAACTACAATGTCGCAAAATTCACCCCAAAATCTGCACAATTACTAAAATATATTAAACAAATTGAGCTTTCTTTTCCAAAAAACGAAGCCACAGTTTCGCAAGTTAATATGACGGAAGCTTCTGGAGATACTACCAATATTGTTTTTAAAAACACAAAAATAAATGCGCCGATTTCTGCATCAGAGTTTTCTTTATAGTTTGATTGTTTTAGGTTTTATTTCGTGCAAAACCTATCAATTAAGCAATGTTCAACCTGTTTCGAACATAGAAAAAAGCGTTGAAAACACCTATTTTACTTCTGGCGACGATTACGTTTACCGTTGCGAAATGGATATTTATAAACATGAAGTAAGTGGCGTTTTAATCATCAAAAAAATTAACGAAAGTACGCACAGAGTTGCGATGACAACCAATTTTGGAAATAAAATGATTGATTTTGAAATCTCAAAAAACGATTTTAAACTCAACTATATTGTTCCAGATTTAGATAAAAAAATGGTGATTAATTTTCTAAAAAATGATTTCCAAGAACTTTTAAGAAAAAATTATACTGTTGATGAATCTTTTGCGTCAGAAAACAAACAAATTTTCACTTCAAAAGACGATAAAAAAAAGTATTATCTTACCTTTAATAAAGATAAAAAGCAGCTTTCCAACATAGTTTTAACTCAAAATAATAAAGAGAAAATTGATTTTAAATTTGATGCTAAAAATCCTACTTTTGCAGAGACAATTGAAATTGAGCATAAAGACCTTAAAATCAACATCAAACTATTTGCAATCACAATGATAGATTAATATGCAAACAATACTTACCGATTTTTACACATTAAATTCTTTTGAAAAAGACGAAAACGGAGTTTTTTCCGCTAAAATTTCTTTGAACAAAGATCACGATATTTTCAAAGGTCATTTCCCAGGAAATCCTGTAACACCAGGCGTTTGCATGATGCAAATCGTGAAAGAACTTACGGAAGAAATTACAGGAAAAACATTATTCCTAAAATCTGCTTCGAATGTAAAATTTATGGCAATCATCAATCCTTTTGAAACGCCAGATTTAGATTTACAACTGAACATTACCGAAACCGAAGAAGAAATTAAAGTAAAAAACTCCACTTCTTTTGGCGAGACAATTGCATTGAAACTCTCGGCAACGTACAAAAAATAACTTTATGAAACTTTTTCTGTCGATTTTCACAGCATTATTTTTATTCTTCCAATCGGGTGATCTGGAAACTTTGCGAAACGCTTACTCTAAAGCAAATTCTTCAACGGAAGGCGCAAAAAACTTTATCGAAATTGCTGATAAAAAATCATCAAGCGACCCAGTAATTGCAGCCTACAAAGCTGCTGCAGCGATTTTGGAAGCAAAAGTAACGACCGAAAAAAATAAAAGAAAAACTTTCGTAAAAAGCGGAGCAACTAGTCTGGAAGCTTTAATAAAAAACAATCCCAACAATACAGAATTGAGGTTGATTAGAATGAGTGTTCAAGAAAACATTCCTAAAATCGTGGGTTACAACAAAAACCTAAAAGAAGATAAAACATTCATTATCAATAATTACGCAAAGCAAACTGCTGCTTTGAAGACCTATATTCGAAAATTTGCAATGCAGTCTAAAACCATGACTGCTGCAGAAAAAAATTCGCTTAAATAATGACCATTTCTGAAGTTCGCACTATTATTTCAGAACGAAAAATCTGTGTTTTAGTACCCACTTACAACAATCATAAAACGCTGAAACGTGTTATTGACGGAGTTTTAGACTACACACAAAATATTATTGTGGTAAACGACGGTTCTACCGATACGACTTTAGAAATTTTACAAAACTATCCTCAACTTAGCGTAGTCTCTCTTGCTGAAAATAAAGGAAAAGGAAATGCCCTAAAAATTGGTTTCAGAAAAGCCAAAAAATTAGGTTTTCATCATGCAATTACGATAGATTCAGACGGACAACATTATCCGAACGACATTCCCGTATTTGTGGAAGCTTTAGAACAGGAAAACCAAGATATTTTATTGATAGGGAACCGAAATATGTCGCAAGACGGAATCCCCAAAAAAAGCAGCTTTGGAAATCGTTTTTCCAACTTTTGGTTTTGGTTTGAAACCGGGATTAAACTGGAAGACACTCAATCTGGTTATCGTTTATATCCTTTGCATAAAATTCCGAAGAAATATTTTACTCCAAAATTTGAATTCGAGATTGAAATTATCGTAAGAACCGCTTGGCGACACGTTCCGGTAAAAAATGTGCCTGTAAAAGTACTTTACGACCCATCTGAAAGAGTTTCTCATTTCAGACCTTTTAAAGATTTTACAAGAATCAGTATTCTGAATACGATTTTGGTGACAATTACTTTGCTGTATATTATTCCACGTAATTTTGTGAATAATTTCAAAAAAAAAAGCTTTAAAAAATTCCTGAAAGAAGATGTTTTAGAAAGCGACGGAACCAACAGAAACAAGGCTTTTTCTATTGCTTTAGGCGTATTTATAGGTTTTTCGCCACTTTGGGGATTTCATACTTTGCTCGTTATTTCTCTTGCCGTTTTATTCAAACTCAATAAAGTTTTGGCTTTTATTGCTTCCAACGTGAGTTTACCGCCATTTATTCCGTTTATCATTGTGGCGTCGTTATTTCTCGGCTCACCTTTTGTGAATGGAGACAGTGACATTTTTAATCAAGACTGGAATTTCGATTTGGTGAAAAATAATATCCTTCAATACGCTATTGGAAGTTTTATTTTGGCGAGTTCCATGTCTGTAATTTCGTTTGTATCCACGATACTTTTTCTGAATAAAGTAAATCCGGAAAAATAATTTTTAGGAGCTGAAACCTGCTTTCGCTACTCGCTTTTTCAGTTGTTTCGGCGGCGGCTTCGCCGCCGCCGAAACAACTGAAAAGAGCTCAAACATTCAGCTCAATCAGAGCTAGATACAATTTCGTTTCAAAACAAAATTTGTTCAATAATAAATCTTTAAATATTATTGAAAGACAAAACAAAGGTATCGCTCCTACGGAGCTCCTCACAAAAAACCAAACATTTTCCTACAAAGCTCTTGCTTCTCTGAAGCAAAAAAACATTCATAAAACAAACCGGACAATTTCAATAACAAATATTCGATAAAATTTACATTTCAAAATTGGTGAACTTCATGAAAATCTACAAAAACATTACTTCAATTTTCGTTCACTTTTCTTCAAATATTTCTCAACATTTTCGCGATCAGGAACGGTTGTAATTTCTTTTGTTAAAGCTTTTTCAAATTCCATTTTGGCTTTAGAATAGTTTTTTTGTTCAAAATAATACTTTCCAGCTAGATAATAGACCCACCAAAATTCGGAGTTTAATAATTGATAATCAGCTAAATATTCATCACTCAACACAACATGATTGTCTATTGATTTTTGAATTTCGGCATTCAAAACTTTATATTTTTCGTAGTTTTTAAACGCTTCAGAATCCACAAAAGAATCTTTCGCGATATTGAATTCTGTTTTTGCAAAAACTCTATTTTTCAATCTATTTTCGGAGAAAATTTCGTTCAAATCATAACAAACAAATTCACCCAATTGATACGGATTTGCAGAAACCCAAACCAATCTCTTCTCAGGCGAAAAAATCACAGCATGATGCGCCAAAAGTTGATTTAAAGCTTTTTCATTTCCAAAACCAATTTCTTTACCTTTTAAACCAGATTTATCTCGTAAAATGGAAGCCATTTTATATGGATTCAACTTTTTCTTTTCCTTTAAAAGTTCCTGAAGCTTTTCGTAACGATATTCAGAATGACTTTCTTCTATGTGTTTTTGGTTTCTTTTATCCTTTTTATAAGCATCAGACTGAAAGTGATTTGTACATAAAATCTCACTCGAATTTTCAACTTTATATACCCCAAACTGAGTTGGTGAAACCTCAATAATTACAGCATTTTTATCGTTTGCACTACCTACCAAAATAGATTCAGAGACAAAAACTTTTCTTTTTTTTGCAATTTCAATGGCTTCATCAATTGTTTTTGCGTATTGCAAAATTTCTCTTGTCACAAAAGAAATTGGCGTTTTTGCCGCCATTGGAATTTTAGATTTTCCGGCATTAATTGTAACCGTAATTCCTTCTTTGTTCATCCCGGAAACTACGCCAATCATTCCTGGCCAACTTACTGATAGATAAGGAATCCCAATTTCCGGTTCTACCAACTCTATTAATTTATTTTTAGCAAAATCATCTCCAACGTAAAAATCAAAGTTTCTACCGATTAAAAGGCTTCCATCTTCAGAATTTTCATTCCAAACAGCCAAAGAAGTACAACCCACCATCATCAAATCTTGCATCGCATGACCAATATCGTGAGCGCCATGTAAATACATCGTTCGTCTGAATTTGGGTGCAATAAAATCATATTTATCAGACGAATACTGAGATAAACCATACAATTCCGCTTGAAAATCGTCTCTTACATTGCGATACATTTTCCGGTTGTACCAGGTTAAAAAACCTCGCAAAAGCTTTTGTTTGAACTTAGACGGAACAAAACCCTCGACTTTAGAAAAGAAAATTTCTTCCTGCTTTTGCATCAAATTCTGCGTTAAAGCTCCATTATTATAGCCCAACTGCAAAGGATTTCCTTTGATATACAACTCCCAAAGTTGTTGTTTATTTTTCGTTAAAAAATTCTGTTGAAATGCAAATGTAGAATCGTTAATTTTCTCCACTTTTGGAACTTCCAAAGCATATTGACCGATTTCCGGAAGGTGTTTTACCGACTTGCGAATTCCGCAAGAATTAACGAAAAAAATTGCCACAGCAAGAAATAAAAACTTCTGCGTTTTAAAAAAAATCGTAGAAATGTTCTTATTTTTCAACTTCATTTTTCTTTAGCATTTGAGATAATCTTTCATCGATAATTTCAGTTCCTAAAATTTCCGAACAGGTAATAAAAGCTCCGATGGTAACGCCCAAAATTCCGTGCATATTTACGGTTTGTCCAGTCAAAAAAAGGTTGGAAATCTTCGTTTTTGCAGAAAAAATAGTCTTTAAAGTATTATGAGAATCTTTCACATATCCGTAGATTCCGCCTTCGTAGCAACCGATATAATCGCGATAAGACAACGGACTGGAAGTGTAAACAGCTTCAATACATTCTAAAATTTTGGGATGCTTTTCAGCAATTTTTTGAATTAAAATCTTTGCTTTTCCCTTCTTAAATTGCTCATATTCTTCTCCTCTATTCTCAGTTTCAGCAACAGTATTTTTAGTACTTTCCCAATGACGAACTTCATCAAAATTCATGTAAGCCAAAACTGTTAAACTTTCAGCAAAATCGGGATTGATTTTGGATTGTGTCGCAGAAAGCATGTACCATTCGGGCCAATTTTCTTCTGAAGGCGAACTCGCGTTCCATACTTTTTCTGGCGAAGAATAATTGTAAAAATTATGATTAAAATATGGTAAAATATTCTTCTTCAATATAATATATACCGAAAAACACGAAACGGTAGGTTCCAAATCATAAATCCTATTGATATACGATTTTTTAAGTTTTTCTAAACCTATTAATTCAATTGTCTTTCGAATATCTACATTAGAAATAAAATTCTTGGCATAAAACTCTTTACCAGATTGCGTTTTTACACCTTCTAAAACATTTTCTGAATTGTAAAGAAACTCACAAACATCGGCGTGTTTGAAAACCTCTGCATTATATTTTCGCAATTGGCGAATTAAAAGTTTGGTAATCTGGCTTCCGCCATTGATGCACTTATAAGCACTTTCAATGTAAGAATTAACGGTTAAAGCATGTACGTAAAGCGGTGTTTTGTTTCCGATACCTGCATAAAGAAAATTGGAACCCGCTAAAACGGCTCTCAACTTTTCATTTTCCGTTACAGAATCGATGAAATCTTTAGCATTGGTGTACAAAATTTCGTCGCTGTATTTTTCTTTTTTAAACAAACTATAACGAGGAAATTGCGCGCAAACCTCCTGAATTTCTTTACAATACTTTTCAATATTGGCTTTTTCTTCAGGGAAAATTTCAGAAAGACTTTCTACAAAACCTTCATAACCTTGCGAATGCGGATAAAATTGAGAATCGTTATCAAAACTAATTCTGTCATAGCCAAAATCGTCAAGTTTTTTAAGTGGTAGTTCGTCTGCAATCTCGAGATAAGAAAAATATTGATGTAGATTTTGACCTTCGGATAAACCTCCTAAATAGTGAACTCCGGTATCGAAAATGAGTTTATCTCGGGAAAAAGTCTGCAAATTGCCTCCATATTGATTGTTTTTTTCAAGAACACAGACTTTTAAGCCTTCTTTCGCCAAAATTAATGCCGAAACAAGACCTCCTAATCCGCTGCCTATAACCAATATGTCGTATTGTTTTTCCAAAGTAGAAATTTAGAAATTTACGGTAACTTCTGCAATGATTTTTTGAAATTTATCCTAGAATTGGGAGAAAACAATAATTTATAATCTCTAAGAACGCAAAGAATAAGAAAAACATTGAAAATATATAATGCTCGCAATGGCGTTTCACTCAGCAAAGACTTCCGCATTCATTAGCTGAAAAAGAAACATCATGAACAGAAGTTTCCGCGCTATAAAATGATGAATCTTAAAAAATTTGCGTTAAAAGACTTCTATTTGCTCTTAATTTACTCTACATCATCCCAAAAATCGAAGTAATTGAACCATTGCAAAGGATATTTTGCAACCATCGATTCCAGATTTTGAGTATAGGAATGTAGTAAACCTTCTGCGTCGCGCTTTTTCACGTTTTCTGCTCTTCGTGCGTACAAATGATAATGAAGATTTTTTTCTTTCATCACATAGACATACACAACGGGAACATTTAAACGAGAAGCAATAAGAAATGGTCCTGCTGGAAATTTTGCAGACTTGCCTAATAAATCGGCTTCCAAGAATTTTGAACCTTCAAAATAGCGGTCGCCGGTAAAACAAATAAGTTCGTTATTCGATAAAGCTTCGTTGATTTCAAAAATGTGCGACATGTCGTCTTTCACATAAATAAATTTCATGTTACTTTTCTTTACCGAAATACTTTCAAGGTACTCTTTAATCACCGTAACTTCCTGGTCTGTCGTAACTAAGCTAATTTGACAATCGAAATCGATATCGGCAAAAAAGTGTTCTGCAACTTCAAAATTACCGATGTGTGCACTGATAAGAACGCCACCTTTTTTCTCTGCTAAAAGTTGACGAAGAATGTCGATTCCATCAAATTCGTAGGTATATTTTTCTCGCAAACCGGCAGAAATTGCAGTTTTGTCGATAAGAACTTGCCCGAAAGTAAAATAGCTTTTGTAAACCGAAACTTTAGCTTTCCAGCCTTTAAAATTCAGTCTTTTTTTGAGGTAATAAGAAATGTAAAGATTGCTTTTCTTTTCGAAAAGAAAATAATAGCTGGCTACGAAATACAACACAAAATATGAACTTCGGACTCCGATGTTTTTGATGCACCAAACGAAAATCTTATAGCCTAAAATGTTGCCTTTCGATTTCCCTTTCCATTTATTCATAGTTTTTAATTTACCAATGTAGCAGTGTATCAATGTAACAATTATTATTAAATTGCTAGACTGTTACATTGCTAGATTGTTATATTTTTTGAGCGATTTTATTTTCAATAGCTGAATAAAAATCGTTGAATGTAACCATTTGTTTAAAGTCTGCCTCGCCTAATTTCACACCGAAATTAGATTCGATAACCACTACAAGGTCTATATAATCTAAGCTGTCTAAACCTAAAGTAGTTTTAAGATTCGCCTCATTGCTGATTTCGTCTTCGTCTACTTCAAATTCATTTACCAAAAAACCGTTGACAATGTCAATAATTTCTTCTCTGCTCATATTTGTCTAATCAAATTTTTTAACTATTAATGCTGAATTGGTTCCTCCGAAACCAAAAGAATTCGACAAAAATACGTCAATTTTTTGATTTTTTGTTTCTGCAATTAAATTTATCCTTTTTGCCTCATCATCAGGATTTTCTAGGTTGATATTTGGTGCGACGAAATTATTCTGCATCATCAAAATTGAATAAATCACCTCACTTGCACCCGCCATCCAACATTCATGTCCCGTCATAGACTTGGTAGAACTCACTGGAACTTCGCCTCCAAAAATTTCAAAAATAGCTTTTGCTTCATTGCTATCGCCAATTGGAGTAGACGTTGCGTGAGCGTTGATGTAATCTATATCTGCAGCTTGAAGTGTAGATTGTTGCAAAGCTCTGTTCATCGCTAAAGCCGGTCCATCCACATTTGGAGTTGAAATATGACCACCGTTGGATGAAAAACCATAGCCAACAATTTCAGCAAGAATATTGGCGCCTCTTTTTTGAGCAGATTCAAGGCTTTCTACAATTAAAGTTGCCGCACCTCCACTCGGGATTAACCCATCTCTTCCACTATCGAAAGGTCTTGATGCTTTCTGTGGCTCGTCTTCTCTTGTCGAAAAAACGCCTAAACCATCAAAACTCGCCATAGAATAATGATTGGTTTCTTGTGCACCTCCACAAACAATCATTTCCTGAAACCCATTTTTAATCATCATATACGCCAATCCTAAAGAGTGAGAACCGCTTGCACAAGCAGCACTAATCGTTAAATTAATTCCTCGAAGTTTAAAAATAGTTGAAAGATTCATGGTAACGGTAGAATTCATCGATTTAAAAATCGCTCCGCTTCCCATTAAAGTATTATCTTTTTTCTCGCGCGCAATATCGATGGCTTCTACCACCGCTTGAGAAACGCTGTCGTTTCCGTATAAAATACCAACTTCATGAGCATCAAGAAAATCTTGGTCAATTTTTGCTTGCTTTAAAGCATCAACTGTGGCAAGATAAGCATATTCGCTTTCTTCGCCCATGCTTACGCGCTGTCTTCTACTGAGAAGACCTTTTAAATCAGGTTTTGGAACAGAGCCCGTTAAACCAGACCTGTACCCAAACTCTTTTCTATTTTTATCTAAAATTATCCCGGATTTCCCTTGGTAAAGAGATTCTTTTACTTCTTCCAAAGAAGTTCCAATGCAGGAATAAATTCCCATTCCGGTTATGACAACTCTATTTTCCATCTTTTCAAATTTAACAATGTATCAGTCTAGCAATGTAACAATTAAAAACATTGATAAACTGGTAAATTGCTACATTGTTACATTATTTTATGAATAAATTCCTCCGTTAATATTAATAATTTCACCTGTAATGTAAGACGCTTTTTTAGAGGCTAAAAATGCAACTAAATCTGCCACTTCTTCTGCTTCACCGAAACGATTTGCAGGAATCATCGCTTTTAATTCATCTTCGTTGAATTCTTGCGTCATATCGGTTTTAATAAAACCTGGAGCCACCGCATTTACGGTAATATTTCTTTTTGCCACTTCTTGCGCTAAAGCTTTTGTAGCACCTACCAAAGCTCCTTTTGCAGCGGAATAATTGGTTTGCCCTGCAGTTCCTTTCACTCCAGAAACGGAAACCATATTGATGATTCTTCCGTATTTATTTCTCAATAATTTTTGAATGAAAAAATTGGTTACGTTATAAAAACCGTTCAAACTGGTATTGATTACGGAGTTCCAATCTTCGCTTGGCATCCACATAAATAAGCCGTCTCTGGTGATTCCGGCGTTGTTTACAATTACTTCAACAATAGCTTTAGGATTATTTTCCTGCCATTCTGTTAAAATATTTTTTGTTTCTTCGGCATTTCCCACGTCGAATTTTAGGATTTCTCCTGTTGCTCCCAATTCTTCAACTTTAGCTAAAGTTTCCTTTGCTGCAGCTTCATTAGAAGTATAATTAATCAAAATATGATAATTTTTTTCTTCTGCTAATTTTAGGCAAATTGCTCTACCTATTCCTCTTGAACCACCGGTTACAATTGCACATTTCATGTGTGAACTTTTAATTTTTTCTTTATTTTTTTTAAATTATTGATCCATTTTAATGACGTTTATCAATAATCCAATTATTAATTCCAAGGAAATCTTCGGCTTGGTATGTTAAGCTATTTCTTTAAATAATCTTTCACTTTCTGCAAGTAAGGATACATCACCATATCTTCCGAAAAAGCAGGAATTATTTTTCTGATTTCATCATATAGCTCTTTTGTAGCAGATGAAACTTTATCTTGATATCCCAAATATTCAATCGCCTGAACAATCGTAATGGCTTCAATAGAAAGAACTTCAAAAGCATTTTCGATTACTTTCCTGCAGATTACCGCAGAGTTGGTTCCCATGCTTACAATATCCTGATTATCATTATTATTCGGAATACTGTGTACATACATCGGGTTTGAAAGTGTCTGGCTTTCCGCAGTAGTTGAAGTTGCTGTGAACTGAACTCCTTGCATTCCAAAATTGAAACCTAATTTCCCAAGATTTACAAACGGTGGGAAAATTTCATTAATTTTTGCATTCAAAAGATAGTTCAATTGCCTTTCTGCCAACATCGTTAATTTGGTAACCACTATTTTCAGCTTATCCATTTCCAAAGAAATATAATCTCCGTGGAAATTTCCACCGTGATACACATGTTGGTCTTCTACATTAATAATCGGGTTGTCGTTTGCAGAATTGATTTCGTCTTCCAAAATCTGCTCTGTAAACTCCAAAGTATCCAAAACCGGCCCTAAAATTTGTGGCACACAACGAATAGAATAATACTCCTGAACTTTATCTTTAAAGACCGTTTCCTGCTCTTCAAAACGAGTATACAAATGCTCCGCCCTTTTTCTAACCAACTGGCTGTCTGATAAATGATTTCTCATTTTCTCAGCTATTTTTTGTTGCCCAACGTGTCTTTTTGTATTATTTAAAGCCTCAGAAAGGTGGTCGTCATATGCAAGAACCAACTCATTGATTGCGCAGGAAAGCTGTAAAGAAATTTCAGTTAATTTTCTAGCTTTATGTGCATTAACGATACCAATTCCAGACATTACGGAAGTTCCGTTCATCAAGCCAAGACCTTCGCGAATTTCTACTTTAATCGGTTCCAGATTTTCAATCTCGAAAACTTCTTTCGTAGATTTTCTTTCCCCTTTGTAGAAAACTTCTCCTTCACCGATTAATACCAAAGCTAAATGAGCCAACTGTACCAAATCGCCACTCGCCCCCACTCCACCGTGTTCAAAAATAAGCGGCGTAACATCTCTGTTTATTAATTCTTTAAGTAAAAAAATTACCGAACTATGAACCCCAGAATTCCCACGAGAAAGCGTGTTTAATCTCGCCAACATCGCTGCTTTTACCTCATCTGCAGGAAGCGGATTTCCAATACCAGAAGAGTGGCTTCTAATTAAATTATACTGAAGCTGGTTTTTGTCTTCATCACTAATTTTAAACTGAGCCATCGGTCCGAAACCGGTATTAACTCCATAGATGATTTTATCTTTAGAAAACTCTTTCAAAAACTGAAAACTCGCGTCTACTCTTGCGATGAGTGATTCGTCAAGGTCAATCTTTTTTTGGTTAAATATAATTTCCTGAAAATCTTTCAGTTGTAAAAAGTTATTTATTTTCATCAATCAAAAACTAATTATGTCTAATTTTGTAATACATTAAAAATTTGTATTGCTTACTTTGGGCAAAGATAAAAGTAATTATCAAAATAAAAAATCGAAGATGAATAAAGAATTTGTAGACGTTCTCGTAATTGGAGCAGGTCCTTCCGGATGTGTATCTTCTTCATACTTAAAGAAAAACGGCATCAACGTAAAAGTTGTAGAGAAAACTTTATTTCCCAGACTGGTGGTTGGAGAAAGCTTAATTCCACGAGTAATGGATCATTTTGATGAAGCTGGGCTCTTTCCCGCTCTGGATAAAATGGGTTTTGAAAAAAAACTTGGCGCCAGATTTTTAAGAGGTGATGAAGTTTGCGTTTTCGATTTCAGTGATAAATTTGGTGAAGGTTGGGATTGGACTTGGCAAGTTCCAAGAGCTGATTTCGACCATACTTTAGCCCAGGAAGTCATCAACAAAGGCATCGACCTTGAATTTGAAACAGAAGTTATAGGCATCGAATTTAACGTAACAGATTCTGTAACTACGGTAAAAAATAAAAATGGTGAAACCAAAGAAATACACGCCAAATTCGTAATCGATTCTAGCGGATACGGAAGAGTTTTACCGAGACTTTTAGATTTAGAAAAACCATCGAAACTTTCGCCTCATTCTGCTATTTTCTCTCATGTAGAAGACATTAATCGTGAAGAAGGAACAGAAGGAACTTTAATTTCTTTTGATATTATTGAAACTGAAGTCTGGCTTTGGGTAATTCCTTTCTCTAATGGTAAAACGAGTTTAGGAATTGTTGGCCCAACCGATTACATCGAAAAACTTTCTGAAAACGGAGACACAACAGAAGCTTTAAGAAAAGCAATCTCTCTTTCTGATTACTACGTAAAACGTTTTGGTGATGTAGAATTTTTATTTGAACCGAAACTTTTAAAGGATTATTCTTGCTCGGTAAAAGCACTTTTCGGAGATGGATTTGCACTTACAGGAAACGCTTCTGAGTTTCTAGACCCCGTTTTCTCTTCAGGAATGGCTTTTGCAACAGAATCCGGAATGTTGGCTGCAAAACTTGCTTTAAGACAATTAAATGGTGAAACTATCGACTGGCAAAAAGAATATTCTGATTATATTTTATATGGCGTTGATGTTTTTTCGACCTACGTAAAAGAATGGTACACAGGAAACCTTCAGGAACTTTTCTTCCACCAACCGGAAAACATTGAAATTAAACGTAAAATCTGCGCCGTTCTTGCAGGATACGTTTGGAACAAAGAAAATACTTTCGTGAAAAAACACAATACAGCGGTAAAAAACCTTGCTGAATTGATACGAAACGAAAAAATGCAATCATAAAAAAACCGGTCTAAATTGACCGGTTTTCTATTTATTTTATCACTTTTCTAATTTCTTTTCCTATAGACTTCCCTGTTGCTTCATAAGCTCCTGCTATTCTTCCGTATTCCATCACAAAATATTTATTTTGCGGTTTACCTAAAATCATATCTCCTTTTAGCTTCATTACAATACGTTCAGGATTTTGTGTTTCTACGAAGGTGAGTTCTGAAGTAAGCTTCCCTTCTTGCCCCATGATTCCACCATGCCAACCTGCGTAAATCCATTTTGTATCAATAATCAATGTAAATTTCGCATTGCTAATATTGTTAGAAAATTTTACTTTACGAGATTTTTCATTAATCCCTTTCAAAAAATAAGAAATGTATTCAGTTTCTTTAAATCTTTGCCATTCTTCCATCCACTTTTTCCAAGCTTCTTCCCCTTTTTTAGCAATTGTTTCTTTTTCTCTTTTTTCTAAATATTGGTCTTCACTATAGTTTTCAACTTGAAAAAGCACATTATTAAATTTAAGCTGAACATTTACCTCAGTCTGGTCACTTAAAAACCCGAAATTACCTTGTTGAACTAGCAACTTGTTTTGTGAAAAAGCAAAAGCTGTAATCGCCAAAAATAAACTAAAAATAATTTTTTCATACTGTATATTTAAGTTCGCAAATATAATATTTCATCTTAAATTAGAACTTTAAATTCATTTTAATATTTCAAATTAAAATGAATAAACATCACCTCAAATCTACAAACGTAATAGGTTTTCTAGAATTGGGATGGAAAACGATTTTAGACAAAATATCAAAATCTATCAGTTCGATTTTAGGGCTTACTCTCAACTTTGCTCTGAAATGGTCGCGAACTTCAGCAACAAAACCATCACTTTCTTGTTCTGTACTTAGTTTAATAATAATTTCGTCTAAACCAATCTCACTCGATTGAATTACAATTTGATAACAAGAAATCCCTTCAAAATCGTTGAGAATATCCGTCATCGCAGGAGGATACAAAGTTGTACCTTTATATTTAATCATTTGCTGCTTTCTTCCAACAACAGGGCCCAATCTCATAGTATTTCTACCGCATTTACAAGGTTCGTAATGAGCTTTAACTAAATCTCCCGTTTTAAACCTCAACAAAGGAACTGCTTCAACACCCAAAGTTGTAATAACCAATTCGCCACTCTCGTTTTCGGCAACTGGATTTCCTTCATCGTCAAGAATTTCCGTAATTAAAAGTTCAGGATGATGATGCCCTCCAACATGAAACTCGCATTCTGTGAAAGCGGTACTCATTTCCGTGGAAGCATAGGTAGAAAACAACTCAATATTCCATTTTTCTTTAATTTTTTGGGCTAAAATATTATCAGAAAAGTCTTGATTTTTTATGCTTTCACCAATGCAAACCGCTGCTTTTATGCTAGAATTTTTATAATCTAAATTATTTTTCTCCGCAAAATCTATCATTTTTAACAAGAACGACGGAACAGTAATTAAATACTTCGGTTGGTAGCGAAACACCGAATCCCATTGCAGTTCCGGAATTCCAGGCCCCATTCTTACAACGCTTGCTCCTAATTTCCTCAATCCTAAAAAATAAGCAAGACCCGCCATAAATCTTTTATCGATGGTGGTAATCATTTGCACTACATCGCCTTTTTTAATTCCGGCACAACGTAAAGAAATTGCTTCATTGTAAGCAATTCTTTCTAAATCTTCATCCGAAAGTCCAAAAGTAACGGGGTCGCCTAAAGTTCCGGAAGTCGTGCTGTAATCCACAATTTTATCTTTAGAAACACAGAAAAAATCGTCATTGAATTGCTGTAAATCATTTTTGGTGGTCACAGGAATTTTCTGCAAATCCTCCAATGTTTGAATTTCAGAAATATTAATTTGATGTTCTGCAAATAATTTTTGGTAAAACGGCGAATGTTCTTGAAGGTAACACAACAATTCTTTCAGTTTTTCTTCCTGAAAGGTTTTTATTTCCGGCAAGTTTGCTCTTTCGATTGAGGGTTGAAATTCCAAAATGTAGATTTTAAGACAAATTTATTTAATTTAAATTTAAAAAGATTCAACAAATTAGAACGTTCATAATATCCGCTTGTAATTAAATTCAAAAATCAACAATTCGCAAATAAAACGGCAGTTTATTTATTTTTCTGAAATTGAATATTTTAATCGATGATATCAAAATAAAACATATATTATAAACCGACAAAAATCACTAAATTTGCAAACTTAATTAATCAACGATATTGAGATATTACAATGAGCCAGTTTAAAGAATACAAAAACCTCAACCTTATTGACGTAGCCGAGAATGTAGCGGAATTTTGGAAACAAAATAAAACTTTCAATAAAAGTGTTGAGATTCGTGAGGGGCAACCTGAGTTTGTTTTTTATGAAGGTCCGCCTTCAGCAAACGGTATGCCTGGAATTCACCACGTAATGGCCAGAGCGTTGAAGGATATTTTCTGTCGTTATCAAACCCAAAACGGGAAACAGGTTTTCCGTAAAGCGGGTTGGGATACACACGGACTTCCGGTAGAGCTTGGCGTGGAAAAAGAATTAGGAATTACGAAAGAAGATATTGGCAAAAAAATATCTATCGAAGATTACAACAAAGCTTGTCGTGAAGCCGTAATGCGTTATACAGACGTTTGGAATACCCTTACCGAGAAAATCGGATATTGGGTAGACCTAGACGACCCTTACATCACGTACAAATCTAAATACATGGAAACGGTTTGGTGGTTGCTAAAACAGCTGTACAGCAAAGAATTGTTGTATAAAGGCTACACTATTCAGCCATATTCGCCGAAAGCGGGAACTGGTCTTTCTTCTCACGAGTTGAACCAACCCGGAACTTATCGTGATGTTTCCGACACCACAGTTGTAGCTCAGTTTAAAGCTAAAAAAGAAACTACTGAATTATTTAACGATGTTGATGGTGATGTTCACATCTTGGCTTGGACGACAACTCCTTGGACCTTGCCTTCAAACACGGCTTTAACAGTAGGGAATAATATCGATTATGTTTTAGTAAAAACATTTAACCAATATACTTTTGAGCCTATCAATATTGTTTTGGCTAAAGCTTTAGTAGCAAAACAATTTGGTAAAAAATATGCAGAAGGAACGGCTGAAGATTTTGCTAATTATACTTCTGAAACAAAAGTAATTCCTTACCAAGTTTTAAAGGAATTTAAAGGTTCTGAATTGGTAGGAACGTACTATGAGCAATTAGTTCCTTGGTTTTTACCTGCAGAAAATCCTGAGCAAGCGTTCAGAGTAATCCCTGGAGATTTTGTAACTACAGAAGACGGAACAGGTATCGTACACACAGCTCCAACTTTTGGTGCAGATGATGCGAGAGTTGCCAAAGACGCAGGCGTTCCGCCAATGTTGGTGAAGGACGAAAACGACAACTTGGTTCCTTTGGTAGATTTACAAGGTAAATTCATTAAAGGAGAAAATGTTCCTGAATTATTCTCAGGAAAATACATCAAAAACGAATACTACGACGAAGGAACTGCACCAGACAAATCTTGGGATGTTGAATTGGCAATTTTGTTGAAAACTGAAAACAAAGCCTTCAAAGTTGAAAAATATGTTCACAGCTACCCACATTGTTGGAGAACAGACAAACCCGTTTTATACTATCCGTTAGATTCTTGGTTTGTAAAAATGTCACAAGTTAAAAATCGCTTGGTAGAACTCAACGAAACCATCAACTGGAAGCCAAAATCTACAGGAGAAGGACGTTTTGCCAACTGGCTTGAAAACGTAAACGATTGGAACCTTTCCCGTTCAAGATATTGGGGAATTCCTTTGCCAATTTGGAGAACAGATGATTTGAAGGAAGAAAAAATAATCGGTTCTGTAGAAGAATTATATAACGAGATCGAAAAATCTATTGAAGCTGGATTCATGAAAGAAAATCCGTTCAAAGGTTTTGTAATTGGTGATATGTCTGAACAAAACTATTCTTTGGTAGATTTACATAAAAATGTAGTAGACAAAGTTGTTTTGGTTTCAGATTCTGGAAAAGCAATGAAACGTGAAAGCGACTTAATCGACGTTTGGTTCGATTCAGGTTCGATGCCTTATGCACAATTGCACTACCCTTTTGAGAACAAAGAATTAATTGATTCTAATAAAGCTTTCCCTGCGGATTTCATCGCAGAAGGAGTAGACCAAACTCGTGGTTGGTTTTACACACTTCACGCAATCGGAACGGCAGTTTTTGATTCAGTTGCTTATAAAAATGTAATGAGTAACGGTCTTGTTTTAGACAAAAACGGACAGAAAATGTCTAAACGTCTTGGAAATGCTGTAGACCCGTTCGAAACTTTAGCAGTGTATGGACCAGATGCAACACGTTGGTACATGATTTCTAATGCAAATCCTTGGGAAAACCTGAAGTTTGACATCGAAGGAATTGATGAAGTAAGAAGAAAATTCTTCGGAACTCTTTACAATACATATTCATTCTTTGCGTTGTATGCGAACGTAGACGGATTTAATTATTCAGAAAAAGAAATTCAAAACAGACCAGAAATCGACAGATGGATTTTATCTGAATTGAATCTTTTAATAAAAGAAGTAAAAGCGTTCTACGAAGATTACGAGCCAACAAGAGTCGCAAGAGCCATCAATACTTTTGTGAATGACAACTTGTCTAACTGGTACGTAAGATTGTGTAGAAGACGTTTCTGGAAGGGAGATTACTCAGAAGATAAAATCTCTGCTTACCAAACTTTATACACTTGTCTAGAAACTGTAGCCAAATTATCGGCGCCAATTGCTCCGTTCTTTATGGACCAATTGTACCAAGATTTGAACAAAGTTACAGGAAAAGAAAACTGCGAATCTGTACACTTAACCGACTTCCCGGTTGCTGATGAAAGTTTAATTGATACCGATTTGGTTGAAAAAACACATTTAGCACAGAACATTACAAGTATGGTTTTCTCTTTAAGAAAGAAAGAAAACGTAAAAGTTCGTCAACCATTGCAGAAAGTGCTGATTCCTGTCTTAGACGCTAAAACTGAAGAGCAGATTTTGGCAGTGGCAGAATTAATTAAACAAGAAGTAAATGTTAAAGAATTGCAATTAATTAATGCTGAAGAAGCTTCACATTTAATTGTAAAACAGATAAAACCTAACTTCAAAACTTTAGGTTCTAGGCTTGGAAAAGACATGAAAGCTGTTGGTAACGAAATCAATAATCTTTCAGGAGAGCAAATTGCTTCTTTAGAAAAAGAAGGAAAAATGGATATACTTGGATATGAAATTACGTTGAACGACGTAGAAATTTCAACAAAAGATATTCCGGGCTGGACGGTGACTTCAGATGGAAAAACTACTGTGGCATTAGATTTGACGTTGACAGAAGAATTAAAATCGGAGGGAATTGCAAGAGAACTGATTAATAGAGTTCAAAACATCAGAAAAGATAAAGACTTTGAACTTACAGACAGAATCAGAATCTCTATAGAAGAAAACTCACCATTTATAAACGATATTCTTAAAAATGAAGCGTATATTTCTGCCGAAGTATTGTCGGATAAAATAGAAATTGTATCTTCACTTTCAAATTTTAACGATATCGAAATAGATGAGGTTAATTTTAAAATAAATGTTGAAAAAATTTAACTTATAGTTATTGTTTTTCAAATTCCAATTCATAATTTTATTAAATAAAGAAAAAGACCATGTCAGACGAAAGAGTACGTTACAGCGATGCTGATTTACAGGAATTTAAGGCAATCATTAAAGATAAAATAGAGAAAGCTGAGAATGATTTGAAACTAATCAGAGAGAGTTTCATCAACGACCAAAACAATGGAACGGATGATACATCACCTACCTTTAAAGCATTTGAAGAAGGTGCAGAAACTTTGAGTAAGGAGCAAAATTCGATTTTAGCAGGAAGACAGGAAAAATTTGTACGCGACCTTAAAAACGCTTTGATAAGAATTGAAAACAAAACTTACGGCGTTTGCAGAGTAACCGGAAAACTAATTCCTAAACCAAGACTATTGGCTGTTCCTCACGCTACACTAAGCATCGAAGCTAAAAATATGCAGAGATAATACATATTTTTATTTAATTATAATAAATTTGGGTTTATATTGTATCTCGCGGTACTTTATAAACCTAATTTTTAATATATACTTCCCATGGAATTAGTAATTTTGGCACTCATTATTGTGGCTGTTCTTGCATTTTTCAACAAAGACAAAATTAAAGACAAATTTTTTCCAGATGACCAGAAAAATTACACAATAGATGATAAATTTAATTCAGACAAAAGGGAAAGAGAAAAAGAAATCGACAGACTTCTGAGCAAAATGGGCAAAAACGGAATAGAAGACCTTTCTGCGAAAGACCGCAAAAGATTGGACGAACTTTCGAAAAAATAAACCTTAAACTACACTCAGACAGATAAAAAAACAAATTGTAAAATGGAAGCATTAATTGTACACCCCAAAAACCAAATGGAGCTGAATGCGATAAAAAGCGTTATGAAAGATATGGGAATCCGTTATGAAAAATTTCATACAAGAGGCGCAAAAACTCAAAACTTCGAGCCTCGCACTCCTAAAAAAGAAAAACCAGCAAGAAACTTTAAAGACAATCCAAAGAAAGATAAGTAATGAAGAAGATAGCATTAGTAACCTTTCTGATTCTTTTGATTGACCAAGCGTCAAAAATCTATGTAAAAACCAATTTCGAGCTTAACGAAAGTATCCCCGTAATCAACGGTTTTTTTAATAAAACATTTGTTGAAAACCCAGGAATGGCTTATGGATTTCAATTTGGCGGAATTATCGGAAAATACTTTCTCGTTTTAGTAAGAGTTTTCTTGATTGGAGGAATGGTTTACCTGTTCAAAAAATGGCTTCAAAGAGGAGAATCTAACTACCTTTTGATTCCGATGGCTATGATTTTTGCAGGAGCAATTGGAAACCTAATTGACGGTATGTTTTACGGATTAATTTTCGACTCAGGAACTGTTTTCGACGAAAATACAGGAAGATGGATTGGTTATGGAGGTGTTTCGAAATTTGTCCCTTTTGGAGAAGGCTATTCTCACTTCATGAAAGGCTGCGTTGTTGATATGCTGCATTTCCCGATTGTAGATTGGTACGTTCCGGAAAGCTGGCCAATAATTGGAGGAAAACACATTGAATTCTTCAAATATATTTTCAATATTGCCGATTCTGCCATTACAGTAGGAGCTGCATTGTTATTAATTTTTAGAAAAAAAGCATTCCCGAACGGATTAGAATTTTAAAATATTTCATACTTTTATGAAACCTTTAAGGTCGAAAATTGTATGAAAAAATTAATAAAAAACACTATTAAAATTTTCCTGCTACTTTTTGTGGCAGGAATTATTTTTATCGTTTGGTCAAACTTTACCATTAAAGACCAAGCCGAAGCGTACGTTTCCTCTGATATTTCAAAACTTCCTACGGAGAAAGTCGGGCTTTTATTAGGAACCAGCAAAACGCTTTCTAATGGAGCGCCAAACGCTTATTTCTTTAACCGAATTGATGCTGCAGCAGAATTGTATCATTCAGGGAAAATTCAAAATGTTATTGTAAGTGGCGACAACTCTAGAAAAGCCTACAACGAGCCTGAAGAAATGAAAAACGAGCTCATCAAAGCTGGAATTCCAGCCGACAAAATTTTTGAAGATTTTGCAGGTTTCAGAACTTTAGATTCTGTATTGAGGGCGAAAGAAATTTTCGGACAAAACTCTTACATCATTATTTCGCAGAAATTTCACAACGAAAGAGCGGTGTATTTAGCACGAAAAAACGGCATAAAAGCTTTCGGCTACAATGCAAAAGACGTGAATAAATACGCAGGTTTTAAAACCAATGCAAGAGAAAAACTCGCCCGAGCCAAAGTTTTCTGGGACTTTATGTTTGGCGTAGAACCGAAATTTGGTGGGGAGAAAATTTTGATTCCGTAAATTTAGCCTATTGCTGATTTAAGAGTCAGAAAAACCAATACGAAATATTTAAATTTAGGCTAAAGCCATTCCTTGTAAAACTTTTAAAGCGGACTAAAGTCCGCTCCTATTGATAGAAATTCACAATCATCTGTGTAATCTGTGGGATTATACCTAAATTTGCAATTCGAAAAATTTTATTTAAATAAATTTAAAACAATGTCAAGAATTCTTACCGGCATTCAAGCCACCGGAACACCGCATTTGGGAAACCTTTTAGGTGCAATTATTCCTGCAATTGAGCTTTCAAAGCAAGCAGGAAACGAATCGTTTTTATTCATCGCAAACCTTCATTCTCTTACGCAGATAAAAGACGCAAAAGAACTGAAACAGAATACCTACGAGATTGCTGCGGCTTGGCTTGCTTGTGGACTTGATACCGAAAAAACCTTCTTTTACAGACAAAGCGACATCCCTGAAACGTGTGAACTTTCTTGGCATTTGTCTTGCTTTTTTCCTTATCAAAGACTGACTTTGGCGCATTCTTTTAAAGATAAAGCAGACCGTTTGCAAGATGTAAACGCAGGTTTATTCACCTACCCTATTTTGATGGCTGCAGATATTTTGTTGTATGATGCAGAAATTGTTCCTGTCGGAAAAGACCAGCTTCAACATTTGGAAATTGCGCGCGACGTGGCTTCAAGGTTCAACAATCAAATGGGAGAAGTTTTTGTTTTGCCACAATCTGAGCTTCAGGAAGACACCAAATATGTTCCCGGAACCGATGGCAACAAAATGTCTAAATCTAGAGGAAACATCATCAATATTTTCTTACCAGAAAAGCAATTGAAAAAGCAAGTAATGAGCATTGAAAGTGATTCTAAATCTCTAGAAGAACCAAAAGACCCTTCTACAGATAAAACTTTTGCGATTTACGAACTTATTGCTACACCAGAACAAACAGAAGAATTAAGAGCAAAATATTTAGCTGGAAACTTCGGTTACGGTCACGCAAAAATGGAACTTCTAAATCTTATTTTAGAACGTTTTGCAAAAGAAAGAGAGGTTTTTGCCTATTACATGAACAACTTAGACGAATTGGAAGCAAAACTTCAAGAAGGCGCAACAAAAACCAGAGTTGTCGCTCTTGAAACCATGAAAAGAGTAAGAGAAAGTTTAGGAATTTAATGCTAAATTTTCTTTGCGATATAGTTTCGGCGGCGCCAAAGGCGCCGCCGAAACTTATAAAAAACCGGCTCTTCTACGAAGAGCCGGTTTTTTTTTATCATTCCTATTTATTTAACAGAAATATTCAGCGTATAATTTGCTTTTACATTTCTTCTGGCATCATTTCTCATTAAATATACCCTAATTTTATATGTCCCTGTTTGAGATAAAGTCCCCGCAAAAGAATTCCCTTCATTGCTTCCTGTAAAGATAGACTCGTCATTAGAACCTGGAGGAAGAACATTAAAGAAATTACTCTGTTTATTCGTTTTAAAATCAACTTTCAGTGTTTGATTTTCTTTTGCAGAAACCGTATAATCAATCGTCTGATATCCCGTAACGGAACCTGTAATAGCTGCTGAAGATTTGCCTGCCGCAAACTTTACTGCTTTTGTCGTTATTTGCCCAAATACGGTTATAAAACCGAAAGTCAATACGAGCAAAAATAATCTTGATAAGAAATTTAACTTTTTCATTTGGTGATATTTAGTGATTATAAAATTAAATAAAAAACAAATTCAAAAATCAAAACTCTTATTTAATTTTTACAAATATTCTTTTATTTGTAGCAAACTCTCAATTGCCTTCAAGCTATCATCATGTCTCTTTTCGCGCAAAACATTAAAGAAAATCACATCCATACCAAAGTTTTGAGCGCCAATAACATCTGCAATCCAATCGTCTCCAATTAAAATACTTTCTTTCTTTGATGCATTCGCTAAATGCAAAGAATGCTCGAAAATTGCAGGATTAGGTTTTCTTACACCAACAGAATCGGCACTGGTAATCGTTTGAAAGTAATGGTCTATTCCTGAAAGAATACACTTTCTCTCGGTGACTTCCTGAAATCCGTTTGAAATAATATGAAGAGTGTAATTTTTAGACTTTAAATATTCTAAAATAATTTCAGCACCTTCTACCAAATGATTAAAGTTGAGAATTTTATCTAAAAAATGCTCTTCGAAATACATCGACAACTCAAGATTATCTATCCCAAAATGGTTGAATGTATCATAAAAACGGTGCTTTCTCAGATAACTTTTATCAATTTCACCATCCCGAATTTGTTCCCAAAGCTTTTCGTTTATTTCATGATAAACTGAATGGAATTCTTCAAAATCTATGTTGTATTTTAAGGCAATTTCTTCTTTGGTAAAAAGTGCTTTTATCGTAAGATAAGCGTTTCTGCGATGATCCCAAAGTGTATTATCGAGATCAAAAAAAATGTGCTGAATTTTCATACAGCACAAATTTAGTAATTTTAATTTTTCGTAACGTGATAGTGAGAATCCTTCACTTTCATAACTTCTATATTTTTTGAGAATTTAAGCAAAAAATCAATAGTTTGCTTTTTTGGTTTCAAACTTTTCGCTTTTAAAGAATCGTTATTTTTCATAGGCTATGGTTATGTTTTCTTTAAAAACGAAAATTATTCCATTTTATTATCTTGTGAGAATAATATTCTTCTCTTCCATGATTTTTCTTAAATTTATTAAAGCATAGCGAACCCTTCCCAACGTCGTGTTAATGCTCATATCGGTATGTTCAGCGATTTCTTTAAAGCTTAATCCATCAAAAAACCTGAGTTTTATCACCTCTTGTTGGTTTTCAGGTAAAAAATGAAGCATTTTTAATAAATCTTCCTGAATTTGAAGGCTCACTAACTGATCTTCAATATTTTCTGAAGGCTCTCTAATTAAATCAAAAATTGAAAAATCTTCACTTTCGAAAGTAGTTTCAGATACTTTTACATTTTTTGCTTTAGCACGAAAATGGTCAATAATTAAATTTTGTGCAATTCTTTTTGCCCAAAGTATGAATTTACCTTCTTCATTATAACGCCCTTCTTTTAGCATTACAATAATTTTGATAAATGTATCTTGAAAGATATCATTGGCAAGATCTTCGTCATTAATCTTATAAACAATAAACGTAAAAAGCTCATTTTGATGGCGATAAATAAGGGTGGATAATGCCTCTTCATTTCCGCTCTGATAGAGCGCGATTAAATTGCTATCTGTTGGTTTCATAACTTTACTTCTTCTAAATTATTATTATCGCATACTTTCCTTTTTCCCGGTTTATACCTGGTTTATAAAGGGGAGTGTAAGCAATTTTCAGAGTAAAGTCTTTTCTATAGCATCGAATTATGCTGTAAATATAAATAAATTTTTAATAAATGTTAAACTTTTATCAATTAACATTCAAAAAAATTAATTTTTTCTATTTAAACATATCATAAATTGCCACTGTTGGAATATTTAATGTGAAATTGATATTTAACCCTTTCAACTCTTTCCCGTTTAGCCTTGAATCTGCAATAGGAAAAGCATAACCTCCTGTTAAATCCACAATTCCGAATAGACTAAGTCCTACTTTTGGAGCTACATATTTATTGGTTCCTTCTGCTCCTACGATAAAATAATACGAGTGGTAAAAGTCTACATCTTTTTGAAAATTAAGCAAAACATCGGCTTGTAATTTTGGCATAATCGCAAATTCTGAATGTGCAGAACCCATTAAAGCAGATGCTCCCAAACGATAAATTACATCGTCGTTCTTTAGAAACATCAATTTGCCACCAACCTCTCCAAAGCTTTGATTTTGATAAACATATCCTACATGTATCATTTTATGCACTGTATATTGCGCCTTCGCCAAAAAACCTGTGATAAAAAGAGAAAATATAATGAGTGCAAATCGCATATTCATGGTAAAAAATTTAAGTGTAAAAATAAAAAAAACTGCTTTAGCATTTTCATGTTAAAGCAGTTTCTATACCGAAAAGAAGATTTACAAACCGAAAGCCGATTTAATTTCTTCTACTTTGTCTAATTTTTCCCAAGTGAAGAATTCCAAACCTTCAAGAGTCAACTCATTTTTCTGCCCTTTGTTGAAAGTTTTATTAGCTACATAGCTTTCTCTTCCCATGTGACCGTAAGAAGCCGTTTCTTGGTAAATAGGGTTTCTCAACTTCAAATTCTGCTCGATTGCGTAAGGTCTTAAATCGAATACAGTTGATACTTTTTTAGCAATATCTCCATCATTTAAACCTACTTTAGAAGTTCCGTAAGTATTGATGTATAAACCACAAGGTTCTGCAACACCAATTGCGTAAGAAACCTGTACCAAAACTTCGTCTGCAACACCTGCAGCAACTAAATTTTTAGCAATGTGTCTTGTAGCATAAGCTGCACTTCTATCTACTTTTGAAGGATCTTTTCCAGAGAAAGCACCACCACCGTGAGCTCCTTTACCACCGTAAGTATCTACGATAATTTTTCTTCCTGTAAGACCTGTATCTCCGTGAGGACCACCGATTACAAACTTCCCAGTTGGGTTGATGTGATACTTAATTTGATCATTAAATAATGCTTTGATCTCTTCAGTTTGCAAAGCAACCACTCTTGGAATCAAAATATTTTTAATGTCTTCTCTAATTTTATTGAGCATTTCTTCTTCAGTTCCGAAATCATCGTGCTGAGTAGAAACTACGATAGAATCAATTCTTACAGGTTTGTGATCGTCTGAATATTCGATGGTAACTTGAGATTTTGCATCTGGACGAAGGTAAGTAATTGCAGAATTTTCTCTTCTCAAAGCAGAAAGCTCTTTTAGAATTGTATGTGCTAAATCTAAAGCTAAAGGCATGTAATTAGCCGTTTCGTTGGTTGCATAGCCAAACATCATCCCTTGATCTCCTGCTCCTTGAGCATTTGCTTTCGCTTCAAAAGATTCGTCGTTTACAGCTCTGTCTACACCTTGGTTAATGTCTGGCGATTGCTCGTGAATGGCAGAAATTACCCCACAAGAATCTCCATTAAACATATACTCTCCTTTTGTATAACCAATTCCGTTGATTACCTCTCTGGCAATAGTTTGTACATCAAGATAAGCATCAGATTTCACCTCTCCTGCCAAAACTACCTGTCCTGTAGTAACCAAAGTTTCACAAGCTACTTTAGACGACTGGTCGTAAGCTAAAAAGTTATCGATCAACGCATCGGAAATCTGATCGGCGATTTTATCCGGATGCCCTTCTGAAACTGATTCAGACGTAAATAAATAAGACATATTATTTTTTTGTTTTTTTTAATTAAAACTGATGAGGAAAAATAGTAAATAATTGCCGGAAATAGCTCAAAAAAAGAATACTGTTTTAGCATATTTTTATAGAGGTTGCAATCAGGTCAAATTTTTCCTCGTTATCAAACGTCTGCAAAGGTAAGTACTATTTTTCTAATACTCAAAACTTTTCACATTATATTAAAAATGAGAAAGATCAGACTTTCGCCTGACCTTTCTTCTATTGCGGTTTTATACTCACAAAATCTTTTGGATTTTGATTGTAGCTTAATTTATTTTCTAAAGATTTCTTTATTGAACCACCCAACTCGTCAATAATTTTTTGCTTGAACGTTGGCTTATAATAAATAATGCTGATCTCCCTGTACGGAAACGGCTTTTTAAATCTAAATACTTTTGATTTTTGCTCTTCAGAAAGTTGGTTTAACGCAAGTTCCGGCAAAATACTAATACCACCAACTTTATCTACCATCTGCACCAAGGTTTGAATATTAGACGCCAGGAAATCTAAATTTTTCGGTTTTAAAGTATTTTCTTTTAGATGACAAATATTTTCAAATTGATTTCTTAAACAATTTCCTTCTTCCAAAAGCCATACTTTTTCCACATTAAGCTCTTCTGGAACGATGAAAGAATTCTTTTTCTTAGATTCGTTATCAGAGCTATAAATCATCAACTCTTCATTAAAAAGGAAGTCTTGATAAAATTCGTTGGCATTATCATAAGGTGTAGAAATAATCCCGGCATCCAACTCACCACTTTTCAATGCTTTGATGATATTATCCGTCGTCATCTCTTTTACATTCATCTGAATTTTAGGATTTTCCTGAAGAAAACTAAAAATTTCGGTTGGAAGAATAAACGATGAAACCGTTGGGATAATTCCTAAATTAATTGTCCCACCCAAAATATTATTCAAAAGATTGGCTTTATTTTTGAGCTCGTTTACCGAATCGATGATTACTTTAGCTTGGTCAATAATTTGTGAACCCACATCAGTCGTACGAATAGGATGCGTAGTTCTGTCGAAAACCTTCACATCCAGCTCATCTTCAAACTTCTGAATCATGGCACTTAAAGTTGGCTGTGTAATAAAGCAAGCTTGCGCAGCTTTACCAAAATGTTTATACTTATCTACGGCGATAAGATATTCCAATTGCTGAATGTTCATCTGATTAATATTATCTATTACAAAGATATAACGTTTTTGCATTAGGCAATTAAAAATTCATCTAAATTTGAACTTATATATTGAATTAACCCCGACAAATCATAACGATATGGATACCAAAAAATTAACCACAAGCAGCGGAGCCCCTTATTATGAACATCAAGACTCACAAACGGTAGGAGCAAGAGGCCCGGTTCTTCTTCAAGATTTTATTCTACAGGAAAATTTAGCTCATTTTGTGAGAGAAAGAATACCAGAAAGAATTGTTCACGCGAAAGGTAGCGGTGCTTATGGAAAATTTACTGTAACCCACGACATTTCAAAATATACGAAAGCGAAATTATTTGCTAACGTTGGAAATTCTTGCCGAATGTTTGCAAGATTTTCCACAGTTGGAGGCGAAAAAGGAAGTGCAGATACCGCAAGAGATCCAAGAGGCTTTGCTCTTAAATTTTATACTGAAGACGGAAATTGGGACTTAGTTGGAAACAACACACCTGTATTTTTCATTAAAGACGCTAAAAAATTTCCAGACTTTATTCATACACAAAAAAGAGTTCCTAAAACCAATTTAAAAAGTGCTACGATGATGTGGGATTTTTGGAGTTTGAATCCAGAATCTTTGCATCAAGTAATGATTTTAATGTCAGACAGAGGTACACCTTATGGATATAGACATATGCATGGTTTCGGCTCTCACACTTTTTCTATGATTAATGATAAAAACGAGAGAACTTGGGTAAAGTTTCATTTTTTAACAAAACAGGGCATTAAAAACTTCACAAACGAAGAGGCTATAAAAATGGCAGGTGAAAATCCTGATTTTGCACAAGAAGACCTTTGCAATGCTATTGAAAACGGTGATTTCCCAAAATGGACGATGTTCATCCAAACTATGACAGAAGCACAAGCAAAAGAATTTCGTTGGAATCCTTTTGATGTAACAAAAGTATGGTCGCACGACGATTTTCCTTTGCAAGAAGTGGGCGAAATGGAACTGAACGAGGTTCCTGTAAATTATTTTGCACATGTAGAACAGGCTACTTTCTCTCCAAGCAATCTTATCAACGGAATTAGTTTCTCGCCAGACAAAATGCTTCAAGGAAGATTATTCTCCTATCCAGATGCGCATCGCTACAGAGTGGGTGTAAACTCGCATTTGTTGGAAGTAAATCGTTGCCCTTTTGCGGTAAATAATTACCAAAGAGACGGTTTCATGGCAGATTCAAGCCAATATCAAGATAAGCCCAACTACCACCCAAATAGTTTTGATGATATTAAACCAGATTCTTCGTATAAAAATTTCGAATATGAATTGGATAGCAATCATGTAGCCAACTACAATCGAAACGAAAATGACGACGACCATTACACGCAACCTGGCTTATTATACACCAAAGCAATGAAAGCGGAAGACCGAGAAAGACTTATTCACAACATTACGGAAAGCATGAAAGGAATCTCTGGTCCTAAAAGAGAAGAAATCATCAACAGACAGCTTTGTCACTTTTTCAGAGCCAATATAGAACTGGGAATTAAGGTAGCTTCAGCGCTTCAAATCAGCATCGATGCAAACATGATGAACCATTCAAAATAAGTATCCACACACATAAATTAAAAAAAGAGGAAAAAAAATACACTTTTTCCTCTTTTTTTAGTGAAAAATTTTTAATTTGCGTATTATTATTAGATTAAGCGAAAAATAATGTTCGAAAACATCCTTTTAACGAAAGAAAACAAAATTTCTGTAATTACAATTAACAGACCTTCAAACCTTAACGCATTAAATTCTAAGACAATTCAGGAGCTAAGCGAGGCATTCGGGAATCTGGAAAAAGACCCAGAAGTACGTGTAATTATCTTAACAGGAAGCGGTGAAAAGTCTTTCGTTGCAGGAGCAGACATTAAAGAATTTTCAGATTTCGGACAAAAAGAAGCGGAAGAATTGGCGAGAAATGGTCATAACTCCCTTTTTAATAAGATTGAAAACCTATCGAAACCTGTAATTGCTGCCGTAAATGGTTTTGCATTGGGTGGAGGTTTGGAATTGGCAATGGCATGTCATATAAGATATGCTTCAGAAAACGCCAAACTAGGTCTTCCGGAAGTAACTTTAGGCTTAATTCCGGGATATGGAGGTACGCAACGTCTTCCAAAATTAGTAGGAAAAGGTATTGCAAACGAGATGATCTTTTCTGCTAAAATGATTACCGCTCAAAGAGCAAAAGAAATTGGGCTGGTAAACGATGTATTTACCATCGAAGAATTATTAAATAAAACAAAAGAGAACGCAGCAACGATTGCACAAAACTCGCCAATGGCGATTGCAAAAGCGATAAGCGCTGTAAATCTTTCAGACACAGATAAAGGATTTGATACCGAAATTAAATATTTCGGAGAAGTTTTTGAACTTGAGGACAAAAAGGAAGGTGTTACAGCTTTCCTTGAGAAAAGAAAACCCAATTTTTAAAACTTAAAAAGAATTACCAAAATTATTTCAAAAAAACTGATGCAGAAGTATAGTAAGTTCGACAAAGCTTATTTGAAAATGGCTCAAGAGTGGGCAAAACTTTCTTACTGTAAAAGAAAACAGGTAGGAGCACTAATTGTGAAAGACAGAATGATTATTTCAGACGGTTACAACGGTACCCCTTCCGGTTTCGAAAACTGCTGTGAAGATGACAACGGACAAACCCATTGGTACGTATTGCATGCCGAAGCCAACGCAATTTTAAAACTTGCAGGCTCTACACAATCTGCCAAAGGCTCTACGCTTTATCTCACCCTTTCTCCCTGCAAAGAATGCAGTAAACTGATTTTACAAGCAGGAATTGAAAAGCTGGTCTACATCAATGCATATTCAGACGATGAAGGGATCACATTTCTAAAAAATCATAATATTGAAATAATACAGGTAAATGAAGATGATTTAAATTAGAAAACAAATAAAAAAAAAACACACAAATGACTTGGGACGAAAAAATTAAGGATTTTGAAATGTTTCTTCGTTTTGAAAGAAATTTTTCAGAAAACACTTTGGATGCATACATCAGAGACATCAGAAAATTGAAAGATTATTCTGAACAAAATCTCGAAAATATTGGCCCAGACAGCATCTCGTACGAAAACCTTCAAGAGTATATTTTTGCACTTAGCAAACAGAAATTTAGTGAAAGATCACAAGCAAGATGGATCTCTTCTATTAAAGCATTTTTTAGATATTTAATGGAAGATGAAATTCGTGAAGACAACCCTTCCGCTTTGCTTGAAGGCCCAAAATTAGGACTATACTTACCTGATACATTAAGCCTTACCGACATCAACAAAATTATCGGAGCCATTGAAGTTTCTTCAAAAACAGGAAAAAGAAACCAATGTATTATAGAAGTACTTTATGGATGTGGGCTTCGCGTTTCAGAATTGATTGATATTAAAATTTCAAATATTAACTTTAACGAAAATTACATCCAAGTAACTGGAAAAGGAAACAAAACCAGATTTGTACCCCTTGCAAGTTACACTGCTGAATTGATACAGGAATACATCAAAGAAATACGATCAGAATGCAAAGTAACCAAAAAGCATGAAGATACTCTTTTCCTAAACAGCAGAGGCACAAATATGTCGAGGGTAATTGTATTTTTAATCATTAAGGAGCTTACAGACAAAGCGGGTGTAAGCAAAAAAATATCACCACACACATTTAGACACTCTTTTGCTACGCATTTGCTTCAGAACGGCGCAGATTTAAGATTTATACAAGAAATGTTGGGGCATTCGAGTATTACAACAACAGAGGTTTATACTCATTTAAAAAATGAAGAATTGAGGGATGTTATCTTAAACTATCATCCTAGAAATGTAAATATTGCATAATGAAAAACTTAAGTTTCTGCCCTAGTTGCGGAAAACAAACTTTAAATTGGGATCAAGAAAAAAAATGGAGCTGCACGCAATGCAGCTTCGTTCTTTACAACAATGTAGCAGGAGCGGTTGCCGTGGTTATTAGAAGCGGAAACGAGCTTTTCCTTACCAGAAGAAACCAAGAACCTAAAAAGGGAAAACTTGATATGGCGGGAGGATTTATCGACCCCAAAGAATCTGCTGAAAACACTTGTAAAAGAGAACTTTTTGAAGAGCTAAAACTTACTATAGACACATCTCGTCTACAATACCTTGCAAGTTTGCCCAACGTCTACCAATACAAAGAAATAGATTACAATACAATCGACCTTTTCTTTGAATATAATGTGGAAGAAAAATTTGCAGTAGACCTAGAACTTTCAGAAATTTCTGATGCAGTTTGGATTCCTTTAAAAGAAATCAATTTAGACGACATCGCGTTTGATTCTCAGAAGAAATTCTTGGCAAATTACCTTAAAAATAATTAAAATTTATAGATTTCCAGAACTTAGCACCGCTTCAAAGTACTTTTTAAGAATCGTCCTTTGAGCCGGTGTTAAATCTGCTTCTTTATGATATACGATATAACCCGGAAGTGGCATTGTTTTGCTTTCGATGGTTTGCATAGATTTTTCTAGCATACTTTTCTTAAGGTCTGCATTGTAAGATTTCCAGACAGAAAAATTAAGATGCTCTCTCCCATCGTTTACGTGAGATTTTATCGACCATGAAATCGGTGCAATTTGCGCATATTTAGGGTAAACTGTCTCGTCTGAATGACAGTCGTAACAAGCATTTTTCAGCAAAGTTTGAATTTCTGAAGGCGTCTTCTTTATCGTAACAAAATTCAGTTTTTGGTCTACAGGTCTATTTACTTTATCTACAGGAATAAACTGAATAATGGCAAACCCAACCAAAACCCAAAAGATAATTTTTTTTACTTTTTTCATTAAAGGTCTAATTTATTGTTATCTTTTGGCAATTCTCCTACATCAAATTTTCCTGATTTTTTCTGTGTTTCGGTGTTCTTCACAGGATTTTTCATTTCAAGATTTATAGGTCTTGTATCTTTTAAATCCCAAGTTTCTACCGTATCCCAAAGTGGTCTTGCTAAAGCAATTTTATAATATACAAAACCTTCTTCAGCAAAAGTTTCTGTGGCAAAATCTGCAGCATCCCAAAACTTATTACCATTACTATCGACCAGAATTCTAACAATATATTCTCCCGGTTTTACAATATCAAATTTGGTTTCCGTACTGTTGGTATATTTTTGATACACCACTTTTTCTGAAGAATCCAAAAGCTGCAACCAAAAATATGAACTCGGCGCATTGGTTAATTTGAACGTTAAACTCCCGTAGTTTTCAATTTTATCAGCTTCAAAATCGAATCTTTTTGAATCTGCAATTTTATCATAATATGAAAGCACTGTAGATTTCGGAACAGTAAGCTGATACTTTTTTCCTTCCACAAAATCAGACTGAATAAGGATTTCGTAAGGATTTGTTTCAGAAATTTTTGCTGTGAAATTCTGACTGATGCTATCCGACTTTAGTATCCATTTATCAGGTTGAATTCTATCTACAATGTAGTCCGCTACAATTTTAAAATCGGTTTTTGGCGGAAGCAAATTCCCTCCAATCCCGTTGTCTACAGACATTTTATTCTTTGTATTGTATTTGTAAAATAACGATGCATTAAAGAGAGAATCTTTAATAATACCAGCATCGTAGGTAAATTTGAGGTTTTCGTTTGTTGTTTGCCCAATATTATTTTTTACTGCATCAAACCAGATTTTCACAGAGTCAGATTTTGGTTTATGAGTAATTTTATAATCGGTCATTTTTTCGTTTAACGGATTTACTTTTACCGATTCCGGATTGCCTTCAAAAGTCATCAAAATTCCGCCCGGCATTTCTTTCATCTCAAGATATTTTACTTTCTTTTTAGATGGAAAAACTTTCAGATTTAATCCAGAAATAGATTTTTCAACATTTACTTCTTCTTTCTGAAAACCAATTTTTTCTTTTCCAGGATCGTAAACTGAGTTGCTATTTTCATCTTCAAAAGCAATAATTTTATATTTTCCTTTTGATAGATAATTGAGTTCAAAATAACCATCATCATCTACTTTACTTATGTAGTAAGGCTTTTCACGATAATTCATGGTGTCTTTTACCTGATAAAGACCTACAACCATTTTATTCTCAGAAGATTGTGGTTTTTTAATCGCCATTCCGTCTTTTACCTCTCCGGAGATGTACAAATCGTCTAACTTTTCGCCAGTAGAAAATGCAAAATTGTAGTATCTTAAAATATTAGACTCGTTGTTGTCTGCAATAGAATTTCCAAAGTTGAAATTATATGTTGTATTTGCCTGCAAAGTATCTGCCCATTGAATCAGTAAAGATGTATTGGCAATTGTAGAAGGTAAAATTCTTTTGATACTTTTTATTGGCGG
This sequence comes from Chryseobacterium sp. HNCC26DJ239, assembly GCF_057180445.1. Classification (NCBI taxonomy): domain Bacteria; kingdom Pseudomonadati; phylum Bacteroidota; class Flavobacteriia; order Flavobacteriales; family Weeksellaceae; genus Chryseobacterium; species Chryseobacterium sp. HNCC26DJ239. The sequence continues at coordinate 77,834 of NZ_JBXUGJ010000004.1, forward strand.
GGAAATAATAAGATTTTTGTTGATATCTTTCAACGTGATGTACTCATCAAAATCTATTCTCAGTTCTTTAATATTTCTCGGAACATTTACTCTTGAACTATCGATATTAGAACCGATAACTTTCGGAGCTAGCGTATCTTTGGTGCCTCCAATTGGCGAACCAACTCTTGCACAAGAGTTTAGGAGTAATAATACGGTTAAAAATAAAAAAATTCTTTTCATGAAGATATTTGGACAAAAATAATCATTATTCTCCAAAAACTTCACTACCAGATTTCAGAGAATCTTGGTTTTCATGAAGAATGTGTTCCAGTTTTTCTTTCTGAGCCGGAAAATCTTCAAAAAGCCCGGCTAAAGCTAATGCAGAATAAACTCTTCCTGAATATTTATTACCAATAGCAACAATCGTAACTTTAGATTTAAGAAGATGTGCAAAAACTGAGTTTGAGCCATGCCACCAACCGTTGTGATACGTTAGTTTTTCACCGTTATCAAAAATTTTCATTCTGAAACCAAGTCCATAATTATTTTGTCCGGCTTTTTCATTGCTGTAAGGTTCAAAAACTTTAGCCATCAATTCAGGTTTCAAAAAGTTTTTAGAAAATAATGCTTTAGAAAAATTATATAAATCTCTCGGCGTCGTATACACATTTTTGTCGCCATAAATTACATCCAACCGATCTAAAGGATACAATCTGTTTCCTCCAAAATAAAAAGATTGCGAAGCTGTAGGAATATCTTTTTGCTGAAAAATGTAGGTATGATTCATTTTAAGAGGCGCAAAAACCATTTCTTTCATTGCTTGCGGAAAAGCTGTTTTGGTGACTTTCTCTACGATAAGAGCCAAAAGCGCATAGTTGGTATTGCAATACATGAAACCGGTATCTGTATCTCTCGCCAATTCTGGTTTGTACTTAATGAGCATATTAAGAACATCCTGATTGGTAATAAATGCTTTTGAAAGTTCTGCAGGCACAGGTTTTATTTTATCAATAAAATACTCGTATTTTGGAAGCCCACTTCGTTGGTCTAATAAAGTTTGAACGGTAACATTCGGATAAGGAAAGCCCGGAAATAAAGAGGTTAAATGGTCTTCTAATTTTACTTTTCCAGCTTCTACCAGTTTTAAAACAGCCATCGCCGTCATTGTTTTAGAAACTGAAGCCACATGAAGTGGCGTATCTTTATTGATAGGATTTTTATTTCCCTCTCTAGCAAAACCTCGGTAACCTTCAAAAAGAATTTCGTCTCCTTTTGCCACCAAAACACTTCCACTTAGGTTACCTTTTTCCCAAACTTTATCGTAGTAATTTTTTACTGATGCCACAATAGACGCCTTCCCAGAAAGATAAGAGTCTTCTTCTGTAAAAACATCATCAAGGTTTACGTTTCCGTAATTCGGTAAATTGGAAGTATACTCCTGATCCTCACTTTGCTTTTCAGATTTATCTTTACAAGAATTAATAAATAAAAAAACAGTTGCGGCCAGTACAAATCTAAACTTCTTCATATCCAAAATAAAATTGAATGGCAATTTAATAAAACTGAAAAGAATGACTGAAATAGGAATGTAAATTATGAATTATTTAACATAATAAGTCACAATAAACAGATTCATAAAGTCTGGGTTGGCAAATGGCGCGAGCGAAGCGAGCGTCGAAAAGCTTAGTATTAGAGATTCTTTTTGAAATAGCAATCTTACAAAAACAAAACCCTCGCTTTCGCAAGGGTTTCCTATTTTAATAAACAGTTATAAATTTTAAAAGAACCATCAAGCAAACCCCGCCAAAATCTTATCCACAATCACTTGCGCCAGTTTTTCTTTACTTTGATGCGTCCAACCGGCAATATGAGGGGTTACAATGGCTTTTTCTGAGTGTAAAAGATAGCGCAGCGTTTCATTTTCAGATTCAATATTTTCAAAAGAAGATTTTTCGTACTCTAAAACATCAAGACAAGCACCTTTTACTTTCCCAGACTGAATTGCCTGAACTAAACTTTTCGTTTCAACATTTTTTCCTCTCGCAGTGTTGACAAAATAGAAATCATTTTTCATCTCCGAGATAAACTTTTCATCAATCATATAATGTGTAGACTCCGTTAAAGGAATATGCAAACTCAAAACCTCAGCTTTTTCTTTTAATTCTTCCAAAGAAACTTGCGCAGCAAATTCATCTGAAAGATTTGGCAAAATATCATAGAAAATAACATCGCAACCAAACCCAGAAAGTCTTTTCGCAGTGGCTTTTCCCATATTTCCATAACCAATTAAACCAACTGTTTTTCCAAGTAATTCGTCGCCACGATTTTCTTCACGAAGCCAAATTCCGTTTTTTACTTCTTGCGAGGCAATGAAAAGTCGGTTCATTAAAACCAGCAACATTCCTACCACGTGTTCCGCAACAGAATCTCTATTTCCTTCCGGAGAATTAATAAGCTGAATTCCCAAGCTTTCGGCAACAGGAATATCAATATTTTCCATTCCGGCTCCTACTCTTGCAATGAATTTTAGATTTTTAGCACTCTCTAAAAAGTTTTTATCCAAAGGAATTCTACTGCGAATAATAATGCCATCATAATTTTCAATTTTTGCACAAACCTCATCGTAAGTTGAAGAAAAGTCTTCTTCAAGAATAAAGTTTTTAGCTAAAAGTTGCTCGGTAATTAATGGATGGTTTTTGTCTAATAATAAAATTTTCATTCTCTTACATTAAAAACAAACGGAAGAAAAATTCTTCCGTTACTATTTATATTTCAATTTCTCCTGAGAAAAGTTTTTTCAATTCTACAGATTCGGTTGGTTTCATTCTGCCGGAAAGAATTAGCGACAATTCTTTTCTTCTTAAAGCTGCTGCAAATCTCTCTTTTTCAAGTTCTGTTTCTGGCTCCATTTGAGGAATCGGAATTGGACGGTTGAATTCGTCTACCGCAACAAAAGTATAAATCCCTTTGTTAGTCTGCGTTTTCTTTTGGTTAATCGGGTCGTCTAACCAAACATCCACATAAATTTCCATTGAAGTTCCGAATGCACGAGAAACTTTAGATTCCATCACAACAATTCCTCCTTCCGGAATTGGATAATCGAAAGAAACATGGTTCACAGATGCCGTTACAACTCTTCTTTCGCAATGTCTTGTTGCAGAAATCGAAGCACATCTATCCATTCTCGCCAACAATTCTCCTCCAAAAAGGTTTCTAAGTTGGTTGGTATCATTGGGAAGTACAATATTTGTCATCACCGTAAGAGATTCTGACGCCTTTTTTATTTTTGCCATTTTATTTACTTTTTTTTGTGGAAGGTTTCCAGTTTTTTGAATGAGCCTTTTTTATAGAATCTTTTCTGATAGAATCAATTTTCAAAGAATCTGCTTTATAAAAAACTCTTTTTATAGAATCTGAAATTTTCAACTGTGCCGAATCTACTTTTATAGGCTCTGGTTTTTCTATTCTTCTCGTCTTGGTTTGTACCGAAATACTGTCGAAAGATTTTTTCCCGAAAAGCAAATCTTGCTGAGTTATGGCTAAATATGCAATCGCCGCAACAGGAACTCCAACCAAGAAAATCCACAAAATAGATTTGCCAAATTTGTAATCTTTTTCTTTAGAAGTACTTTCAATAATACTTTCACCATTGCTGATGTCTGAAAATCGAATCTCTTCTAACCCGTAAAAATCAGGGTGGTCCGAACTTAATCTTTTACCGAAAAAAGACAACCCTTCATCGCCTTGGTTTATTCTTCCTAAATTCTGAATTTCCAAAGTATGGTCTGCCTGCAATTTTTTCTTCCAAAAATCGGTCTGAATCTGAAGTTCATTTTTAGCAACTTCAAAACTCGCTTCTTTTTTAGAAGCGATAAAACTGATTAAATCGTCGGATTCTGCAAGATAATCTACTTTGAAAGCAATCTGGCTTGAAGGAGGCAAAATACTCCCATTTTCTGGGTCTAGCTTTGCCTTCGAATTTTCAAGAGAAAACACTCCAAATCCTGGAACGGTTACTGTTCCGAATTTCTTCAGATATTCTAAAATGTATGCTGAAATATTCATTTGTCGACAAATTTATGACTTTTTCATGACTTTTCAGAGGTAAAAATCTACATGAAAAAAGACTGCCGAAGCAGTCTTCACAATTAATCTAAAATTACTTAGTTAAATATAAAAACATTGGTGTGTTCTTACTGTATTTTCCAGCTAATTCCGAACATAAAATGGGTTCCCGCTTGTGAAAAATAAATCGGCCCATTGTATACATATCCGTTGTTTACGTATTTCTGGTTAAAAATATTATTTACCAAAAGTTTTAACGCCACTTCATGTTTTTGAATTTTAAAATCATATTGCACATTAAAATCTGTAAGCAAATAATCTTTCAACTGAAGATCTTGTGTTTGGGTATTATCCAAATACTGTTTTCCAACATATTGGTTGGTTACACCCAATTGGAAATTTTTAACGGGGTTGTATTTTAATGTTAAATTGGCTATTAAATTAGGCGAGAAAGAAATTTCTGTATCTCCTAAATTTTGCACTCCGCTCTGGTTTTCCACTTTAAAATCTAAGTTTCTGTTTTCACTCGCATTGATGTTTGCAGAGATTTCAAACTTCTGAGAAAGTTTTGCCAAAGCACCAATTTCTACACCTCTCCTAAAACTTTTCCCAGAATTGGTTCTGATAAACTCTCCAATATTACTAATCTGACCATTCAAAACCAATTGGTTCAAATAATACATATAATAAAGATTGGCTGTGAACGCCACTTTCCCGAATTGTTTTTCGAAGCCGGCTTCAAAATCATGCAGTTTTTCTGCTTTTACATCGTTGTCTGCAATTAAATCGTCACGATTGGGTTCGCGTTGCGCATGTGCGTACGAGAAGAAAACTTTTCCGCTTCCAATTTTATAATTTACACCAGCTTTTGGGTTGAAGAATAGCCAATTTTTCTTCAAATTAGCTCCTTCATAATCTCCTTCCTGAATGATTTTCGTATCGTAATCAATATTTCTAAGCTGCAAATCTCCAAAAAACTCGAAATTATTTACTTTAATTAAAGCTTTTGCAAAACCAGCGACTTCATTCTTCACCGAACGATTTCGGTAATACTCTGCTTCCACAATTTGAGGATTGAAAACATCGCTCACATTTCCGTAATGTCTTCCATAATATTGGTTTCCTACGACTCCAAAATTAAGGTCAAGATTTTCAAAATTCCCGTACAAAGTAGAAACAACGCCGTAGAAATCGTTATTCAACCATTTTTTTCTGATAAAATCTGAATATTCTTCTCCATTAAAATCCGGCAAATTATATCTTGAGTAAGGATCGCCCTGTTTATAGTTTTCATAAAAACCTCTTCCTTTGGTATAATGCAAAGTGGTTTCGAGGTTCCATTTTTCATTTAAACCTTGCTCCCAAAGCAATTGGTAATGATTTTGGCGGTAATTATCGGTTTCATTATCATAATATCCTACAATATTTTCCCAATTGGCATCATAAATTGCTCCAGAATAATTGAATTTCGGATTGGTTTCCCAAGTCGCTTTATCTACCCCATTCCACGCTTGGTAGGTTTTTTCTTTTCCTCCGAAAGTCATGAAACGAAGTTTTGTTTTTCCTTCTTCAAAAAGTGCGGTAAAATTGTAAGAATTCAAATCAGAAAAAGTTCTGTCGATATATCCATCAGAATGAATGGTAGAATATCTTCCCATAACCGATAATCTGTTTTTCCAAAATTTTCCAGACCCGATTTCGGCAGCATATTTATAGGTATTGAAAGAACCGTAACTGTCGTCTGTTTTAAAGTAGAACGTATCGGAAGGCTCTCTTGAAATTACATTAATACTTGCTCCAAAAGCTGAAACTCCATTGTTGGAAGTTCCTACACCACGCTGAATCACCACTTGTGACGCTGAACTTGTAAGATCCGGAACATTCACAAAAAATGTACCCTGACTTTCAGAATCGTTGAACGGAACGCCATTCATCATCACATTAATGCCTCTTCCTGCAACTCCACGAATTCTAAAACCGGTGTAGCCTACTCCGTTTCCAGCATCAGAAGTTGAAATAATTGATGTTTGATTTTTGAGCAACATCGGAAGGTCTTGCCCTAAATTTTTGCTGTCTAAATCTTTTTGTACGTTGATGATTTCTTTAGCAACCGGAAGTCTTTTGGTAAAGTTTACAGCTTCAATCTCTTTTACAGAAACAGTATCTCTGCTTTGAGCATTTAAAAAATTGGCGGCTACAGTAAGCCCTAAAAAAATAAAACCTTTCATTCTTATAAATTTTAAAATTTAATGGAATAAAAGGGGCGACTATATATAAGTGATGATTGATAAATGATTACACAATGTTTTTAAATCAATTATCGTTTATCATTCATCAATTATAATGAATGTTTCCCTAAACAGCATTACCTGTTCCAGGTTCATTGGGTATAATCTCAGCTCCGATTGGGGCACCCCTTAAATTTCTGGCGCAAAAGTATAAAATATTCTTTAATCTATATAAATGATTTTTCTTAAATCTACTTTTTTACATAGTGCGTTCAGTTTTTATTTAATTTAAAGTGATCCTCAAAGCAAAAATTGTAAAAAATACAAACAGCAAATAGGTTAAAATTTGGAGCTTAAAGCCTCTTTTTGATCTGTCATTTTTCAGAAAGCATTCCAAAATTCTTGAAATTCGACAGTCTAAATTCCTTCTAACAAATACCTCGAAAAACCTCATTATCATTTGAAATACGAGTTTTTCATGCCTAAAAATATCTCTTTTAAGGTTTTATGCACTCTTCAAAACTACGTTTTTAAAGAACAAACATTTATACCTTTGACCCCTCGAAATAAGCCTTTCATCTAAACGTGAAAATTTAAAATCTAATGAAATACTTTTTTACCACTTTATTTGCTCTTCTAAGCTTTAGCTTACAAGCACAATGCGAATATTCAGAAAATTTTGACACGTATAGCAATACTAATCTTCCATCCGACTGGACTATTATTAATACAACAGGTAATACTTTTGTTACTGCTAATGTGCAAACGATTTCTAGTGCCCCTTCGCCAGATAAGTACTTTAATATGAACAACAGCCAAGCTCTTTCTGGTCTTTTTATGGCTGTTCTTCCCGTTACTCCCAATCTTTCTGATGGAAACCATAGAATTAGTTTCTACTTGAGCAGACCTTCCGGATCAGCAACTTTAGAAGTAGGAACCATCAGTACACCTTCAGCAAGTGGCACTTACAGCATGATTTCAAACATTAATCCTACAAGTACTTGGACTAAATACACGGTGAATATCCCAGCAGGAACTAATCAGTACATTGCATTTAGACATACTTTTGGAGCAACATTAAACTCTCTTAGAATTGATAACATCTGTATTGAACAAATCCCAACTTGTTTGGAAGTTTCAGGACTTACATCTACAGGAGCTACTACAAATTCTTTGTCTTTTAGCTGGACAGGAAGCGCTTCTTCAGAAACTAAGTGGGAATATCTTGCATTACCTCCAGGAAGTGCAACACCAACTTCTGCAACCGCCGGGACAGAAGTAAGTACAAACTCTGCAACAACACCAAATACTCTTGCATCGGATACAGATTACAACATCTATGTAAGAGCAAAATGCTCTGGAACTAACTTTGGAGCTTGGATTGGACCTTTGGTTGCAACAACTACATGCGGAATTTACACGGCTGGATTTACTTCTGGTTTTGAAGACAACGTAAATGCAACACAGGTAAAACCTTGTTGGACGGCATACGACACTGGAACAGGTGACCTTTTTACCTATGGCAGCACTTTCTCAGTAGTTCCTTTTGGAAATATTATGCTTCGTTTCTTTTTCCAAGCCAATACCGCAGCAAATAGCTTAGTTTTAGTTTCGCCAGAGTTTTCTGACATTTCGAACAATAAGCAAATCCGTTTTAAAATGAACAAGCGCGCTGGATTCGAAGCTAATATGCATTTTGAAATAGGTACTGTTGCTTCTCCTACAGATATGAACACTTTTACTCCGTTCAATACAACCGCTTTAACACAAACAACAGTTGTGGCAGGACAATGGACAGAATTTACAGTTCCATTAACGAGTTATAACAATACTCTTGGACATCATTATATTGCTTTCAAACCAGTATATGACAGCGGTACAGCAATTCAGTATATCTTTATGGATGATTTTGTATATGAAGACCTTGCAAATCTTTCAACGGTAGAAACCAACAAAAAATCTGAGTTTAGGATATATCCTAACCCAGTAAAATCTGAACTTAATATCGTTTCTGAAACACCTATTCTTAAAGTAAACATTTACAATATGGAAGGTAAAAAAATACTAACCGTAGAACAGAAAGACATTAAGAAAGTAAACTTAACAACAATTGAGACCGGCAACTATATTTTACAAGCCGTGGATAATAAAGGAACAACTAAAAACTCGAAGTTTATAAAACAATAAATTTCACAAAGAAAGGCTGTATCGCACCCGCGAATACAGCCTTTTTTTTATGATAACCTACTAACTAATATTTGGCAGAACGATAAGCCTTGTTGTGGACATCCACATAGAAATAATTGGCATCGTCATCAGTTACTTCAAACATATGACCAAGCTTCCAACTGTAATTTCGTTTGATATCTTTATACTGTAAAGGGATTACGACTTGGTTTTTAATATCAACAATTCCAAAATAATTATCTTTCGCAACGATAATCATAGGATTCAAGGGATCGTCACTTTCCATCACAAATAAATAATCATACGTTGGATAAATAGTGTACTGGTTTTTATCTGAAGGATTTACAAATCTTGCCTCATCTATCACTCCATATTTACCATTCAATTTATAAGCTCTGTATTTTGCTTTAATATAAGGAGATTTACATACTCCCAAATCTGCAGGTTTGTAGGTATACACAATTTTACCAGACATATTTATACGGTAAGAAATACCTCCTTTATCTACGGTAGCATAATGTTTGGCGCCAAATTTTTTAACTTTTTCATTAGGAGAATATATAAGATTACAATCTTCGCCAAAAAAAAGCGCAATATGATAATCGGGTTGAATTACAAACTTACCAGATTGATTTACATAGCCAAACTTCCCTCCTTGTTTTTGAGGAATTAGAACGGGAACTTCTTTATCTAAAACCACAACATCATTAGGAAAAACATCATCAGCAACAGATTTCTGAACCACATTTTTACTTACCGAAGGCTTACGAACAGATTGTTTTTTTTGAGACTTTACCAGTGTAAAAGGTACAACATTAAAGCAAACTATAGCCAGAAAGGCTATTCTAAAATTAATTCTTGATTTCATCGCGGTGTTTTTGATTCATCAAATTTACTAAAATAGAATTTATAAAACACATATTTATAAAGAATCTAAATAATGATAAACTGAAAAAATAGTAAAATTTCGTAATTTTGGAGACATTTTTAAAGGATTGATAGTTTAGTAAAGATTTTATCTAAAGAAGATTTCTTATATGTTGTAGAAAAATGAATGCCAAAATATTTTATATTTTTTTCAATTTCTACTCTAAAAAAAACAGAAAACACTGGCTATCAAGAAATTTATAATTTAATCGTCAAAAATATTTACAGTTAAAATAGCTGTATAATATCTAATATAAAGTTGAAAAGACGTCTATTATTATGAATATTTATCAGGATTACATCCAGGAAATTGAAGAAAGAAAAGCACAAGGGCTTCACCCAAAACCAATTGACAGTGCAGAATTGCTAAGCGCAATCATCGAACAAATTAAAGATACAGCCAACCCATACCGAGCTGATTCTCTTAAATTTTTCATTTATAACACTTTACCAGGAACAACAAGCGCTGCAGGTGCAAAGGCTAAATTCTTAAAAGAAATTATCCTTGGAGAATCTGTGGTTGAAGAAATTACACCCGCTTTCGCATTCGAGCTTTTGTCTCATATGAAAGGAGGTCCTTCAATAGAAGTTTTACTAGATTTAGCTTTAGGAAACAACGCCGAAATCGCTCAAGAAGCAGCAAAAGTTCTTAAAACTCAAGTTTATTTATATGATGCGGATACTGCACGTTTGAAAAACGCTTACGAAGCAGGTAATGCAATCGCAAAAGAAATCCTTGAAAGCTACGCACAAGCAGAATTTTTCACAAAATTACCAGAAGTTCCTACAGAAATTAAAGTCGTAACTTTCATCGCTGGTGAAGGTGATATCTCAACCGATTTATTATCTCCAGGAAACCAAGCGCACTCTCGTTCAGACAGAGAATTGCACGGTAAATGTATGATTACGCCGCAAGCTCAGGAAGAAATTAAAGCCTTACAAGCGCAACATCCAGATGCAAGCGTAATGTTAATCGCTGAAAAAGGAACAATGGGAGTAGGTTCTTCTCGTATGTCTGGTGTAAACAACGTTGCACTTTGGACAGGGAAACAGGCGAGTCCTTACGTACCTTTCGTAAATATCGCTCCAATCGTAGGAGGAACAAATGGTATTTCTCCAATTTTCTTAACGACAGTTGATGTAACTGGAGGTATCGGAATCGACCTTCAAAACTGGGTAAAGAAAACAGACGAAAACGGAAACCCTGTTCGTAACGAAAACGGAGACATCGTTCTAGAAGAAGCGTATTCTGTAGCAACAGGTACGGTTTTAACAATCAATACTAAAGAAAAGAAATTATACAACGGAGATAAAGAATTGAAAGATATTTCAAAATCATTTACTCCTCAAAAGTTAGAATTTATCAAAGCAGGAGGTTCTTACGCGATCGTTTTTGGTAAAAAAATCCAAACTTTTGCAGCTAAAACTTTAGGAATTACCGCTCCAACAGTTTTCGCTCCATCAAAAGAAATTTCTATCGAAGGACAAGGTCTTACTGCCGTTGAAAAGATCTTCAACAGAAATGCAGTAGGAACTACACCAGGAAAAGTTTTACACGCAGGTTCAGACGTAAGAGTAGAAGTAAACATCGTTGGTTCTCAAGATACAACAGGTTTGATGACGGCTCAGGAACTTGAATCTATGGCTGCAACGGTAATTTCTCCAATCGTAGACGGAGCTTACCAATCAGGATGTCACACAGCTTCAGTTTGGGACAAAAAAGCGCAGACCAACATTCCTAAATTAATGAAATTCATGAACGATTTCGGAGTAATCACAGCTCGTGACCCGAAAGGTGAATACCACTCTATGACAGACGTTATTCACAAAGTTCTTAATGATATTACGGTAGACGAATGGGCAATCATCATCGGTGGTGACTCTCACACAAGAATGTCTAAAGGGGTTGCTTTCGGAGCTGACTCTGGAACGGTAGCTTTAGCTTTGGCAACAGGCGAAGCTTCAATGCCAATTCCTGAATCTGTAAAAGTTACTTTCAAAGGAAACATGAAAGAGCACATGGATTTCCGTGATGTTGTACACGCAACGCAAGCTCAGATGTTGAAGCAATTTGATGGTGAAAACGTTTTCCAAGGTAGAATTATCGAAGTTCACATCGGAACTCTTCCAGCTGACCAAGCGTTTACATTCACAGACTGGACTGCAGAAATGAAAGCAAAAGCTTCTATCTGTATTTCTCAAGACGAAACGTTAATCGAATCTTTGGAAATTGCTAAGAGCAGAATCCAAATCATGATTGATAAAGGAATGGACAATAAAAACCAAGTTCTTCAAGGTTTAATTGACAAAGCAAACAAGAGAATCGAAGAAATTAGAACTGGTGAAAAACCTGCTCTTACTCCAGATGCTAATGCTAAATATTATGCAGAAGTAGTGGTAGATCTTGATCAAATTGTTGAACCAATGATCGCTGATCCAGATGTAAACAACGACGATGTTTCAAAAAGATATACGCACGATACCATTAGAGACCTTACTTATTATGGAGGTGACAAAAAAGTTGACCTTGGTTTCGTAGGTTCTTGTATGGTTCATAAAGGTGACCTTAAAATCGTTTCTCAGATGTTAAGAAACCTTGAAAAACAAAATGGTAAAGTAGAATTCCAGGCACCACTTGTTGTTGCTGCTCCTACTTATAATATCATTGACGAATTAAAAGCTGAAGGTGACTGGGAATTACTGGAAAAATATTCAGGTTTTGAATTCAACGATGCTGCTCCGAAAGGCGAAGCTCGTACTCAATATGAAAATATGATGTACCTAGAGCGTCCAGGTTGTAACCTTTGTATGGGTAATCAGGAAAAAGCGGAGAAAGGAGATACTGTTTTAGCGACTTCTACCCGTCTTTTCCAAGGAAGAGTGGTTGAAGATTCTGAACGTAAAAAAGGAGAATCTTTATTGGCTTCTACTCCAGTTGTTGTATTGTCTGCAATCATCGGTAGAATTCCAAGTATTGAAGAATACAAAACAGCAGTTGAAGGAATTGATTTGACGACCTTTGTACCTTCTATTAAAGAATTGGTAACGGTTGGTCATTAATTGATTTTAAACTAAAGTCAAAAGACTTTTTAAATATAAAATGGAAGATTTCTTTTTGAAGTCTTCCATTTTTTATTGATTTACTTACAGACTTTCCCGGCTTCATACCATTCATCTGGAACTCCTAAAACTTCTGTTGCATAATATTTATCATCCGCTTTACAGCATTGCGCACTCCAAGTTGTGTGATTACCAAACTTCTTTTCACCATCAGCCATTTCTTGGGAAGTAATTGTCATACTCGCTTTTTTCTTTTCATAATAACAAACTGTTTCTACTTCTCCTTGTCTAACAATCTTAGCACTTGATTCTTGTTTGCTACAACTAATAGCCACTAAGGAAAAAACTATAGATGCTAAATATCTATTTTTAATTATTTTACTAAATAAATTTATTGCATTTGTAATTTTCGTGTCATCATTTATTGCATATTGTTTTGAAACAGACTTTACTGCTTTATGCCAATACTCGTTTGAACAAATTTTGTTATTTGTAGGTTCATCTTTTTTTAAACCTAGCGCAAATCTTACTTTTGAAACAATACAGGGAGAAATTTGAGTTTTAGTATTTTCAAATAAAATCATAATTTTTCTTTCAAAAATAAAATCATATAACAAAATAAAAAAGTCCAAACATGTCCAATCCGAAAAAGAAAATCAAGCAGAATATTTAGAAAAATCAGAATCCAAATTTTGCAAAAGACGATATATTTGAGAATATTTTGTGTCTTCAACCAGCGGTTGTAATTCCTGAAAAAGAAACTTTTTCTTAGCGACCCCATTTCCACAAAGGATACACTTTGCGAGATACATTATTTTGATATAATCATTGTAAAGCAAACCCGTAATATCATTAAAATCAGAATCTGTCAATTCAAAATCATTTGTATTAGAATCTTTATTTGCAACCCAAGCTAAAGCAAAAGTTGTTTTTACAAAAGCCATATTAATTCCAAAAAAATGCATAGCTTTTTCTTTCTCTTTGATTTTTGGAAAAGACTTCAAAAAAGGTTTTGCTTTTTTTAAATATTGATACGCAACTGTATATTCTTCCAGCCACAAAAGGCTATTACAGAAGAAAATCAACATTTCCTGTTGATGAATTTCCTGTAATCCTGAGTTTTCAAGACCGTCGAAATATTGATTTATAATTTTTTCAAATTCTTCAACACCATGATTCTTCTTTGCAAAAATCAATTTAATTGTATGATATCGCATCTCATGATACGGCATATACTGAAAGTTTTCACGATACTTTTTGAAAATTTTATCAAGTGTCGTAATGTCAAGATTAGATTCACAATTGCCATTTGAAAGAAATGATCCTAAAAACAAAAAATTACTGAGAGCAAGTTTTACCAGAATACTCTCAGTATTGTTTATTCTATGTATTAAAATTTTTCGAAACCAATCTTGACCAAAAAAATTATAATTGGGCAACCATGCAAGAAAATAATCGCAGCACCAATTATTTTTCTGATAAATAGAATAAAAGAATTGCAGATTTTCCTTTTTATGATAAATAACTTTAGCATAATCGTTCAACGTATCTACAACTATCGTGTTTTGATGATAGTCGATGTTGTAGCGTTCTCCATTCTCAAAAAAAACAAGCATATTTTCTATGTAAATTTTGTCTTTATCTGAGATATTTTGTTGATTTTCAAAATTTAGAGAAAAATCTTGCCAGTCAGCAAAACCAACATATTTGCAAAGCAATGAAAGTGACGTTAATCCAATTTTTTTGTTTTTATCTATTTTTCCAAAAAACCGTCTTAAAGTCTGAACACTGAGATTTGTATTTTCAGATAATTCTTCAAAACTTTTTATGGAATTTAGTGGCTTTCCAAACCTTTTTTTAACAAAAATTTTTAGTTGCCCTATTATTTCACAATCTGAATTTGACATTTCGTTCTAATAAACTATACTTACGAAGATAAAGAAAATGTATTTGAAACAAATAGCAGCCTTTATTTAAAGTTTCTTTTTACAAATGAAATCACTTTGTTTAGAATGTTTCTATTTAAGAGTAATTATGATTATTTTATCCTATATCAATGAATCAAAATTTATTTTTTGCTTAACTTGATAGGTATTAAAAATAGTAACGATTCATCATATTTATCCCGTTTTGTAAAGCGTAGGAATAGAATTTGATGAATTATCTAAGTATTTTTTTGCTTTTTAAATTTAATTGAAGCTTTAAAAACTTATCAAAAAGAAAAATTAAAATAGATATGACTTTCGACATCGACATGATTAAAAAAGTGTACGAGCGTTATCCGGAGAGAATTGCTGCGGCAAGACAAATCGTGGGAAAACCTCTTACCCTTTCAGAAAAAATCCTTTACACCCACCTTTGGGAAGGAAATGCTACACAAGCGCATGAAAGAGGAAACTCTTATGTAGACTTCGCACCAGACAGAGTAGCAATGCAGGATGCAACTGCGCAAATGGCTTTGCTACAGTTTATGCAAGCCGGAAAATCTAAAGTTGCCGTTCCTTCAACCGCACACGCCGACCACTTAATTCAAGCAAGAGTAGGTGCAGAAGCAGATTTACAAGAGGGAATCAATAAAAATTCTGAAGTTTTCAATTTCTTGAGTTCTGTTTGTGATAAATACGGAATCGGATTTTGGAAACCAGGCGCAGGAATTATTCACCAAGTAGTTTTAGAAAACTACGCTTTCCCAGGTGGAATGATGATTGGAACCGACTCTCACACCGTAAATGCAGGTGGATTAGGAATGGTTGCGATTGGAGTTGGCGGAGCTGATGCTGTTGACGTAATGGCAGGAATGGCTTGGGAACTAAAAATGCCAAAATTAATCGGCGTTAAATTAACCGGAAGAATGAACGGTTGGACTTCTGCTAAAGACGTTATCTTAAAAGTTGCCGGAATCCTTACGGTAAAAGGCGGAACAGGCTGTATCGTTGAATATTTTGGTGAAGGAGCGCAATCGCTTTCTGCAACAGGAAAAGGAACTATCTGTAATATGGGTGCTGAAATTGGCGCTACAACTTCTACGTTTGGTTACGACGATTCCATGAGAAGATATCTTTCTGCAACAGGAAGACAAGAAGTTGTTGATGCAGCTGATAAAATTGCTGAACATTTAACAGGTGATGCTGAGGTTTACGCTAACCCTGAACAATATTTTGACCAAGTTATCGAAATTGACCTTTCTACATTGTCTCCACATTTGAATGGACCTTTCACTCCAGATTTGGCGACTCCAGTTGCGGAATTCAGAGCAAAAGCGGAAGCAAACGGATGGCCTCTAGAAGTTGAGTGGGCTTTAATCGGTTCTTGTACCAATTCATCGTACGAAGACCTTTCCAGAGCCGCTTCTATCGTAGAAGACGCCGTTGCAAAAGGTGTTAAACCAAAAGCTATTTTAGGAATCAACCCTGGTTCTGAGCAAGTGAAATTTACGGCGGAAAGAGATGGTTTCTTAGATTCTTTCAGAAAATTTGAAAATACGAGAATTTTCACCAACGCTTGCGGACCTTGTATTGGACAATGGGACAGAGAAGGAGCAGAAAAAGGTGAGAAAAACTCCATCATTCACTCATTCAACAGAAACTTTGCAAAAAGAGCCGATGGAAACCCAAATACACACGCTTTCGTAGCTTCTCCAGAAATGGTGGCTGCAGTCGCAATTTCAGGAAGATTAGATTTCAATCCAATTACAGATACTTTAACGAATGAAGCCAGAGAACAGGTAAAATTAGACGAGCCAAAAGGTTCAGAATTACCAGCAAAAGGTTTTGCGGTAGACGACAATGGCTATCAAGCGCCTGCAGAAGATGGTTCTTCTGTGGTGGTAAATGTGAGTCCGACTTCAGACAGACTTCAATTATTGGAAGAATTCCCAGCTTGGGACGGATTGAACATTAATGGAGCTTTCGTTTTAATTAAAGCTTTCGGAAAATGTACAACCGACCACATTTCTATGGCGGGTCCTTGGTTGAAATACAGAGGTCATTTGGATAACATTTCTAACAATATGTTGATTGGCGCTGTAAATGCGTACAACATGGAAACCAATAAAGTTAAAAACCTTTTAACTGGAGAATACGGCGAAGTTCCGGCGGTACAAAGAGCCTATAAAGCGGCGCAAGTTCCTTCAATAGTTGTTGGTGACGAAAATTACGGTGAAGGTTCTTCGAGAGAGCACGCCGCAATGGAACCAAGACATTTGGGTGTGAAAGCGGTTTTGGTAAAATCTTTCGCTCGTATCCACGAAACGAATTTGAAAAAGCAGGGAATGTTAGCTTTAACATTTGTAGATAAATCTGATTACGATAAAATTCGTGAAGATGATGTGGTGAATTTCCTAGACCTAGACCAATTTGCACCTGGAAAACAGTTGACTTTAGAATTTGTTCATAACGATAGCACAAAAGACATCGTAAAGACAAACCATACTTACAACGAACAACAAATTGATTGGTTTAAAGCAGGTTCTGCCTTAAACTTAATTAAAAGAATGGAAGCAAATTAATTGCTTTCAACAATAAAAAAGCCCCAACAGATTTTTTTGTTGGGGTTTTTTATATCAATTAATTAATTCATTAATCTTTTTTTCCTAAAATTTCAATTTTAGACCTTTTAGTAACACCAACCATCCCTTTGGTATCGTACTGAAATTCAACATATTTCACCTTATCGTTTTTATCTGGAACATCATACGCTGAAGAAGACATTCCGTTGGTAAGAATACCTCCAGCTTTTGCGTCGTATCTTTTAGATTTACCATTGTCCATTACAATATTTACGCTCTTCAATTGTAGAGTTCCTTGTGTACACTTAATTTTCACTTTATTGATGTCTCTTTCGTTTCCTACCAAAGTTATTTTATCGGTATCGCTTTTAAACCCAACCATTTTTTCTCCCACTTTAATCCAACCGCTTTGAGCGTTTACCACAATTGAACCGAGTAAGGCAACTAAGAATAATAAATGTTTCATAATGTATTTTTTAAAATTATCTACTCAAATTTAAGTAATAAACCTCAAACAATTATTCATTAGAGAATAAAAAATCATGACTTTATAACAGCTTGGAGAAAAATCATAAATAAATATTATTCAATATAATACAAAGCTATTAAAGCTAAAAAAAATTACAAAAAATCTTAAATACGTGAGATAAAAAAAACACTTTATGTAACAATCCTAAAACTTGATTGTCTAATTGGGATATGAGAAAACACACATTATTTCTTTCTGTTTTACTGTGCAGCCCAATAGTAATTTTTGCACAAGAACAGGACAAAAAAAACGAAACCAAAGAAAACAAAATTCAGGAAGTTACCATTAATAAAACCAAAAAAGCGATTGAGCAGAAGGCCGACCGTACCATTTTTGATTTTTCTGAACAACCACACCTAAACAACGGCTCTGTAATGGAGGGCGTAAAAAAACTTCCCGGACTTATCGCTTCTGAAATGGCGGGAATGATGTATCAAGGGAAACTTCTTGATGTTTATATGGATGGAAGACCACTCAATATTTCAAGCAATGAATTGAATGCTTTTCTGGAAGGAATGCCCGCAAGTTCGGTAGAAAGAATTGAAATTATTACACAACCCGGTGCAGAATTCCCTGCAACTTCTGGTGGTGCAATTTTAAATATTATTACAAGCAAAACGGCCAAAAATTATCTCACAGCGGTTTATAACGGCGGATATCGTTTTTCTAATTATGATAAATACAGAAGCAGATTCAATAATTCAATTGCTTTAAACTCTAGAAACAAATGGTTTTCTTGGCAGGTAAATTTAGGACAGTACTACAGAGAAAGCATGTCTGATTCTCAGTTTGATGTTTTAACGCAAAACCATTCCAATTCTGTAGGAAGAACATACTATGTAAACTCTGCTTTCACCGTAGAACTGGGCAAAGACAGATTATTGCTAAACTACGATGTAAGCCACAACAACAATGATTCTGATGTAATTACAGATGTTTTTCTAAACGGAACCACAAGAAGCAATTATATAAGTGATTCTAAAGGTTTACGACAGGAAGTTTCGGCAACTTATCAGAAAAAATTTGATGATAAAAACAAAAAATTAGACTTCAAATTTACGTACAACAATAGCGATTCTGAATTTAAACAAAGAAACGCAGACAATTTTCTGTTTTATGCGCTTGAAAACTCTTCAAACTTCAACCTTTATAATTTTAAAGTAGATTATTCGCAACCTTTAAAAATTTTAGATGAAGGAAAAATGAGTTTTGGAGGTTTGTACGACCAACAAAATTTTGAGACATTAAATCGTGGCATTACCAATTTAGATTACACGAGACAAACTTTTGCGGGATATTTAGAATTTCAAGCAAAACTAAAAAAGTTTGATTTCATTGCTGGTGCAAGAGCCGAAAACTACGATATTACAGGCATCACAAAAACCTTGAATGAGCAAGGGCAATTGGTACAAAATGATTTAATTCCGTTTAAAAAATTTAAGATATTCCCGAATGCAAGCATTCAGTACAATCTTATGAAGCAACTTTTTGTTAATTTAAACTATAACAAAAAAATTACGCTTCCGAGTGTTTCTGTTTTGAACCCAAACAACACGACTTTAATTACAAGTGTGGTAACATCCAACGGAAACCCAAATCTTCAACCAACTATTTATGACAACGCAGAATTCAAAATTAGCGCTTTCGATTATGCATTTATTGGCTACAACACAAGCTGGGTAAATAACCAGATTGTACAGCGAATGACAAGGGAAAATAATTTAATTAGAAACCAACAGGTTCAAATCAATAGTTTAAGAACACACAATTTCAATGTAGGATTACCGATTCCGTTTATGCTTTTCAATACGCCATTCAGCGAATTGATGAAATTTAATGTAAATCCAGACAAAATGAACCTACTTTACATTTATATGGGTTACCAAAAACAGGTAATGCCCGATGTGAAAACAAAAGGATTTTGGGTTTACAACATTATGGGGCAATTTATTTTACCAAAAGACATAAGATTACAAGCCAACTACAGTATTCTTACACCAAAAGGTAATTTTTACTATTTTCAAATTGAAAAACCTCTAAATAATGCTTTCGACCTTACTGTTTCTAAAAAATTTATGAGCGACAGACTCAACCTTTCTTTGTATGCGAGAGATATTTTCAACCAAAATAAGAGTGTTTTGATTTCTCAATCTGCAGATGGAGGTGTATTTACTTCAAGTAAATTCGACAGCAGAAGTTTTGGTGTTACCGTAAACTATAAAATTCCGACGAAAAACAAATTGGCAAAAGAAGACCCAAATATGATAAAAGGAACTTCTCAAAGCGAAAATTCCGGAGGTGTTTTAAACCAAGGACAATAATAAATTCCTAAAATAAATTAACAAAAAACGGTTCCGAAATTCAGAACCGTTTTTTGTTTTAATATGATAGTACTTCATCCTATCCTTTACTAAGTCGTCCCTTCGGAACCTTAAAATTCTTCACAAGCTCGCCAAACTGCATCGTTTTGAGGAACTGGCGCTATAATTACAACATTTTCTTTCGTTACAGGATGTATAAACTCCAACTTTCGTGCATGAAGATTGATTCCGCCATCTGGATTTGAACGAGGAGCACCGTACTTTAAATCTCCCTTAATCGGAACACCAGTTTTTGAAAGTTGTGCACGAATTTGATGATGTCTTCCGGTTTCCAAATCAATTTCTAAAAGAAGATAATTTTCTAAAGTTTTGATGAGATTATAGGTAAGAATTGCCTCTTTTGCACCTTCCGTAGCTTTAGGAAAAACAATTGCTTTATTATTTTTTTCGTTTTTCTTTAAATAATGAACCAATCGCTGACTTTGAGGAATCATTTCTTTGGCAACAACCGCCCAATACGTTTTTTTGATTTCTCGGCTCTTCACCATTTGGGTAAGTCTCGACAATGCTTTGGAGGTTTTAGCATAAATCACTAAGCCAGAAGTTGGCCTATCAATTCTATGCACCAAACCAAGGAAAACATTTCCGGGTTTATTATCTCTTTTTTTGATGAAATTTTTAATGGAATCTAGCAAAGATTCATCGCCGGTTTTATCACCCTGAACCAATTGCCCCACCTTTTTATTAATTACCAAAAGATGGTTGTCTTCATACACAATTTGCTCTTCCATGCCTATCTTTGCTGAGATTGTCTATTGAAAAAACTAATAATTACTCCTGCAAATAACCCAATTGTTTTAATCCCGGAAAAACGAGAATCTAAAGGTAAAAAAGCACCAACAATACACAATGCCGCTGCAATGTACATCGGGTACAGATAATTTCTGTTCGGAATAAAAGGCGCCTGTACAATAAATGAAGCTCCTACCAAAATGTAGAAAAGTCTTTTAGACAATAATATGGTAATCTCTTCTGGTAAAAAATGAAACCAACCTACAATTAAACACAAAAGTGCCGCGATTGATAAAATTCCCTGCGCCGATTTTAATTGATTATTCATTAATAACTTTCGTTTTGATTAGGAAATTCAGAAGATTTTACATCTTTCACGTATTGAGAAACCGCTCCTGTAATTTCAGTATATAAATCGAGGTATCTTCTTAAAAATTTAGGTGAAAAACCTTTGTTCATTCCCACCATATCGTGGTACACCAAAACTTGTCCGTCGCAATGAGGTCCAGCTCCAATACCAATTGTCGGAATTGAAATACTTTCTGTAACTCTTTTCGCCAAATCTGCAGGAATTTTCTCCAAAACAACTCCAAAACAGCCCAATTCTTCAAGTAATTTGGCATCGTTTATTAGTTTTTCAGCTTCCGCTTCTTCTTTTGCTCTTACTTTATACGTTCCGAATTGATAAATAGACTGTGGAGTTAAACCCAAATGTCCCATAATCGGAATTCCAGCATTGATGATTTTCTTAATTGATTTTGAAATTTCTTTTCCTCCCTCAATTTTAATCGCATGAGCACCACCTTCTTTCATCATTCTCACGGCAGATTCCAAAGCCAAATCTGGATTACTTTGATAAGTTCCGAAAGGCAAATCTGCAATAACCAAAGCTCTTTCTGTACCTCTTACCACACTTTGAGTATGATAAATCATTTGGTCTAAAGTAATAGGAAGAGTGGTTTCAAATCCCGCCATAACGTTTGCGGCAGAATCTCCAATCAATATCGTGTCTACGCCACCCGCATCTACCATTTTTGCTGTGGTAAAATCGTATGCAGTAAGCATGGTTATTTTCTCCTTGTCGAATTTCATTTTTCGCAAGGTTTCTGTTGTAACTTTTTTAATTTCAGAATGAACAGACATAATGGGTGTGATTGTTTAAAAGTTAAAAAGTCGGCTAAAGCCGACTTGTATTGAGTATTTCTATAAAACTACGTGACCGAGTTTCATTAATTTATCGTGATTGAGAATTTTAATATTTCTACCATCCACTTCTATGAGTTGGTCTCCTTTAAATTCAGAAATTAATCTAATAGCACTTTCGGTAGCTGTCCCAATAATGTTGGCAATTTCTTCTCTTGTTAAAGAAATTTTGATAAAACCTTCCGGATCTGTTCCTAATTTCTGCTCTAAAAGAATTAAAATTTCCGCCAATCTTTCTCTCACCGTTTTTTGGGCAAGAAAAGTAATGGTGTTAGACGATTCTCCTAATTCGTAAGAGATTTTTTGAAGCATTACGAAAGAAAGTTGTGAATCTACTTCCAAAAGATGCATAAAAACATCGGAAGGTAGAAAAACACATTCGATATCCGTCATTGCTTCAGCTTTTGCCTGAAAGTTTTCACCACAAAGTAGCGCGCGATATCCAATCATATCACCTTCTTTAATAAATCTTAAAATTTGGTCTTTGCCAAAAGCTCCGGATTTTGATAGTTTTGCTGCTCCCTTTTCTATCACGAATATCCCTTTCGGAATCTCTCCATCCTCGAAAATAATATCGTGTTTGTGAAAAGTAAATCTTTTTTTAGCGTTAAAATATCTTTCGTAATCTTCCACTGAGAGCCTTTCTTTAAAGGATTCATCGTTAAAAACTTTGGCAAATCTCTCTTCAATGGCAATTTGTTGTTCCTGCGACATTCTAATATGACATTTATCACAAAAATAGAACATTTTAGCTCGATAAACAAAAAAAAATGTTATAATTTTGTAAGCCAATATTTTACGAAAGTGAGCGAGAACTGTTTTCATTGTGGACAAGACATAGAAAAAGAAAGAATTGAATTTGATGAAAAGCTTTTTTGTTGTACAGGTTGTAAGTCGGTTTATGAGATTTTAAATCTGAACAATCTTGGTAATTTCTACGAGCTCAATAAAAAAGCAGGTATTCGTCCAGGCGACGATTCTTCTAACCAGTTTGATTATCTCGACACACAAGAAATTTTCGATAAAATCACAGACTTTTCCGAAGGAAATACAAGTTTAGTTACTTTCAAAATCCCTGTAATTCATTGCTCTTCTTGTATTTGGTTGCTTGAAAGTTTACATACTTTAAATCCAAACATTAAGTATTCTCAGGTAAATTTCACGAGAAAAACGCTACAGATTTCATTCAATCATAAAGAATTAAAATTAAGCGAACTTGCCAATTTCTTGACCAATCTTGGCTACAAACCAGTCATCAGTCTTGAAACGGCTGAGAAAAATGAGGAAACTTTAGACAAATCTCTTCTCATCAAATTTGTTGTTGCCGCTTTTGCTTTCGGAAACGGAATGTTTCTTTCTCTTCCTGAATACATGAACGAGCAAGATTTCTGGATGCAGCACTACAAAGGGCTTTTCAGAATTTTGATGATGATTTTGGCGATTCCGGTTGTCTTTTATTCCGCTTCAGATTATTACAAATCTGCATGGTATGGTTTAAAAAATAAAATCGTGAATATCGACGTTCCTATTGTCTTAGGAATTCTGGTACTTTTCGGAAGAAGTGTCTACGAGATTTTCACCAATTACGGACCTGGATATTTCGACACGCTATGCGGATTGCTTTTCTTCATGTTGATGGGGAAAATATTCCAAAAAAGAACCTACAGCGCACTTTCTTACGATAGAGATTACAAATCTTTTTACCCAATTGCGGTTACAAAAGTTGACTTTGAAGGTCAACAAAACAACATTCTTCTTTCCGAAATTAAAATCGGAGACAGAATTTTGGTAAGAAACCAAGAAATTATTCCTGTAGATGCTATTTTAATTAATGGTGAAGGAAATATCGACAACAGTTTTATTACCGGCGAAAGCGCAACCATTGCAAAGCAACCCGGAGATAAAATTTTCGCAGGAGGAAAACAAATCGGGTCTGTTTTAGAGCTTGAAGTAATAAAAAATGTAGACCAAAGTTACCTTACCCAACTTTGGAACAAAGAAGCTTTCAAAAAGCACGAAACAGGTTTAGACACACTTACGAATAACATTAGCAAATACTTTACTTTTATCATTTTAGGAATTGCCTTAATTTCCGGAATTTATTGGGCAACGGTAGATTTAGAAAAAATGTTCCAAGTAATTTCTGCGATTTTAATTATTGCTTGTCCGTGTGCTTTGGCACTTTCTGCTCCGTTTACTTTTGGGCATATTATGAGAATTTTAGGTCGAAATAAATTCTACGTAAAAGATACTTTAACGATTGAGAAAATCTCTAAACTCGACACGATTGTTTTTGATAAAACCGGAACGATTACCCAAAGAAAAAAATCAAACATCAAATACGATGGTGAAGAAATTTATGAATTTGATTTACTGAATATCAAATCATTACTAAAAAACTCAAACCATCCTTTATCTAAATCTTTGTATGAATTTTTAGAAGCCAAAGATGAGTATTATCCTGTAGAAAATTTCACAGAAATTTCTGGGAAGGGTTACGAAGCGAACGTTCGTGGAAATTCATATAAAATAGGCTCTGCAAAATACAACAACAAAGAACCTAAAAATCTTGAAACCGCTGTTTACGTTAGCAAAAATGGAGAGTTTCTTGGGAAATTTGTTTTCAAAAACGAATACCGAGAAAATCTTAAAAACTTATTTTCAAAGCTGAATCTTTACAAAATTTACATTTTAAGTGGAGACAATTCTTCTGAGGAAGAACATTTGAAAAATTTAATCCCGAAGAACAGCGGTTTAGCATTCAACCAAAGTCCGGAAGACAAACTGAATTTCATTAAAAACCTTCAAGACAATCATCATAAAGTCGCGATGCTTGGCGATGGCTTGAACGACGCCGGAGCTTTGAAACAAAGCAACGTTGGAATTGCTATTTCAGACGACTCCAATAGCTTCACTCCTTCTTCTGACGTGATTATGAATGGTGAAAAAGTGGTAGATTTAGACAAATACTTAAACGTCGCAAAAGGCTCGATTACGATTGTAAAAATCACCTTTATCATTAGTTTTCTTTACAATATTGTAGGTTTAAGCTACGCTGTAACCGGACACATGCATCCGCTTTTCGCAGCAATTTTGATGCCGATAAGCTCGATAACTGTTGTAACCTTCACCACCATTTCTACATGGATTCTGGGTAGGAAATACTTTAAAAAGCAGCGTTAAAAAGGCTTATTTAGATTAGTTTTAAATTAGCCAAAGCCCGGTTTTCGTGATTAATCTCATTATTTTTCCTTAAATTTGAACCCCGAAAAAGGGTTAATTTTGTTGGCAAATGGATATTCTATACTTAATGATCCTTTGCAGCGTTTCTTTAGCTGCTGTTTTCCTGGTAGTTTTTATAATTTTTGCCAGAAAAGGACAATTTGAGGACGATGAATCTCCTGCTGTACGTATTCTTTTTGATTCTGAGGAGATTAAAGAGAAAAAAAGCGAAACAGGAGAAAGAAAACCCGAAAATTTAAGAGAAAATAATAAAGAAAAAAGTGAATAGTTAAAATATGGAGACACAAAAGTTTAGTTATGACAACAGTATTGTTCGGGCATTCCTGTACGCAACCATAGTATTTGGTATCGTAGGGTTTTTGTTTGGGCTTACAGCGGCATTAATGCTTTTCTACCCTGAGCTTCCGGAATTTTTCTTCGGAACAGATGATCCTTCGATCAAAAGTTTAGCATCAAACCACATTACAGGTTTGATTAACACACAAGGAGCATTCGGTTTTGGGCGAATAAGAATGTTGCATACTAGTTCTGTAATCTTTGCATTCGTTTGTAACATCGTTTATGTAGGTGTTTATTACTCATTGCAAAGACTTTTAAAAACAAGAATGTACAGCGACACATTATCTTGGATTCATTTCTGGTCTTGGCAGATTATGATTGTAAGTGTGGTAATTACATTCTTAATGGGTATTAATACTTCAAAAGAGTATGCAGAACACGAATGGCCAATTGATATTTTAATTACTTTCTCTTGGGTTGTCTTCGGTATCAACATGTTTGCAACTATCGCTAAGAGAAGAGTAAGACACCTTTATGTAGCAATTTGGTTCTACATTGGAACTTGGGTAGCAGTAGCTATGCTTCACATTTTCAACAACCTTGAGGTTCCTTTATCTTTTGCGGGATGGAAATCTTATTCAGCTTACGCAGGTGCAAAAGACGCTATTGTACAATGGTGGTATGGTCACAATGCAGTAGCATTCGTATTAACAACTCCGGTTCTTGGTTTGATGTATTATTTCTTACCGAAAGCAGCAGACAGACCGGTATTCTCATATAAATTATCAATCATTCACTTCTGGTCATTGATTTTCGTATACATTTGGGCTGGTCCTCACCACCTTCAGTATACAGCTTTACCAGCGTGGGCACAAGCAGTGGGAACTGGTTTCTCTATCATGTTGATTGCACCATCTTGGGGAGGAATGTTGAATGGGCTTCTTACACTAAGAGGAGCTTGGGATAAAGTAAGAGAAAACCCAATCTTGAAATTCTTCGTAGTAGCCGTTACTTGTTATGGTATGGCAACTTTTGAAGGACCGCTTTTGGCTACTAAGAACATCAATAAAATTGGTCACTTTACAGACTGGGTTATTGGGCACGTTCACTTAGGAGCTTTAGGATGGAATGGTTTTATGGCATTTGGTGTTATTTACTATTTGATTCCTGTTCTTTGGAGAACAAAATTATATTCTACAAAATTAGCTAACTGGCATTTCTGGTTAGGAACTTTAGGGATTATTTTCTATGCAGTTCCTATGTATATTTCTGGTTTCACTCAAGGTTTGATGTGGAAGCAGTTTAACCCAGATGGTACTTTACTTTACAAAAACTGGTTAGATACTGTAACAGCAATTATTCCTTTCTTTAAATTAAGATTTGTAGGAGGTTTGTTTTATCTTTCTGGAGCATTACTAATGGTTTATAATGCTTACAAAACGATTAAGGCTGGTTCTTTCCAAAAAGATGTTCCTGCAGAAGCACCTGCATTGGCAAACATCAGCAAACAAAGAAAAGAAGGAGAAGGTACTCACCTTTGGTTAGAAAGAACTCCGGTTCTTATGGGAATTTTATCATTATTAACCATTTCAATTGGTTCTATGGTAGAAATTGTACCAACGTTATCTTTAAAGAAAAGTGTACCTACAATTTCAGCGGTGAAGCCTTATTCACCACTAGAATTAGAAGGTAGAGATTTATACATCAGAGAAGGTTGTAATGCTTGCCATTCTCAAATGGTAAGACCATTTAGAGACGAGATTGTAAGATTCAACGGTAAAAACGGACAGTACTCTAAAGCTGGAGAGTTTGTTTACGACAGACCTTTCCTTTGGGGATCTAAAAGAACAGGGCCAGATTTGCATAGAGAAGGTGGTAAAAACCCTAGTTCTTGGCATTACAAACACATGTACAACCCAAGACAAACTTCAGCAGGTTCTATCATGCCTCGTTACCCTTGGTTAATCGCTAACGATTTAGACAGATCTAAAATGGTTGATAAAATGAAGTTGATGAAGAATGCTTTTGATGTACCTTACACTAAAGCACAAATTGATTCAGCTGATAAATGGGCAGACAACCAAGCAGCAAAAATTGTAAAAGATATTTATAGTGAAGCTGCAGATGTTAAAGATCAGTACGCTAAAAAACCAAAAGGAGAATTAGAGAAAAAAGAAATCGTAGCTTTAATCTCTTATCTACAAAGATTAGGTACCGATATTAAAACGACAGAAGTAAAAACAGCAAGTAATAACTAAAACTTAAAATTTTAAATGATTCCTCAGAATTTTAAAGACATCTTATCCAATACGGAAAATGCAGGTTTTTATCAAACATTGGCTTTGATTCTTTTTATTCTGTTTTTCGTCTCACTTATAATTTACGTTTTTAGTAAGCCGAAAAAATATTACAACGAGGAAGAACATGCCCCGTTAGATGATGATCAGGATGATTTTAATTTAAAAAATTAAACAATTTATTATGAAACAAAGAACCCCGGTTTTCGTAAATATTCTTATAATTGTAGTACTACTTACTATTTTTTATTATCTGTTTGTACAGAGTTATTCTTTCTTTAGTTCACCATATTTTTGGGGTACTGTAGTAATTGGTGCTATTATGGCTTACATTCACAGTGCAATTGGTGATTTAATTGAGAATAACAAGTTTAAAAAACTTTCTGCTGAAGAAAAGGCAGCTTATCTTGCTGAAAAAAGAATTCCTTATTTCAAAAGATTATATGCAGCAGCTTTCAAAAAGCAATCAGATACAGAAGAAAAAGATATTCTTATTGACCACGGTTTCGATGGAATTATGGAGCTAGACAATGCTCTTCCAAAATGGTGGCTTGGTTTATTCTGGTTCGGAACTGCATTCTGTGTACTATACATTGCCGCATATGCTTTCACAGATTTTGCAAGTCCTATTAAAGAGTACGAAATCGAATATAAAGAACAAGAAGCTAGCGTAGCTAAATACTTGGCAGACCAACCTCCGGTAACGATCGAAAACGCCGAGTTTTCTGAAGACAACATTGCTGCAGGGGAAGAAGTTTTCAAAACAAACTGTGTATCTTGTCACTCAGATGGTGGTAGAGGAGGTATTGGTCCTAACCTTACTGATAACTTCTGGAACAACCAACCTGAAAAGAAACTATTCAAAAACGTATTCCATGTAGTTGAAAATGGAGTTACAGGTACAGCGATGCAAGCTTGGGGTAAGAATGGTGTTCTTACTGGAAACGATATTCAAAATGTTGCAGCTTACGTTTATTCTATAAACCAAATGAAAAAGCCAATTACAGTACAAGAAGGCGGAGCGCCTCCTTACGGTAAAGAAGCTAATTGGGAAAAACAGTAAAACGTAATTAACTAAAATATAAAATGAAACATAATTTGTTATTAATTTAAAACCTTAAATAAAATAACAGATTATGTTTTTTCTTTTTTAAAACATAGAGCAAATGGCAAACACAGAAGATGCAAGAGGCGGACAAGGACAGGTTTTAGATCCCGAAACTTACAGAGACTCCATAGGTACTATGGAGCAGTCTGGTAAAAGGAAATGGGTTTTTCCCAGAAAGCCTAAAGGAAAATATACCAACTATAGAAATATTGTAAGCTACTTATTACTTATTGTATATTTTGCGATTCCCTTTATAAAAATAAATGGAAACCCACTCCTATTATTCAATGTTATAGACAGAGAGTTCTTCATCTTCGGGCAACCATTTTATCCGCAAGACTTCTTTATTCTTACTTTAGGAGCCATTGCTTCACTTATATTCATTATTGTATTTACTATTGCTTTCGGAAGAATATTCTGTGGATGGATTTGTCCACAAACGATTTTTTTGGAAATGATTTTCAGAAAAATAGAATACGCTATCGATGGAGATCGTAATAAGCAAATGAAACTTGCAAAACAAGAATGGAACAGCGAAAAAATAATGAAAAGATCTCTTAAGTGGTCTATTTACATTCTAATTTCTTTAATAATTACTCACATCATGTTTATGTACATTGTGGGCTACGAAGAAGTTATAAATATTGTTTCACAAGGCCCTTTCGAGAATTTAACCAACTTTGTGGTGATGATACTCTTTACGGCTGCATTTTACTTTGTTTTTGCCTGGTTCAGAGAACAAGTTTGTACCTTGGTTTGTCCTTACGGAAGACTTCAAGGAGTTTTAATCGATAAAGACACCATCAACGTATTTTACGATTTCAAAAGAGGGGAAAACCGTTCCAAATGGAGAAAAGGGGAAGACAGAACCGTTGCTGGAAAAGGAGACTGTATCGATTGTAACCAGTGCGTTGTCGTTTGCCCAACAGGAATTGATATTCGCGACGGACAGCAATTAGAATGCGTAAACTGTACCGCTTGTATCGACGCCTGCGACGAGGTAATGGAAAAAGTAGGGCTTCCGAAAGGATTAATTCGCTACGCTTCTGAAAACGAAATCGAAAACCGTACAGAGTTCAAATTTACCGGAAGAATGAAAGGCTTTGCCTTAATTCTAGTTTTCTTAGTAGGATTTTTAGGCTTTCTATTGTACAACAGAGGCGATATGGAAGCTAAATTCATCAAACCTGCAGGAAGTACTTTCTTCGTAAGAGACGGAAAAATAAGCAATACCTACAATTACACGTTCCTTAATAAAACGAATGATAAAAAAACGGTTACAATTAAAGTAATTTCACCTGCTCATGCAGAAGTTACCTACAGCGGATCAAGCAAAATAGTGATAGAAAGAGACAAAATTTCAAAAGGAACCATCAACATCAGCTTTCCAGAAAAGGATATTAAACTTTCAAAACAAAACATCACGATTGGTGTTTATGACATGAAAGGAAAGCTAATAGACTCGTATCAAACCTATTTTGAAGGACCTTTTAAACTACAATTTTAAAATTTAAAAATGAAAAATCTAAGTTGGGGACATGGCGTAGTTATCGCATTATTCGCATTCATTGCATTTATACTTTCTATGCTTTTTCTTTTTCCGAACGGACAGAAAAATTCTGAAATGGTAACCGATAATTACTATGAAGAAGAGCTTCAGTATCAAGACGTAATCGATGCTAAAAAACGTGCCGACGAATTGGTAAACAAACCCATCTACAGCCAAAGTTCTAAAGGAATTACCATTAAATTTCCTGCAGATTACAACAACGGAAATGCTAAAGTAAAATTTGTTCTAAACCGAACAGATGATCAAAATTTAGACATCAAAAAAGATGTTGTTCTAGATGTTCAAAAATCTTTTACAATACCTGCAAGTGTCCTAAAAATGGGCAATTATACACTTAGACTTTCATGGGTTAAAAACAATACAGAGTACAGAATAGATTACGATGTAATATGGAAATAACCCTTATCATATCTGCATTGGGGCTCGGCTTTGCGTCGGGCTTTCATTGCATAGGTATGTGTGGTCCCATTGCGCTTTCAATGGGTTTAAGCAAAAAACAAGCAACCAATTATTACTTACAAAATCTCACCTATCAATTTGGGAGAATATTAACATACTCGCTTTTAGGAGCTTTATTAGGAATTATTGGCGAAGGTTTTGAGTTTGCGGGATTCCAAAGATATCTTACCATTGGTGTAGGAGTTTTGCTTATCATCATGGCGTTATTTTCCTTTGGTGGAAAAGATTTTGCGTCTCGACTTCCTTTTATTTCTAAATTTCTCTTTAAAGTAAAATCAAATCTTGGTAAACTTTTACAAAAAGCAGATTATCGCTCCAGATTCACGACAGGAATTCTTAACGGATTTCTTCCTTGCGGAATGGTTTACATGGCACTCACCGCAAGTTTAGCCAGTGGTGGCATTTGGCAAGGCGCAAGTTTTATGGCGATTTTCGGTTTGGGAACATTGCCTTTTATGTTTACCGTGGTCTTGGTTGGAAACTTAATGAATCAAGCATTTAGAATTAAAATCTTAAAATTCGTTCCCGTTGTAATGATTTTACTGGGTGGATTGTTTATTCTAAGAGGTCTAGAACTTGGGATTCCTTACATCTCTCCCCCAAAAGCAGCAATGAAAGTATCTCCCGAACACGACATTAATTGTCACAACACAGACCCCAATCACAAACATAACCCGGCGACTTGTCATTAAACCCAATCTTTGCGAGTAAGATTTCCTTACATTCGTAGGAATGACCAAGCAATCTTCGAACAGACTGCTTTTCTATTGTAAACCTTGTCAAGGTTAATCACAGTATTTATTGTAACCTTGACAAGGTTTGGTTTTAGGCTTTACCTTTTTATTAGAGTGTTTGTCATTCTATGATTTTTAAATGTTTGATTAGAATTTCTTCAACTTCTTCTGCGGATAAATTGTCAAAGTCATCTCCGGGTGTATAAGGAAAGTCATCTCTTGTCGGTGGGTTTTCAAGCGAAATAAAAAACATATTGTTGGAATTGCCATTATCAGTAATGTAAACAGTATATTTTTTTGTTTTGTCTGCAAGTCCAATTGCTGTGTTGTCGGCATCCCAATAGTCCGTTACTATGATATTCTCTGAGCCATATTTTTCTAAAAGAAGGTCTGTCAATTGCTTTATTTTTTGGGTTTTTTGTTCCAATAGTATAAATTTTTGTATTTAAATGTCGTCTTTATTGGTTGTAGACAACACCCAATTATATACAAGTACGATTTATCGAGCATATTCTTCTCCTCCTAAATATACAATTCATCCCTCAATGATTTTTATGGTTTGCCTTATTAGCAAAAAAAAATATTTCATTACAAACAAGGGTGTTTCTCCTCTCTGCATTTTTACATTGATTTAAAACACCCCTGTTTGCCCTTTCTGCAATTTAACTTTAATCACAAACAACGATGTTTGTAATAAAATACATTTTACATTGAATTAAAACACCCCTGTTTGTCCTTTCTGCAATTTTACATTAATCACAAACAACGTTGTTTGTAATAAAATACATTTTACATTGAATTAAAACAGAGGTATTTGTCCTTTCCCAAAAAGTCATTTTATTGCAAACAGGGGTGTTTGTCCTTTCACGGAAATTCATTTTATTACAAACAAGGGTGTTTGTCCTTTCCCAAAAAATCATTTTATTGCAAACAGGGGTGTTTGTCCTTTCACGGAAATTCATTTTATTACAAACAAGATTGTAGAAATTGTCATTGCGACAAGAAACGACGAAGCAATCTATTGAAAAGTTATTACCCAAGTTCAATAGATTGCTTCACTTCGTTCGCAATGACGTTACTTTCAACAGATTGTTTCGCTACGTTCGCAATGACGATTAAATCTTCTTAAACACCAAAGTTGCATTATGCCCTCCGAAACCGAAGGCGTTGCTTAGTGCCACATTAATATTTTTCTCTTTAGCTTCTCCAAAGATGATGTTTACATCCGTTGGAATATTTTCGTCTAAACGGTGTAGGTTTATCGTTGGTGGAATGATTCCTTTTTCAATTGCTTTTACTGAAAGAATAGCTTCTGCCGCTCCTGCTGCACCCAACAAATGCCCCGTCATCGATTTGGTTGCACTGATGTCTAGGTTTTTACTGCCTTTAAATAACTTGCTGATTCCTCTCAGCTCAATTAAATCTCCCAAAGGCGTAGATGTCGCATGCGGATTCAGATAATCTACATCTTCAATATTGGCTCCTGCTTCGTCCAAAGCCAATTGCATTGCCTTAATGGCTCCTACTCCATCGGGATGCGGCGCCGTCATGTGATACGCATCTGCCGTCATCGCTGCACCAGCCAATTCTGCGTAGATTTTTGCACCTCTAGCTTTGGCGTGTTCATATTCTTCTAAAACTAAAGCTCCGGCTCCTTCTCCCATCACAAAACCATCTCTATCGGCATCATAAGGACGACTTGCCGTAGCAAAATCATCATTTCTTGTAGACATGGCTTTCATAATCGAGAAACCGCCGACGGAAGCGGGTGTAATTGCGGCTTCAGAACCACCACTTACAATGGCTTTTGCTTTTCCTAAACGAATGTAATTAAAGGCATCCATCAACGCAGTGTTTCCTGTTGCACATGCAGAAATTGTGGTATAATTAATTCCCTGCAAACCAAACTTCATCGAAATCATTCCTGAAGCCATATTTGCAATAAATTTAGGCACGAAAAATGGGTTAAAACGAGGTGTTCCATCGCCGTGAGCAAATTCCATTACTTCAGATTCGAAGGTCCACATACCTCCTTGCCCGGTTCCCCATATTACGCCGGTATCAAAAGGATCCATATTTTCTAAATCTAAACCAGAATCTTGCAAAGCTTCTGCAGAAGCGTACATCGCATACTGGGTGAAGAGGTCACTTCTTTTAATTTCGTTGTGGTTTAAATATACTTTTGGGTCGAAGTTTTTTACTTCGTTGGCGAAATGTACTTTAAATTTTTCTGTGTCGAAATGGGTAATTAATCCTGCTCCGCTTTTTCCGTTGACGCTATTTTGCCAGAATTCTTCTACATTGTTTCCTAAAGGCGTCACCGCGCCCATTCCTGTAATAACAACTCTTTTCATTGTAATTTTAGCTATTAATTTTAAATAGATTTGAGGTTCCTCTTGCAATCAATCTGGATTTGTCTGCGTTCCAGATTTCGCATTCTGCGTTTACGAATTGCTTTCCTCTTTTTATAATTTTGGTTTCTGCTACAATCTGATCATGCTCTTTTGCAGCTGAAAAATAATCTATGCTGTTGTTGATCGTTACGATAAAACTGTCTTCGTTTAGCGAAAACATGGTGGCTCCAATAACGTCGTCGATAATTGCCGCCGTTACTCCGCCATGAAGATTCCCCATCGGATTAAGCCATTCTTCGCGAACGGTGTACTGAAATTGAATCTTCCCTTCTTCTGCCGATACAACAATCGGATTGAGCCATTTCATAAACGGTGAAGGCGAGGCGCTGAATTCTTTCCCGATAAAGGTTTGTAATACTTGTAATTTATTCATCTTCTAAGTATTATTTTTTTAGTTCATTATCTATTTTAATTTGAATTTGGTCTAAAGCCTGGTTCAAAAAGCATTCATTTCCTGTAGTTTTTGAAAGGAGAATTCCTCCTTCAATCAACATGATAAACAATGAGGCATATTCTTCTGCATTAACGCTAGAATTCAGCTCGCCATTTTTTTGTCCTTCCTGAATTAAACAAGAAATTGTTGAAATCCAATCTTCAAAAGACTGTTTCACCTGATTTTTAAGCATCGGAAAAGTATCATCCGCTTCTGTCGCCGCATTCATCAAAGGACAACCTCCGTTAAAAAACACAAACTCCCAATTTTTTCTGTAAAACGCCACAAAAGCATGAAGTTTATGTACAACTGTCGGAAATTCGTCTCCAAAAGACCGCCGAAGATTCCTTTTTAAAATCCCGGAATTGTATTTGTAAACTTCCAAAGCCACCTCATCTTTGTTGGCAAAGTTTCCGTAAATACTTCCTTTGGTTAAACCAGTTGCTTCAGTAATATCACTTAAAGACGTAGCCATATACCCTTTGCTATTGAACAAAGAAGCTGTTTTTTCTATAATAAACTGTCTCGTCTTTTCGGCTTTTGACATTATTTAGATTCAAATTCGAATGCAAAGATATAAAATTATACCGATTGGTATATTTAATTTATTAACAATACTGAATATGCTTTGGCTAAAGCCAATTTAGCTTTCTACAAAAGAAAAAAACGGGCTTTAGCCCGTTCTATTGATGTAAATTTAACTTTATCTTATCTCATTAATTAACCAAGGTTGCATTCAAAGTAATTTCAAAGCTAAAAGCCTGGCTTACAGGACAACCTTCTTCGGCGATTTTTGCAAACTTTTGAAAGTCTTCTTCTGAGATACCCGGAATTTTTGCCGTTAAAGTAAGTTCCGACTTTGTAATTTTTCCCAATTGTGGATCTAATGTAATGACGGATTTTGTTGTCAATTCTTCAGGCGTAAAACCTGCTTGAGATAATTCTGCGCTCAGTTTCATTGTAAAACATCCGGCGTGCGCTGCAGCTAAAAGCTCTTCCGGATTGGTTCCTACTCCATCTTCAAAACGGCTTCCAAAAGAATATTGCGTTTGATTCAAAGTTGTGCTTTGTGTTGTGATGTGTCCTTTTCCTTCTTTTACGGTGCCATTCCAAACGGCGGTTGCGTTGCGTTTCATATTAAAATATTTGATGTTAAAAATTAAATTAAAGATACAAAAATGAAACCATGAACTTTTAAAATTACAGTTTAAGAAAACAATAACAACAATTGCAAGTTCTGAATAAACAATATAGTTTGGCTAAAGCCCAAATATTGAATCAAAAAAAAACGGGCTAAAGCCCGTTCCTATTGATTAGAAACTTACATCTAAACCTACATAAAAATTAGCTTTCATAATCGGTGCATAAACCATTCCGCCATCAAAATAATTTCCGAAAGGATTTTTAAAATCTACGATTGCATGTTCTTGATAATACGATGTAAGGTTTTCTCCACCTACATACGCTCTGATTTTTTTATTGAAATTTCTAGCAATTTGCGCATTCAACACTGCATAAGAGTTTGAATACATTGGCAACTGAAATTCGGCAGGGTTTGAATTTGTATTCGGTAATCTTTGTTTTCCAACCATATTTAAAGTAGTGTCGAAACTCCAAAAACCTTCGTTTTTATTTTTGTTGGTTGCATACGCTAAATTCACAAAACCTCTTTGCTTTGCCATAAAGGGCACTTCTCTTCTGCCATCCACATAATCGGCTTGTACATCGTAGTATTTGTATGCCAAACGAACTTCGAAGTTTTTAAACGGACTAAAATCAAACTGAGTTTGGAAAGAACTCGCAAAAGATTTTCCATCTAGGTTATAAAACGTAAGCTGCTGTGGAGAACGGTCTAAATCTACCAAAACCTGGTCTTGGAAATCTGTTCTGAAAAAATCTGCAATAATCGTAGATTTCCTTCCGAAAAGTTTGAATTCTTGCTGTAAACTTGCGCCGTAATTCCAAGCAATCTCTGGCTTTAGACCATAAATATCACCTCCATTTTGCATCACTTGAATGGTTCTATTTGACGCAAAATACTGTTGATTTTCAGCAAAAACATTCGCGGTTCTAAAACCACGCCCTGCAGAAAGTCTTAAAATAGTTTTGGGTGTGAAATCATATTTAAAATTCATTCTTGGTGTAAACTGTGTTCCTGCCAAATTATGAAAATCTACACGCGCACCCGTAACTAAAGTATATTTTGCTCCCGTTAAAGTATATTCTGCAAAAGCACCGGGAACAATTTCATTTCTGCTAAAATTATCCGTTAAATATTTTTCTTGATACCCATCATACATAAAACTTGCTCCAGCTTTGTATTTATGATTGGTATTTCCGATGATGCTTTCAAAAATTAAGTTTGAATAATAGGTTTGCTGTTTCCCAGAGTAATTTCTTAAGCCAAAAAAACTGTCTTGCTGATGATACACATATTGGTTCATCCAACCTAAACTTTGGTAAGGTTTTCCCTTAAAAACGTAGCCTGTTTTGTTCCAAACCTGAAATCTAGAAATATCAATTCCAACTCCGTATAGCGATTGCTCGCTTTGAGGAAGTCTTTTATCGAAACCTATTTGTCCGGAAGTTCTTTCATCTTTAACAAAATTAATTCCGAAATGCGAACCTAAACCAGAACGCTCTAAATCATTATAATTCAACAAATAAGCTGCATTTAACTGCGTTCCTTTTGGTCTATCAAGAAAAGTATCTTCATTCATGTCGGTATCACCAAAAGTTCCGTTTCCGTGAAGGAGAAAAGTTTGTGACCAATGTTCGTTAATTGGAGCAACATGCGTAATATTTGCTTCTGCTCTACCATTAAAATCTGCGAAAAGATTTAAAGAAGTTTCCGGTTTTTCTGCGTTTTTAAGCAATTCTGTATTAATTTGTCCGGTGATGCTTTCGTAGCCATTCGTAACGGTACTTCCTCCTTTCGTTAATTGAATACTTTCTATCCAACGACCAGGAATAAAATTAAGACCATACGCCGAAGCTAGACCACGTATTTGCGGCAAAAGTTCTTGAGTAAGACTTGTATATTTTTGGTCTAAACCCAACATTTTAAGCTGTTTTGTTCCCGTAACCGCATTGCTGAAAGAAACATCTACCGTTGCATTCGTTTCGAAACTTTCTGATAAATTACAACAAGCAGCTTTCAAAAGCTCCTTTTTATCAATGTTAAAAGTAAGTCCCGCTTCTTTTTTGTTTAAAGAAGTTGCCGCCTTTGTCGCAGTAATGCTTACTCCTTGAATAGTATTTTCTTTGTGGTGCTTTTCCTCATCTTCCCCAGTTTCACCTTCAGAATGATGATCGTGTTTTTCTGTTTCGTCACTATGAACTTTTGGATTTGCTTCTCCAAAAGCTGCATCACGGTCGTACAAGCAACAACCGGGCAATTGGCTGTAGACCTTGTCTGTTGTTTTGTACTTTTCGTTGTCGTGGCCAACCTCAGCAATTTTAAGTAAAATTTTATCGGCTGAAGTTTTACTTTCATCAAATTGAAGTTGAACAGTTTGTTTTTCAGCATCCCATTCCGCGAAATCTGCACCCGCGTCTTTTGCTGCTTTCTCGATTCTTGCTTTACAAGAACCGCAATTTCCTTTTACAAAAAATTCGTTCTTTTCTTTAACTCCCCCTTCGTTTGAAACAGCTAAAACGGCAGCATCACGTTCATAATGACAGCATCCTGGAAGATTTTTATAGACATTGTCTTTTGCTCGGTATTTTTCGTTGTCGTGACCAACTTCTGCAAGCTTTTTTAAAATATCGTCTGAAGACAGATTACCTTCCGTTTCAACTGTTAACGTCTGCAAATCAATAGAATAAACTGCTGTTTTTGCTCCTGCTTTTTTGGCGGTAGATTCTATCCTGTTTTTACACATATCGCAGTTTCCTTTTACTTTAAACTGGCTTTTTGATAGATTTTGAGCTGATAAAAAAATTGAAGATAAGAGGAATAAACCCAGAAAAACTCTGGAAATATATAATTTCATTTTGTTTAAAAATTTAGATAATTAAATTAACGTAATTGCTTAAAATGATACAGCATAACATTTATTGGTAAACTGTTACACTGATACATTACTACATTTAAAAATTATCCAAGCTTTGGCGGTTGCCAAATTTCTTGTAAACTGTTTGGAATAAAAGGATCAGCATATTCAAATTGGAATTTTGAAATGCTTTCAAAAGTTGGGATTTCCCAGAAGTTGTTTTTTGCGAAAGAATTTTCTACAAAAGTATGACAAACACTGCATGTGGAGCAGCAATTGTCGTTGCAAGATTTGTGGTCTTTTTTGCTGTCTTTAGAATCGTGATTCTCATTTTGCTTTTTATCACAACATGATTTCATTTTTGATTCTGTTTGACAACAGTTGCTTTCAGAAACCTGAGCATAAAAATTATCTTTAGGAATCAAGAAAATTCCTAAACAAAAGATAATTAATAGAATCTGAATGGGTTTCACGGTGCAAAGTTAATAAAATTACTGCTAAAACATAGCCTAAAAGAATATAAACTATATTTTAGCCGTAAAATACATATTAACTTAAAAAAAAATCTACAACGGCGCTCCCACTGCTTTACCGCAATCATGCCAAGGTTCTCCGTGAGCTGGGTTTGTGGCAGGTTTTGGTCCGGTTGGAGCGGGTTGTGGCGCTTGCACCGGTTGAACATTCTGTACAGGTGGAGTATTTTGAGCCACAGCTTGAGGAGCTGCAGCAGGTTTACTATTTAAAGGCTGACCAACAGGAATATCGCATCGGTGACCAGGTTGCCCGTGTGGAGGATTCATTCCGGGAGCGGTTTTTACTTGCTTTCCGTTTTGGTCTACAACAATTTTACCGGGACTCACTGAATTTGGGTCTATCGTAACGGTTTGACCAGAATTAACATTGATATTTTGTGCACTTGCTTGTTGTGTTTGCGCAGGTTGCCCATTTAGCGGCTGTCCTACCGGAATATCACATCTGTGACCAGGTTGCCCGTGTGCAGGATTCATCATTCCTGGAGGAGCAGAAATTTGCTGCATTCCCGCCGGAACATTATTCGCTGTATTTGTAGAAACTCCAGCTTGATTCATCAAAGATGCTTTGGGAGCGTTATTGAACTGTGTAGTTTGTTGAACACCGTTTTCGTCGGTAATATACGTTGGTTTTTCGTCTTTTTTACAAGAAACAGCGATTAAGGATGCTGCAACAAATCCTAAAAATATATTTTTCATAGGTAGTATCTACTTTTTTATCTTGTATAATCGCTACAAATTGGGAGAAATTTGTGTTCCAAAGTAATTAATAGCAATTTCACATTAAAAACTTATTGTAAAAAACAAAATTAGCAAAACATTTTGAAATGTTTTGCCAATTTTAAACTAAAGTTCCATATTAGTTTTGTTAGTTTTTCACTAGAAGCCTGAAACCTTCACCGTGTACATTGATGATTTCCAAACCTTCATCATCCTTCAAAAGCTTACGAAGTTTTGCGATGTAAACATCCATACTTCTTGCTGTAAAGTAGTTTTCTTTTTTCCAGATTTTTCTAAGCGCCAAATCTCTCGGCATGAAATCGTTTCTGTGAAGGCAAAGCAACTTCAACAATTCATTTTCTTTTGGTGAAAGTTTGTATTCGTTATCTCCTACTCTAAGCTGTCTAAGCATAGAATCGAAGAAGATATTACTGATTTTGAACTGTTCCTGCTCTTCGTTTTCCAATGTAGAACTTCTCTGAAGAATAGCTTTAATTTTATACAAAAGCAATTCTGTATCGAAAGGTTTTGTAATATAATCGTCTGCTCCCAATTGGTATCCTTTCAAGATATCTTCACGCATGTTTCTTGCGGTAAGGAAAATAATTGGCGTGTTTTTATCAATCTTTTTTACGTCTTCTGCTAAAGAGAAACCATCTTTTTTAGGCATCATGACATCGAAAATACAAATATCGAATTCGTTTTCTGTAAATTCTTTCAAACCTTGCTCTCCGTCTGTAGCCAAAGTGACCTCAAAGTTATTGATGGTAAGGTAATCTTTTAGTACTGCGCCAAAACTTTGGTCGTCTTCTACTAATAATATTCTGTTGCTCATATCGTTCTTTTGTTTTTTTTATGTAATAATTATTTGTCTAAACCATTGGAAGTTTAATGATAAAGGTACTTCCGTTTCCTTTGTGCGAGTCTACAATAATTTGTCCTTTGTGCAGCTCTACGATTTTCTTCACGTAAGATAAACCAAGACCTTGTCCTTTTACATTGTGGATATTTCCTGTTTCTTCTCTAAAGAACTTTTCAAAAATCTTTGTTTTATTTTGGGTTTCCATTCCCATTCCTTTGTCTGCAACTTCAATCACATACCAATTGCCTTCGTTTCTTGTTTTTACTGAAATTTCTGGTGATTCCGGAGAGTATTTATTGGCATTATCTAAAAGGTTTACAAGCATATTAGAAATGTGGAATTCATCTATTTTAAAAATATATTTTGTAGCGTTAAATTCTTCAGTAATTACTCCATTTCTTTGGGCTACAATTAAGTTAAATGATTCTGTTGTAGCCTGAATAAGCTCTCGAACATTGGTTTCTTTAAGGAAAAGTTTCACTTCGTTTCGTTCCAGTTTCGACATATTAAGAACGTTTTCCACCTGTTTTTTCATCCTTAAATTCTCCTGTTTAATCAACGAAGAGTAATATCTTACTTTCTCTGGGTTTGTCGCAATTTTATCATTCGCCAAAGAATCTGTAGCCACAGAAATGGTTGCTAAAGGCGTTTTAAACTCATGCGACATGTTGTTAATAAAGTCAGTTTTTACCTCTGCTAATTTTTTCTGTCTCATCATATAGTTGATGGAGATTATATAAATTCCCAAAATGGTAAGCAAAGAAAGAAATGTTCCCAAAAGCATTGGCCAATTGTTCATTGCTAAAGAAACTTCCTTTTTCGGAAAAACAACGGCAAGAGTAAACAATGTACGATCGTCATTATCGGTAAACAAAGGATAGGTATAGGTATTATTGTCCTTTTTCTCTTTGTATTCTTTGGTTTCCAGCTTGGTTAGCTTTCCGTTTTTATCCATTACCGCAAAACCATATTCAGCGGTAACTCCTTTCATTTTAAGCTCTTTAGATATTACAGAATCTAAGGTTTTTTGCTCTACCCTTTTATTAATCGGAAGATTGTTTCCATTTACCTTCACAAATTCCTTCATGGTAAAATCTCCATTCTCAATATCTTGGTTCAGCTCCGTCGTTAAAATTTCTCGCTGAGTAGTATCTTTCTTTATTTTGTAAGACGCATCATCGCTATAAAGCTTGGTTAAGTTGAGCGTATCACCACTTTTTGATAATGGAAACTGAACTTTTTCTACTAAATTTTTTGAATAGGTAATCTGCCTTTGCGTTCCAGAATCTTCAACTTGCTGAATGGTCGTTAAAGTAGGTTGGTCTTTATTGGCTAAAATATTACTTCGGAAATTTTTATAATCTTGATCTAAATATTTTTTCACCTCCAAATCTGAAACCGTTTTTGCAGAACTCTCCATAGCGGAATACACTTTATTCGAAAAGTCTTGCTCCAAAGCTGTATAATAACGCTTCAGCCAATAAAACTGAAGGGTTACAAACACGATAAGTGAGATGGTCATAAAGACCGAAATTATTGGAATAAACTTATTATTCATCACATAACACCATTAAGAATGTTAAAAGTACACATTTTAAGACTTTATAAACAAAATAAAAAGAGATATATTATACATTTTATCTTAAAATTATGGATTTTAACATTTATTTATAAATTTTAGATTAAAATTAGATTAAAAACTGATAAGAAACAAAAAAAAATGGAAAGCAATCTGCTCTCCATTTTAATATTTTTTACTTTAGCCCGTATTTAAAACTTTTTTTTACAAAAGCTCTTCATCCTGAAAGTACTGAATTATTGCCTTTTTCATTAAAATTTGCTGTTCATTGGGCTTTAGTTCAGGAAGCTCTTCCAGTTGTGTAAAATGCGGATAGCCATCGTCGTCGTAATGCGAAAATTTATAATATCCGAATGGTTCCAAAAGCCTACAAACTGCAATATGAATAAGGTTTACTTTATCATCTTTTGTATATTTTTGTTGCCCACTTCCGAGCTCTTGAAGACCAATTAGAAATAAATACGTTTCTATTGGTGCATCTTTTTCAGTATCGAAATTTTCAGTAAAAAATTGCTGTATTTTTTGCCAGTATTCTGCTTCGTTAATCATTTTTTTTCTTTTCTAATTTCAAAAGAAACGCATACTCCAAAGCGTCTTCTTTTAAAGATTCAAATCTTCCGCTTGCGCCACCGTGACCGGCACTCATATCGGTTTTAAAAATCAAAATATTATCATCTGTTTTTACTTCCCTCAATTTTGCTGTCCATTTTGCAGGTTCCCAATATTGAACTTGCGAATCATGAAACCCTGTTGTAATCAACAAATTAGGATAGTTTTTAGCTTCAACATTATCGTACGGAGAATAGTCTTTCATGTAATGATAATATTCTTCGTCATTAGGATTTCCCCATTCGTCGTATTCCCCCG
Source organism: Chryseobacterium sp. HNCC26DJ239 (assembly GCF_057180445.1). Taxonomy (NCBI): domain Bacteria; kingdom Pseudomonadati; phylum Bacteroidota; class Flavobacteriia; order Flavobacteriales; family Weeksellaceae; genus Chryseobacterium; species Chryseobacterium sp. HNCC26DJ239. The sequence goes on from NZ_JBXUGJ010000004.1 coordinate 120,725, forward strand.
TTGTTAAAGGAATTGTTTCGTCTAACATCGTTGTAACCACATCCACAAAAGGAACTTGTGCCACAATCCCGTTGAACAAGGCTGGTTCATAATTCATCACTGCACCTACAAGCAAACCTCCTGCGCTTCCGCCCATTGCATACAAATGTTTTGGTGATGTATAATTTTGTTCAACTAAATATTTTCCGGCATCAATAAAATCGAAGAAAGTATTTTTCTTTTCAAGCATTTTCCCGTCTTCATACCATTCTCTTCCCAAGTATTCACCTCCACGAATATGAGCAATTGCATAAATGAAACCTCGATCTAAAATCGATAATCGCACATTTGAAAAGCTCGCATCTACGGTATGACCATAACTTCCGTATCCGTACAACAGCAAAGGCGTATCTGCAGATTTCGGAGTGTCTTTATGATAAACCAAAGAAATCGGAATTCTCTCTTCTCCATCTCTAGAATCTGCCCAAATTCTTTCAGAAATATAATTTTCCGGGAAAAACTTACCACCCAAAACTTCCTGTTGCTTAAGAAGCTTGGTCGTTTTTTCTTTCATATTATATCCGTAGGTAGAACTTGGCTGCGTAAGCGAAGTGTAGCCATAACGCAAAACATCGGTATCAAACTCAAGGTTTACGCCAATATAAGTAGTATAAGTTGGGTCTGAAAACGGCAAATAATAACTTTCGCCCGTTTTTTCGTCGATAATTTTTATCTGAAGCAAGCCTTCTTCTCTTTCTTCAAGAACGAGATAGTTTTTGAAAATCTCAAAACCTTCCAACAAAACTTCAGGACGATGAGGGATTACATCTACCCAATTTTCCATTGAGCAGTTATCGATTTTTGTTTTTACAATTTTAAAATTAAAAGCATCATCTGCGTTGGTAATGATGTAAAACTCGTCTTCGTAATGCTCAACAGAATATTCTAAATCATCAATTCTTGGCTGAATAATCTTCCAATCTGCAAAAACATTGTCTGAAGGAATAAATCGGTGCTCGTCTGAAATGGTGCTCGAACTTGCAATAAAAATATATTCTAAAGATTTTGTTTTAAACACATTTACATCAAAAGTTTCGTCTTCTTCATGAAAAATCAAAACATCTTCTGATGCATCTGTTCCCAATTTATGTCTGAAAACTTTAAACGCTCTTAAGCTATCGTCTTTTCTGATGTAAAAAACATGTTCGTTATCATTTGCCCAAACTGCTTTTCCTGTTGTGTTTTCAATAACATCAGGAAGAATTTCTCCCGTTAGAAGATTTTTAAAATTGATACTGTAAATTCTTCTGCTTACATTGTCTACAGAAAACGATACTAATTGATTGTTAGGAGAAACAGCTACATTTCCAACATCAAAATAATCAAAACCTACTGCTAAAATATTTACATCAAGTACTATTTCTTCGGGATTATCCAAACTGGTTTGTTTTCTGCAAAAAATAGGATACTCTTTTCCGTCTTCATAGCGCACGTAATACCAATATTGATTAAAGAAATAGGGCAAAGACTCATCATCTTTCTTGTAACGTGCTTTCATTTCTTCGAAAAGTTCTTCCTGCAAAGACTCAGTATCTTTCATCATAAAATCTGCGTACGCATTTTCTTCTTCAAGATACTGCAGCACTTCAGGATTTTCTCTTTCGTTCATCCAGAAATAATTATCGGTTCTTTTATCCCCGTGTATTTCTAGTATTTTTTCTATTTTTTTTGCCTGTGGAGCTTTCATTCTGTTGTTTTAAAAATCATTTAATTTGAAAAAAATTTCAATATTAAATTTCGTTCAAATGTAATTAAAAAAAAGCCATCTTTCTTCGTATGAAAGACGGCCAATTTATCTCTAAGACTTCGTTTTTTATTTATGAAGTGCTTTAATGTACTTTTCCAAAGCCATCGTCATTGATGGAGTTTCTTTTGTAGGCGCCATAAGATCGACCTTTAAGCCAGCTTCTTCTGCAGCAGCCGAAGTGGTGGGTCCAAAAACACCAATCTTTGTTTCTCCTTGCTGAAAGTCTGGGAAGTTTTGCTGAAGAGATTTAATTCCTTGCGGGCTAAAGAAGATTAACATATCATATTCTTTAATTGCAATATCTGTAAGATCGCTACATACTGTACGATACATAATCGCTCTAGTCCAATCAACATTTGCCGCATCTAAAGTTCTAGGAATATCCGGACTTAAAACATCTGAAGATGGCAGTAAATACTTTTCTGAAGGAAATTTCTTGAAAAGTGGCGCAAGATCTGCAAAGTTTTTTTCGCCGAAGCTAATTTTTCTTTTTCTGTACACAATATGCTTCTGAAGATAGTTGGCTATCGCTTCAGACTGACAAATATAACGCATCGTATCGGGTACATTAAATCTTAGCTCTTCTGCTAATCTAAAATAATGATCTATAGCATTTTTACTGGTAAAAATAATCCCCGTATATTGCGTAAGATCGATTTTTTGCGTACGCAATTCCTTATTATCAACACCAGCCACATGTATAAAAGGTCTAAAATCTATTTTAATTTTTTCCTTTTTAGCTATTTCCAAATATGGCGAAGACTCGCTAGGCGCGGGTTGAGAAACCAATATAGACTTTATTCTCATCTTGTAGTTTTATTAGAAAAATAAAAGTTTCCAAAGCATCAAAAGAGGTGCTATTTGGAGGGTGCAAATATACAAAAATTTATAATACCATTTTTGAGGCAGTATGTTATTTTTATGAAACATATAAAACAACACCTTGAAAATGAACACAAAACAGAAAAAAGCAATGTAATAATTAAAAGCCTTATTCTTATCTATGGGATAATAGTAATGTACAATACACAAAACCATCATCAATATACTTATCAAAAATTGCATCTTGGTAGATGTAAAGTAAAAAACGTTCCATTTTTTACCATCGCCGATACTTTGATAAAATAAAAAGCTTAAACTGGTTCTTAGAAAGTAAAAACAGGTAATCACAGCCAAAGTATATCCCAATTTATTAAAGTGATATCCAAACAATTGGTTTTCTACAATAAACTTAGGTACAAAAGGGATGTACTGCGACACCAAAACAGCCATAGAAAGCACAAAAACCACCGATGTAATAATCCAGTTCGGAAGATTGTTACTAGAGTCGAAGTACTTTTGCAGCAGGAAATCTTTTAGATTTGCCTCTCTCTCGATAACATTCATCATAAATATATAAAGAAAGATGCAGCCTATTAATATGAAAACCACCCAGTCGTTATTCTCTGGGATTCTTACAGGATCGATAAATGTCTTTGATAGCAACAAAAGAAATTTTTCGCAAAATTATAGATTATTTTGTATAAAATGGAAAATCTAAAAAAACTATCTTTGCAAACTGAAATGAAAAAACTCGTTATCATCCCAACCTACAACGAAAAGGAAAATATTGAAAAAATAATTTCCGCAGTTTTTGCATTGGAAGAAGAGTTTCATATCCTTGTAGTAGACGATTCTTCACCAGACGGAACTGCAGACATCGTGAAAGAACTACAGAAAACCTACAGCCACAACCTTCATATTTCGATAAGGAAAGTGAAAGACGGTTTGGGAAAAGCATACATTCACGGTTTTAAATGGGCACTTCAAAATCAATATGATTATATTTTTGAGATGGATGCCGATTTCTCTCACAACCCAGAAGATTTACCCAAACTTTTTGAAGCCTGTAAAAATGCAGACATGGCAATTGGATCTCGTTATTCTAAAGGAGTAAACGTTGTAAACTGGCCAATGGGAAGAGTACTGCTCTCCTATTTTGCTTCAAAATATGTGAGATTTGTACTTGGTTTGCCAATTCACGACACAACAGCTGGTTTTGTTTGCTTCTCAAGAAAAACTTTAGAGCAGATAGGATTAGACAATGTAAAATTAAAGGGATACGGTTTTCAAATTGAAATGAAATTCAGAACTTTTAAAAAAGGTTTTAAAATCGTAGAAGTTCCTATTATCTTCACCAACAGAATTTTAGGTGAAAGTAAAATGAATGGCGGCATCATACACGAAGCTGTTTTTGGAGTTTTAAATTTGAAATGGAAATCTATAATCGGCAGATTATGAAAAAAATAGCAGTTTTTTTTATTTTTCTAATGCTTTTTTCCTGCAAGGAATATATCGATAAGCCTAAAAATCTTATCGATAAAGACGTCATGGCAGAGCTCATGGCAGAACTCGCCATTAACGACCAAGTTTCGTTTATGTATCAAGGTAAAAATCTTGAAAGCGGAACCCGATTTATTCTAAAAAATTACAACATAAAACCCGATGATTTTGTTGAAAGCTACAAATATTACGTAGTAAACCAAAAAATGAAAGGCATTGTGGAAGAGGCTCAGAAAATCCTTCTGGAAAAAGATCCAAAAGCCGATAAATACGTAAAAGACAAGCTTAAATCTAATTTAGACGTACCTTCTTTCGCAAGATAATTGTCGTAAATCATCAATTTTAAAAAAGATCCATGAATTTTTTTACTATAGAAAAAACCACTCAAGGGAAAGCAAGAGCGGGAGAACTAAACACCGCACATGGAAAAATCCAAACCCCTATTTTTATGCCGGTAGGAACTGTTGCCAGTGTAAAAACGGTGCATCAGAGAGAAATTAAAGACGATATTAAAGCTCAAATTATTTTGGGAAACACGTATCACCTTTACCTTCGTCCAGGAATGGACGTGATGCAAGCTGCAGGTGGTTTACATAAATTCATGAACTGGGATTTGCCAATTCTTACGGATTCTGGAGGTTTTCAGGTATTTTCTCTTTCAGACAGCAGAAAAATGTCTGAAGAAGGAGCAAGATTCAAATCACACATCGATGGAAGTTACCACATGTTTTCGCCAGAAAAATCTATGGAAATCCAAAGACAAATTGGTGCAGATATCTTTATGGCTTTTGACGAATGTGTTGCCTATCCTTGCGAATACAACCAAGCGAAGCTTTCCATGGAACTTACACACAGATGGTTGAAAAGATGTATCGACTGGACAGAGCAAAACCCTGAACTTTACGGTTACAAACAAAGACTTTTCCCAATTGTACAAGGTTCTACATTTTCAGATTTAAGAAAAATTTCCGCAGAGGTAATTGCTGAAGCAGGAGCCGAAGGAAACGCAATCGGAGGTTTATCTGTAGGCGAACCCGAAGAAGAAATGTACAGAATTACAGATGAAGTTACAGACATTCTTCCAAAAGAAAAACCTAGATATTTGATGGGAGTAGGAACGCCTTGGAATATTTTGGAATCTATTGGGCTTGGAATCGACATGATGGATTGTGTGATGCCTACAAGAAACGCCAGAAATGCCATGATTTTCACTTGGAACGGCGTGATGAATCTTAAAAACGAAAAGTGGAAGAAAGATTTTTCTCCGCTAGACGAATTTGGGACAAGCTTTGTTGATCGAGAATACTCTAAAGCTTATGTAAGACATTTGTTTGTGTCTAAAGAATATTTAGGTAAGCAAATTGCTTCCATTCACAACCTTGCTTTTTACTTAGATTTGGTAAAAGTTGCGAGAGAACATATCTTAGCCGGAGATTTCTACGAATGGAAGAACTCTATTGTTCCCGTTTTGAGACAAAGACTGTAAAAAAATTTCATGTAAGAATATGCTGAAAATTATAGACAAATACATCGTAAAAAAGTATCTTGGAACCTTTAGTTTCATGCTTATTTTGCTGTCTATTGTCGTATTGGTAATCGATGTTCAGCAGAAAATCCCCAGAATTGAAAACGCAACCGCCTTAGATCCAAAACTGAATCTCACTTATTTTTTGATTCATTTTTATCCATTCTGGATCATCAATTTGGTGGTTACTTTCCTTTCTATTTTGGTTTTCATTTCGGTAATTTATTTCACTTCCAGAATGGCAAACAATACAGAAATTGTAGCCATCATCAGTAGTGGTGCAAGTTTTCACAGGTTTGCAAAACCTTATCTTTTAACTTCGTTATTCATTGCGCTTATTTCTCTTACGGTAAATCATTTGGTCTTACCTTGGGCAAACATGAAGAAAAATGAGTTGGAAGCATACACTTATAACGCGGCAAAAAAAGAAAAAATCCTCGGAACAGCACCTGTTTCTGCCCAACTTAGCAAAACAGAATACATTTTCGTAAATTCTTGGAACAAAAGAGACAACAGAGGTTATGGTTTCGTCTATCAAAATTTTGATAAAAACAGAAAACTGATTTACGAATTGAAAGCCAACGATGTAATGTGGGACGCCAAGAAAAAGCAATTTATTCTAAACACCTACATGGAAAAAACGGTGAATAAAAACAACACCGAAAAGCTAGGTCACGGTTCCGAAATTACCAAAAACTACGGGCAAGCTCCTGAAGAACTTTTCCCTAACGAACTTTTAGGACAAAATAAACCAACACCTGAGCTTATAAAATTCATCAACAGAGAAAGACAAAAAGGCAACAGCAACTTGAACTCTCACCTCAACGAACTTCATCAAAGAACTTCAATGCCGGTTGCGATTGTGTTACTTACATTTTTAGCACTATCATTGGCTTCACAGAAAAAAAGGGGTGGTTTGGGAATCAATTTAGCAATAGGAATTTCCTTAGCTTTCGTCTTTGTATTTTCTTTTGAAGCTTTAAAAGTAGTGTCAGAAAACAAAGCAATTTCCCCCGCTTTAGCAATGTGGTTGCCTAATATTACGTTTTTCCCACTTACTTTGTATCTTTATTTGAAAAGAGCGAATCAGTAAAGAAGTTTTATTTCTTTATGATAAAAAACCTCGTAACCTTCTTCAAACTCAATATGAATTTTGCCATTTTCGTCTGCAAAACGAATGATGCCATTTTGTCGTATGCCATCTTTTTCAAAAACTGAAATCACATCTTTACGGAAAAGATTTTCATTAAACTTTTGTAAAATAACATCATGAGAAGGTATTTCCTTCAGATTTGATACCATAAATTCATGATACTTTTGAGCAAAAATTTTTAAATCGAAAACAATAGAAGTCTGCGTTAAAATAGACCCTGCATTAGATATACCTTCAAAATTCTCTTGCAGAATATTAATCCCAGTTCCTATCACAAAATAAGATTGATTATTGTACTTCCTCTTCTCCAAAAGGATTCCGCAAACTTTTTTATTTTGAATGATGATATCATTTGGCCACTTAATCTTTACATTTTTATCAGTCAGATTGGCAAGAAAATCTCTTACACAAGCTGCGGTATAATAATTGAATAAAAAATCAGAGACTTTAACAGCCGCGCAATTTACAGCAAGACTGTATGCTAAATTTTTACCTGCATCAGAATCCCACGAATTACCGTATTGGCCACGACCTTTTGTTTGATTAAACGTGTAAGCCGAAATATAATTAGATTCCGGATAAAGTAAAAGTGAAGCGAGTTCGTCATTAGTAGAAGAGCAGTGCTCCAAATAAAAAAGGTCTTCCATTTAAGAAAAATTTATGACTAATTGGTTGGCTAAAGTAAGTCTAAAGTAAAAGAAAAACAATAAATTTGCAGATTATAGTATTTTTTAATGAGCAACACAACAGAAAAACAACAATTAATAGATAAAATCGTAGAAGCTATTCAGGACGTGAAAGGAGAAGATGTAATGATTTTCGACCTTTCTAAAATCGAAAACTCTGTAGCAGAAACTTTTATTATATGCAGCGGAAATTCCAACACTCAGGTTTCAGCACTTGCCGGAGCTATCGAGAAGAAAGTACGTAACGACCTTAAGGATAGACCTTGGCACGTAGAAGGTACAGAAAACGCCATGTGGGTTTTGGTAGACTACGTAACTGTGGTAGTACACATTTTCCAAAAGCAGGTTCGTGAATATTACGATATCGAAGAGCTTTGGGGCGACGCTGTGATCACCAAGATCGAAGATTAATTCTAAATTTTTAAAAGCAATAAATGAACAATAAAGGATTTAACTGGTTTTTTCCTATTGCCATTATCGCACTTTTACTGTTCTTTGCCTCCAATTTTTTCTCGGAAGGCGGCAGTAAAACAATCACTGAAGATGCTTTCTTCAGAGAAATGCAGGCAGGAAAAATTCAGAAAGTGTTAATTGACAAACAGACTGAAAAAGCTGATGTCTTTTTAACCAAAGAAGCAAAAACACAGACTGTACAAAAAAAAGACAACAACCCATTTGCTGGCTCGTTGGGAATGACTGTACAGCCAGACTATGTTCTCAAATATGGAGATCTTCAGATTTTTCTTGAAAAATTTGATGCAATAAAAAAACAGAATGTAGCAATTACAACCACTAAAGATTACGCAGAAGGCGAAAGCCCTTTAACTGGCATTCTAATTAATGTACTTATTTGGGTAGCTGTTTTAGGAGTATTCTACTTCATTCTTTTCAGAAAAATGGGAAGCGGCGGCGGTCCTGGTGGACAAATTTTCTCTATCGGAAAATCTAGAGCAAAACTTTTCGACGAAAAAGAGAGAATCCAGGTAACATTTAAAGATGTTGCAGGTCTTGAAGGTGCAAAAGAAGAAGTGCAGGAAGTGGTAGACTTCCTTAAAAACTCTGAAAAATATACAAAATTGGGAGGTAAAATCCCTAAAGGTGTTCTTTTAGTAGGACCTCCAGGAACAGGTAAAACCTTATTGGCAAAAGCTGTTGCCGGTGAAGCAAAAGTACCTTTCTTCTCGCTTTCTGGTTCAGATTTCGTAGAAATGTTTGTAGGAGTTGGAGCATCGAGAGTAAGAGATCTGTTTGCACAGGCTAAAGCAAAATCTCCAGCAATTATTTTCATTGATGAAATTGATGCAATTGGACGTGCAAGAGGAAAAAATAACTTCTCTGGTGGAAACGACGAAAGAGAAAATACACTAAACCAACTTCTTACAGAAATGGATGGTTTCGGTACAGACACTAATGTTATCGTAATGGCTGCAACCAATAGAGCAGACATTTTAGATAAAGCTTTAATGAGAGCCGGACGTTTCGACAGATCGATTTTTGTAGATCTTCCAGAATTACATGAAAGAAGACAAATCTTTGAAGTACATTTAAAGAAAATAAAACTAGACGATACGGTAGACCGAGAGTTTTTAGCAAAGCAAACTCCAGGTTTCAGTGGTGCAGATATTGCAAATGTTTGTAACGAAGCCGCACTAATTGCTGCAAGAAACAACCATGAAGCAGTTACAAAACAAGATTTCCTGGATGCTGTAGACCGTATCATTGGAGGTCTTGAGAAGAAAAACAAAGCAATTAAACCTTCAGAAAAAAGAAGAGTTGCTTATCATGAAGCAGGTCACGCTACAATTTCTTGGTTAGTAGAACACGCTTCACCGCTTTTAAAAGTAACGATTGTACCGAGAGGAAGATCTTTAGGAGCAGCATGGTATTTACCTGAAGAAAGACAATTGACAACTACGGAACAAATGCTAGACGAAATGTGTGCAACTTTGGGAGGTAGAGCTGCAGAACAAGTAATTTTCAATAACATTTCTACAGGTGCTTTATCTGACCTTGAAACGGTTACAAAAAGAGCGCAAGCAATGGTTACGATTTACGGACTAAGCCCAAACATCGGAAACATCTCTTATTACGACAGTTCTGGCCAGTCTGAATACAACTTTGGAAAGCCTTATTCTGAGGAAACAGCTACCAAAATTGATGCAGAAATAAAATCTATTATCGAAAATCAATACGAAAGAGCGATTCAGATTTTAACAGATAATAAAGATAAATTGGATGCTTTAGCCAATAAACTTCTCGAAAAAGAAGTAATCTTCAGAGAAGATCTTGAAGAAGTATTCGGAAAAAGAGCTTGGGACCCTGAATTAACAGAAAAACCTGTTACCAACACAATCCCTGAAGTAAAAGAGCCTTCAACTGAAATTATCATCGAAGAAAAAAAACAAGATGGTGAAATTCAAGCTCCAGAAAGCCCGACACAATTATAAAATCTCTTATATACAAAAAACGGAACCCTACTTACAAGGTTCCGTTTTTTATTATAGTAATGTTTAAAACCCACTTAAAACGGCGTTTTAGGAATTCTTTCACAAACCATTCCAATTAAAAAATAAGAGGTAAATTTCACCTGTTCTCGTTCCAAATTATAACTTACAGTGACCGGATTGGTATTGGGAATATTAACTTCTTTATGAATTCTTTCATAGCCATCGATAGTCGTTTCTAAAGTATAATTTCCCTGAGGAATATCTACAGTTGCCAAACCATTTTCGTTGGTTTCCACTTCTATCACCCAGTTTTTATCAATTCCTTTCAAAGAAATAGAACATTTGTAAATTGGTGTTTTAGAAATAGAATCCATTAGATTTATATAAATTTTTGCCAATTGAGGTTTGGGAACATCGATTGGTTTTATTAATCCTGGATTAACAAGAATAGCTCTGTTAAAGCTCGTCATTATTTGAGGCTTCACCGTCGTAGCTACAGGCGTTGCAACAGCAACAGCAGCGGGTTTAGGCGCCATCATGACGACTGGTTTTACAGTTGCGGCAACAATTTTCGGCTGAACAACTTCTGGCGCAGATTTTTTAATCATAAAATTCATTTGATCGCTTCGTAACGTTTCTTTATTGGTTACCGCTTTCAAAAATTTTTGATTGCTCGTTTTATTTACAAAAAGCTGTTGTTTTAAAATTAAAGGACCAAAATTAATTACTTGTGTCGGATTTGAAATTTGCCCATCAGAAATGGAAGCATCAAGATTGATTTTCAAGTTTTTAATCAGCATCATTGTTTTTGGATATGCAGGTAATTTAAAACTACTGCTAATAGTTTGCCCATCAGAAATTGGTTTTTGACCTTTGTTTACAAAATATTCAGAATTAAAAATACTTTTATTGAACCAGTTTCTTTTCAAGGTCACAAATTGATAATCAAGCTCAACTCCTGTAATATATTTTTCGTCATAATCTAAGGAAAGAATTTCTGAAGGAATATCGCTTGCAGATTTATCTATTTTGCCAAAAATATCGTCTAATTCTGCTTTAGAGAGCTTCATCCCTGTCCAACCATTTTCATTATCCATAAAATCATACGGAATAAAATTGATGTTGTGCAAAGAGTTTTCAGAAATCACATCGGTTTTTTCTGATGCTAAAAATTCTGCGCGAGCTTCTCTTATAAGGTTTAAATAATCTTCCGTCGCACTTTGTTTATTTACAGTTCTTTGTGCATCTTCAATTATTTTTCTTGAACCTTTTACTTCTAATTCTAAGTAAGCCAAATCTCTTTGTTTCTCTAAAAAACTGAGTTGATCGTTCCAGTTTTGTTTTTCAGGTTCGGTATCCAAATCATCAAAAAGTTGCAAATGAGTGCTTATTGCCTCAAGTTTTGCATTGTACAGAGCTAAATATTTCTGATAATCTTTTAATTGTTTGGTTTCTTTTCCTTTGTCGTCGTACAATTTCGAGAGATCAATTTTAACAGCGTTATTTAAACTTTCTTCAATTCCTTTTATTTCAGTAGTATCTAAAATTTCCCGATACACCGAAAAAAGAGAGTTATTAGGGTTAATATCCCACATATTTGGAGAAGTCGGAACCGTATTGAGTTGATAAGAGGCATCTTGTTTTTTAAGAAAAGAAGTTGCGATTTTACTTTGATCTTCAATCTCACTCGTTGGTTTTAGCAATTCTAAATCTTCTCTTTCGTAAACCCGCAGAGAAGGGCAAATTAAAGGAACCTCATTTTCTAAAGCGCATTGCGCCATGTAGGTTTGCTTCAATTTTTCGTAGAGTGCAATATAATATTTCATGACAGTTTGTTTTTATAAAGTAAAAAAATAGCAGGAAATCTTAGATTCCCTGCTTATGAGTGATTGAGATAACTATACAGATTTTCCGTCAGTCCATTTCGTAATATCAGGGTTTGGATTTGGAGATTTCGGAATAATATGACATTTATAGCCGATAATGTAAATTCCGTCTGATTTCAGTTTTTTACCGCTCCACGTCGCTTTACTTTGCGAGTTTTGGTTGTTGTAGCTATGACTTCCGCCAAAAACGAAGGGTCCAATTCCTACAGCTGCTCCAGTATTAACCGTTGTAGAAGCGGCTTTATACGCTGTTGCATTTTCGCTAAAATCAAGCATTACATCTTTACAAATAATCAATTCGGTAACGATGGAAGGCATTAAACCTTTACCTAAACCGTCACTTATGACATCTTTGTTTAAACTTTGCGGAGAGCTTTCATGCAGTTTCCAATACTTGGATTCTACAAATTCTTCACTGAACCAACCTCTTTCAACACGTACTTTTCCTACTTTAAAAGAAATTCTAAGGTTAGAAAAATCGGTGTTCATTTGAGTTCTCTCTGTTTTCCCAGAGTTTTTCGCTCCAATGCTGAAAAGTCCCATACTGAAACCTGCTCCTGCACTCCAATTATTAATTGTTTTTGAGTAATCTGAGTGAGATTCTCCTTCATAAACTGTAATAGTTGGCCAATTTTTAGACTCCTGAAGCGCGTTTGCAGCAATTGGAATAGATGGAGAATAGTTCGTATAATCTAAAATTCTCGTTCTCTGGCTGTTTCTAAACTCAGATTGAAGACGTTTTTTAATTACCAACATGTGTTTTTCTTCAATTTCACTTAGATAATTTTGAATTCTCTCTACGATTTCTTTATATCCTAAAGATTGCCACGCTTTCAGGGCTGCATCTTCTCTTTTCTTCATGTTTTTACCATCAATAGAAAGCTTTGCCATTGCATCCGGATCGCCGTTATCAGAATCTATCCTTACCTGGTTATTTTCTTCCACCACCGCATAATATTTCATCTGATATTCTAAATATTTCGCATAAGTTGGCGAAACAAAAGTGTGGAAAATCTCTGGTTTATTGCTGTCATCAACAGGTTGAGTATTATCGAAATCAGGATTTTTTACTTTTTTAATGGTAAAAAGTTTATCTCTTAATTTCCCAAGATTTTCTTCAACCTTTTTGTCTATCTGCGTATCTACCACAACAGACCATTGCATTAAATCTTCGTATACCTTAGAAACTCTTTTAGAAGAATCATTAAAAATAGTGATTTGTCTTCCGTTGGTTCCTGGCTGCATTGGCGGAATTCCAGAGTTTACGGCATCTACCATCGCTGCAAACTGCTCCATTTGAAGGTATTTTTTAAACTTACTGTCTTTCATCAAATTGGCGTATCCTTCCATATCAATTTTAGGATTTCCGTTGGCATCCAAAATAGGTTTTCCAGTAGCATCAAGCATCGGTTTAGGAGAAGGAGCAGATCCAAACAATCCTTTTAAGGCAAAATCGAAAGTATCTTCTGTAAGTGTAAGACCCACCGGATCGAAGGCAATAAAATCATTTGGACCGATAGAATCGGGATCTCCACCGTTTGTTACAGTGTCATAAACTTGTTTTAGCAGCATGCTCATCAAAGAGCTAGATCTTGCTTCTTGTGTTAAAGTTGGCATAATTAAAGTTTTTTAGTTTTTATAGCTTACTCTAATCGGTTTTCAGCTTCCCCGTTTTCATATTGAATATTTATTAATGAATGTTTTAAGTAAAAAAATCCCCAAAAATTTAAGGCAACAAGGGTTTTACCTGCATAGAGATATAAAGCAAAGCATGAAAAATGAATTGAGTAGAATAAGAGAAAGAGTAAAGAAAACTCCGCAAAGCTTATGATAAAAGGATTTACGTATCATCATTATTATTGGCATTTTCAATTAAACAAAAACTTTAATAATAATAAACTTCCTTCTCAAATTTACTAAAAAATTAATACTCAAATTCCATTTTTCATACAAGATTCATAAAACCACCGGTTAAAAACCAATACTTAAATCTTATAGTTCAAAGGTAGAGGCTCTGAAAAAGAAAAATCCTAGTAAAATCACGGAAAATACATCGGTATTTTTACCTAATAGATTGATATAAAAACAATTGCAAAAACATTAGAAAACCAACTCCTACAAGGGAAAGCAAAAGAAATGGGTAAAATTATTTTACGATTTGCGCAACATTTTTCTTTTTTAACATTTATCGGCACAATTCTTAATAAGTTTTATATTAATTTTTTACTTTTGTATAAAGTTGACTAAAAATAAATTACATTGAATTTATTCAAGAAAATTGTAAGCAAACTTACCAATCAGCCTGAAAATGAGGAAAAACAGAGCCTAGAGAAGCTTGGAGATTCGCTGAAAAATGCAGATCTCGATTACAAGTTTGCACAGCTCTTCACGCACTCTGGTGGTTTTTTTAATTATTGCGCAGACGAAGCTGAAGCTTTACAAACCCTTCATCAAATCTTAAAGATTGAGGGTGTCAACAATGTTTTCTGTTGGGACAAAGAACTACACAACTTTTTGAACGTTCTAAGAACCACTTACACTACAGAATTGCACCACAGTAATGATGCCGCATTTATTACCTGTGAATATCTGATTGCTTTCGATGGTAGAATAATGCTTTCTGCCAATAATATTCTTCATTATCATTCTTCAAAACTTCCGGAGAAAATTATTATTATCGCCAACGTTTCTCAGATTGTAAACAACTTGAACGATGCCATGAGCAAGATTAAACGAAATGGAAATATTAAAAATCTTACCTCCATAAGCGGCGGACAAAATAAATTAGACGCAACTGCGCCCAACAATAAACTTTTCTTGCTTCTGCTTGAAGATTAAGCGGAAAATGTAAATACAAAAATCTTGGACAAAAATCTTATTCAGAGAACCCTTTCGGGAATTATCTATACCGCAATTATTATTTTGTGTACAACAACCTATGGCGCACAACTCATCAACAATATTTCGCCGGGTTTAGTAAAACCACATTATCTTTACTACGGTCTTATTACTTTTCTTTTAGCCGTTGGAACTTGGGAGTGCATCCGAATTATGAAATTTGGAAATGGCTACGAAAAATGGTTGGTTTACCCCATCGTTGCCATTATTTTTTATGTTTTCTCTAAAAGATACTTCCAGCACGGTTTTTATTTCGATTTTAGACTGAATGACATTCTTGCTTTGGCTTTAATAGGCATTGCTGCATTTACTTTATTTAAATTTGCGACAGAACTGTACTTCGACAGCGGAAAACTGATTTTTACCGTCGCCTACGTCGCTTTACCGTTTTGTTTTGCTTTAGGTTTACCTAAATATTCTTCAATTAATGAAACCTTTTCTCTCGAAGTTGTTTTCCTTTTTATTTTAATTTGGAGTAGCGATACCTTTGCTTATCTCACCGGAAAATTCTTCGGAAAACATAAAATGGCGCCCAAAGTTTCGCCTAAAAAAACTTGGGAAGGCTATTTTGGAGGAGTTATTTTAACCTTAATTCTCTCTTATTTCGTGGAAAAATATCAGCCGCAACTTCGTGGAAACTGGATGGTTGTAGGTTTTCTTGTTGCCAGTTTTGCACCACTCGGAGATTTGGTAGAAAGCCAGTTGAAAAGAACTTTCGGCGTGAAAGACAGCGGAAACATCATCCCCGGTCATGGTGGAATTTTAGATAGACTCGATAGTTTCATAATCTGTGCGCCTGTCGTATATTTGTACTTTCTAATCGAAAAATTTATATAATATATCTCAACTTATGAAATTACACAAGGAATCAAAGGGCACGATTACAGTAGCGAGTATTCTCTTTATTGCCGTTGCCGCTGTTTCTATTTATTTTCTTGAAATGTGGTCTTTATTGATCATTGTGCCACTTTTGGTGGTGTATGGCTTAGTTTTCTGGTTTTTCAGAGTTCCTAATCGCGACATTTTAGACCATGTAGAAAACGTAATCGCACCTGTAGATGGAAAAGTGGTGATGATAAAAGAAGTAGAAGAAACAGAATTTCTTAAAGAAAAAGCTATTCAGATTTCGATTTTCATGTCGCCATTAAACGTTCATATTTGTCGTTATCCGGTTTCAGGAAACGTAATCTACAAAAAATATCATCCAGGGAAATACCTTGTTGCATGGCACGAAAAATCTTCTACTGAAAACGAAAGAACAACCGTTGCTGTAGAAAGTTTAACGAAACATAAAGTTGTGTTCAGACAAATTGCAGGCTACGTTGCACGAAGAATTGTCTTCTACTGCAACGAGGGCGATACCGCAAAAGCGGGTCATGAATTTGGATTCATCAAATTCGGTTCGAGAATGGATATTTTCCTTCCATTAGACACCGAAATTATCTGTAAAATTGGCGACAAAACCAAAGGCGGACTAGACGTTATCGCAAAAATGAGAGATTAACGAGCTAGAAGATGGAAGTTGGGAGACGGAAGTTTTTTAGCCGTTTAAAATATAAAATCAGAGTTTTTGGCTCTGATTTTTTTTGTTCTAAAATTGATTGAAATTATTACTTATTTTTGATTAATATTGTTTGACAGTTCAAACGAACGCTTTACACTATGCGGCAATCTGAGCATTTTGTACCATTATAGGACGACACCGCTACAAATATAACGACAGAAAATATGAAAGGGCTTTCAGACAAAATTAGATTGATTTACAAACCGTTTGTACTAATAGCAATCGGTTTTATTTTAACATATTCCTTTTTGCATTGGGTATTGTTCATAAAAGCAGGAATACCACTTAAAGAAGATATTATTAAATTTTGGTTCCCTTTTGGACTACCATTTATACCAATTTTAATTTGGTTACGACCAAGAATAAAGCTTTTGCATTTCAAAAATGATAATACTTCTTTTGGTTTTCAGTTTCTAGCTTGTTTGGCAATAGCAATTCCAACAATAATTGCACAAGAATATTTAATTACTGCAACAGGGAAACTTACACAAGTTGAAAATGTTTCGCAAATTGAAAAAAACGAAAAGACAAAATACTACTCACTTAAAAAATACTTTATAGACAAACAAAGAATTGCAGTTCGTAACACAGCATCAGTATCAGGAAAAAACAATACTGATTTCAATATGCTTATTTACGTTGCTATGCCTATTTTTGAAAGCATAAATGACACCTCAAAAACTGACTGCAAATTTTGGTTAGGCAAAAGATATAGTGAAAGAATTAGTAACAGCCTTTCTGACCAAGAAAAAGATGCCAAATACAAAGTTTTTGCCGAACAAAAACAAAAAGAATTTGAAGAAACTGATTTTAGCAACTTCAAATATTTAGAGGTAATTGGTAATACGGAAAACCATGATGAATTTAATAAAGCAATAGAAAAATCTGAAACCGTAAAAGGAAATCAACAAATAGTTTTTGAAGCGCAAACCGAACCTTTTGAAAATAGAAATGGTAAGAAACTTGAATGGACATTTGGCTCACTTGCTATTGGACTTTTAGCATATTTTATTTTTCTTTTATTTCCAAAATTTCAAGAAAGTCAATTAAAAAAATTTAAAAGTGGAAAAGTAGAGAATGATACAGAAATTAAAGAAATGTTTGAATTCTTCATTCCAAAAAAAGAGTTTTACATCACGCCAATTTTGATAAATATAAACTTACTTATTTTTATTGCAATGGTAATTGCAGGTTTTGGTTTTGTATCATTCAAAGGTGACGACTTGTTGAATTGGGGCGCAAACTATAAACCAGTAACAACAAATGGACAATGGTGGCGACTTTTGACAAATACATTTATGCATGGTGGATTAATGCACATTTTAGCAAATATGTACGGACTCTTATTTGTTGGGATTTTCCTTGAGCCTCTTTTAGGCAAAACAAAATATTTGCTCATTTATTTGACCATAGGAATTTTGGCGAGCATTGCTAGTATTTGGTGGTATGACGCTACTGTTAGCGTTGGAGCATCAGGTGCAATTTTTGGACTTTATGGTTTCTTTTTAGCAACACTACTTTTAAAGGTTTTTCCACCAGACTTTGGGAAAGCATTTTTAGCAAGTACACTTGTATTTGTTGGCTTCAATTTGCTTATGGGTTTTACTGGTGGTATTGACAACGCAGCACATATTGGCGGACTTTTTAGTGGTTTCATTCTTGGACTAATTATGTCGGCACAACTGAAACGACAAACACAAATAACAACTGAACACGAAACAGAAAATGAAAAATGATGGCACATAAATTCGTATTGGCAACAGACACGGCTGAACGGTTTCGTATCAACGAAAGTGTATAATAACTTGGTTTTCATTACGCCAGAAAACTCAACAATAAACCCCACACAACAAAAAATAGCACTACTTCAACCGAAATAGCGCTGTTTTTTTATATAATTGAAGTTAATTATTCGAAGTTTTGCAGCTCCACCAATTTGTTGTACATGCCTTTTTTGGCAATCAATTCGTGGTGTGTTCCTTGCTCGATAATTTTACCTTTTTCCATCACGACAATCCAATCTGCTTTTTGAATGGTTGAAAGTCTGTGCGCTATCACCAAAGAAGTACGATTTTGCATCATATTTTCTAGAGCATCTTGTACAAATCTTTCAGATTCTGTGTCGAGAGCTGAAGTTGCCTCATCCAAAATCATAATTGGAGGGTTTTTCAGAACTGCTCTTGCGATAGAAATTCTTTGTTTTTGGCCTCCGGAAAGTTTCCCTCCCGCTTCACCAATACTTGTATCGTATTGTTTCGGCAAATCCATAATAAAATCGTGTGCATTTGCCACTTTTGCAGCTGCTTGAATTTCTTCTAAACTTGCATTGGGATTGCCTAAAGAAATGTTGTTTCTAATCGAGTCGTTAAACAAAATATTATCTTGCGTAACCAATCCAAACAGCTTTCTGTAGCTAGAAAGTTTCACATTTTTAATGTTTTCACCATCTACTAAAACTTCGCCGTTGTCTACATCATAAAATCTCGTAATAAGGTTCGCTAAAGTACTTTTTCCACTTCCACTCTGCCCTACCAAAGCAACCGTTTTTCCTTTCGGAATTGAGAGTGAGAAATCTTTTAAAACCTCACGGTCTTCGTAACCGAAAGTAATGTTTTTGAATTCTACTTTGCTTTCAAAACCTTTAATTTCTTTAGCATCTGCAACTTCTTTAATTACATATTCAGCATCCAAAATATCAAAAATTCTCTTCGCAGAAACTTCTCCTTTCTGAATGTTTGAAATTGCTGAAGAAAGAGATTTTAACGGCTGTAGAATTGTATAAAAAAGCGCGATATAGGTAATAAATTCACTTCCCGAAAGACCTTCTCCTTTAATTGCCAATCTTCCTCCAAAATAGACAATCATTCCTATAGTAATTGCACCTAAAAGTTCACTTACAGGCGATGCTAAAGCTTTTTTCTTGAATAATCTTAAAGAAAGAAATCGAATTCTATTCAGAACATCATCAAATCTTTTTTTGATTTGTGGGGATGCATCAAAAATTTTAATAATCTTTAAACCTACCAAAGTTTCATCCACAAAAGAATACATTTTTCCTAATTCGTTTTGAGCTTCACCGGTATCTTTTTTCAGACTTTTTCCGATAATCGAAATTAATGTTCCCATGATAGGAAAAACAATTAAGGTAAAAATCGTTAACTGAAAATTGGAGTACAATAAATACCCCATTGTAATGATAATAACGATTGGAGAACGGATGATATCTATAAGACTATTGAGAATATTAGATTCTACCTCGCCAACGTCTGAAGTTATTCTTGCAAAAACATCTCCTTTCCTAGAATTTGTAAAGAAAGAAACTGGAAGATCTAGAATTTTATCATGCAGTTTTATTCTGAAATCTCTAGATACGCCTGTTCTTGAAAAGGTAAGATAAAATTCAGAAAAATAGCTGAAAATATTTCTCAAAAAAAACATGGAGATAAACATGATACATGTTATCAAAAGCACATATTCTGGACCTTTTTCTATCTGAAGCTGCTGAATGAAATAATTGAAACTATCTTTAAGATAGCTGCCAAGAGAACGTATTCCTTCATACACTGGCTGTGTTTTAATCTTTTCTGCTTCTTTATCAAATAGAATATTGAGCACCGGCATAAAGAAAAGCATGGCAACAATATTAAAAAGAGCGTAAAGAATGTTGAAGAAAATACCTGCTGCAATAGATTTTTTATACGGAAGTATATTATCTATCGCCCGTTTATAATAACTCATTTAAATTGTAAATTAATCCTGCAAAAATAAGGAATTAAAAAGAAAGACGTTTTTTAGTTTAGTTTTACTGTAGAATTATATTTTGGTGCGAATTTTTTTGGAGACATCTTCTCAACTGTTTTAGCAAAATTATTAATCATGCTCGTCATATTTTCAATATCTACAATCGAAAAATCATCATTTACTTGATGGTAATGTTTTATTTTAGACATGTCTGCAGTAGAAAAAGAATGTGCTACAATATTTTTTTTAGCAAAACTTACATTATCGCTTCTATAAAAAAGTTGCTGTTTTGCGTACGGATCTGGGAAAATCTTAAGGGTTCCTTCCGAATATTCATTAAAGAGATTAGCGAGATCAGAAAAACCGTCTCCGGTCATAAACATTGCATCTTTACCAAACTCAGATTCTGTAGCAATCATTTCGAAATTAAAAAGAGCCACTAAGTTTTTGTTTACTTTTTCCATGCCTTTATCTTCGGAAATTGCTTTAGAACCCAACAAACCAGCCTCTTCTCCATTAAAGGCCATAAAAACCATTGAAAATTCTGGCTTTTTATTTTTAAAGTAATCCGAAATACCTATCAAAGCAGTAATTCCGCTTGCATCATCATCTGCCCCGTTATAAATATTGTCTCCTTTCTCGCTGTTCGTTCCAATATGATCAAAATGACCAGAAAAGCCAAGCATTTTTTCAGAATTTCCTTTTTTTATTCCGCAAACATTGTAAACTGTTTTTCCTTTATACTGAAACGGTACCAAGTAAGAATCACCTACACAATATTCCAATTTATTTTCTTTAAAGATTTTTGAAATATAATGAGCAGCGCTTTCATTTTCCTGAGTTCCAATTAATCTCCCCTTCATTTCATCCGAAGAAAGCGTAGAAATTACGCCTTTAACTCTTTCTTGAGGTATTTCTTGAGCAAAAGTTGAGGCTGCAAATAAAGATAAAGTTAGATATATTACTTTTTTCATAAGAATAATTTTACATAATAGTCGCAAGTTATCAGATTTTGTTGCAAGAATGCAAAAAGATTTAAAAAAAATACATTACGGAAATAAAAAAACAGCTTCTTACTTAAAAGAAACTGTTCTCACTCAAAAAATTATTGTCTGGTTATCGCAGTCTGTCTACAGATTTTACGAGCCTCTCATCTTTCTTGATAAAAATATTAGCTAAAGCCAAACAAATTATCGCAATGAATGGGAAAACTGGCTCAATACCCTTCTCAGGAAAAGCAATTCCTCCGGATAAATTTAGTAGCCAATACAGCAATATGCCAATCAACAAAGCGTTTATGATAATGCTGATGTTATTCAGCATAACCTGTCTTTTTCTATCTTTAAAGCTAAAAATACTCAGCGCTCCAACGATTACAAGAAGCGAAGTTCCAACCTTCATGATGGGAAAGTCTCCGAAAACGGCAACATCTTGCGAGGTAATAAATAAAAAAACTGCCGCTATAAGTGCCAATAACATCCAGATTGTCTGTATTCTTTGTAACATAATTTTAAAAATCAAGGCAAAAATAACATAAATTTTGCACAATTCAAAAATAAGTGTAGATTTGCATCATACAATTACCCTTTGAAAATAAAAGTCGCCGGACTTACTTTTCTTACTTACAATAAATTACATTTTTTACTTAAATATGTTTAACATTGAAACGTTAAGGTCAAAATCCGTAACGGAGTTGACTAAAATCCTAAGAGATTTAGGCGTTAAAGTTGCAAGAAACAGCACTGATAATGATAAAATCTTTGCGATACTTGACTTTCAGGCCTCAAATCCTAAAGTGGCTAAAGATTATTTTAATACCACTGAAACTCCTGCCTCTACAGAAGAAGCACCTGCAGAAAAACCTGCAAAAGCGCCTGTAAAAAAAGCAGCTCCGAAGAAACCAGCAGCAAAACCAAAAGCTCCTGTTACGGAAAAAACTGAAACAGAAAATCCTACTCCGGAAAAACCTGAAGATGTAAAAACCGAAGCACCACAAGTGGCAGAATCAGTGAAAGTTGAAGCTTCTGAAGCACAAATTACTCCTGAAACAACAAGCGCACAAGCCAAGAAAAAAAGAAAAAGAGTTGCACCGGCAAACAATCCGCCGCAAAACTCAGAAAATACTACAGAGGAAAATACTCCAACAGCTGAAGTAAGAACTCCTCAAACCAATTCTTCTAACGAAGAAAAGCCCAACAAAAATCCTCAACACCAACATTCTAAAGGGCAAAACCAACAACGCAACCAAAATCCAAATCAAAACCAACATCAACACCAAAACAGAAATCAGGAAAAAACTGAAGAAGTTGCTGAGCCGAAAAAAGAATTCAGCTTTGATGGAATGGTAAGTATTGAAGGCGTTCTTGAAATTTTACCAGACAACTACGGATTTTTACGTTCGTCTGATTTCTCTTACATTTCTTCTCCGGATGACGTGTATGTTTCGACTGCACAAATTAGAAATTTTGGTCTGAAAACAGGTGATACCGTAAAAGGAATCGTAAGATTACCAAAAGAAGGAGAAAAATATTTTTCTCTATTAAGACCTACAGAAGTAAACGGCCGCGACTTGGCTTTCATTAAAGACCGTGTTGCGTTTGAATATTTAACACCGCTTTTCCCTGAAGAAAAATTCAATCTTGCAGGTAAGGGAGCTACAATTTCTACAAGAATTGTTGACCTTTTTGCACCTATCGGGAAAGGACAAAGAGCGATGATTGTTGCCCAGCCAAAAACGGGTAAAACGATGTTGTTAAAAGACATCGCCAATTCAATCGCAGCCAACCATCCAGAAGTTTACATGATGGTTCTTCTTATCGACGAACGTCCGGAAGAAGTTACCGATATGGAAAGAAGTGTAAATGCGGAAGTTATCGCTTCAACCTTCGACGAAGCTGCAGACAAGCACGTAAAAGTTGCCAACTTGGTTCTTGCAAAAGCACAAAGAATGGTAGAATGTGGTCATGATGTAGTAATTCTTTTAGACTCAATCACCAGATTAGCAAGAGCTTACAATACCGTAACTCCGGCTTCAGGAAAAGTTTTATCGGGTGGTGTTGATGCAAATGCACTTCACAAACCGAAAAGATTCTTCGGTGCAGCAAGAAAAATTGAAGGTGGAGGTTCTTTAACTATTATCGCAACTGCTTTAATCGATACAGGTTCTAAAATGGACGAAGTTATCTTTGAAGAATTTAAAGGAACCGGTAACATGGAACTTCAGTTGGATAGAAAAATTGCCAACAGAAGAATTTATCCAGCCATTGACCTTGTTGCTTCGAGCACACGTCGTGACGACCTTCTTTTAGATGAAAGTACTTCGCAAAGAATGTGGATTTTCAGAAAATTCCTTTCTGAAATGAATCCTGTAGAAGCAATGGAATTTGTAGACAAAAACATCAAAGGAACAATCAGCAACGAAGAGTTTTTGATGTCTATGAACAGATAAACTTTTTAGTTTTAAAATATATAAAGCACAAATCGTATGGTTTGTGCTTTTTTTATCGAAACAAGTCGATTTATCAATGTTAAAGATTTATTAAAGTAATGTCGTTTTTTTGATTGTGGCTTAAATATTGGCTAATTTTGGGTAATAACATTAAAAAGAATAATTATGTCATTTGAATTACCAAAATTAGGATATGCGTACGATGCATTAGAGCCAACTATTGATGCAAGAACTATGGAAATTCACCATACAAAGCACCACCAAGCGTATATCGATAATTTAAATAAAGCAATCGAAGGAACTGAATTAGCAGGAAAAACTATCGAAGAAATCTGCCAAACTGGAACTGACAAACCGGCAGTAAGAAATAACGGAGGTGGACATTTCAACCACTCTTTATTCTGGGAAATCCTTACTCCTGGAGGAAGCAAAGAACCAGTAGGAAACGTAAAAGTTGCTATCGAAAACTATGGTGGTTTAGAGAAATTTAAAAATGATTTTTCTGATGCTGCAAAAACAAGATTCGGTTCAGGATGGGCTTGGTTGGTAAAAAATGAAGACGGTTCTGTTTCTGTAAGCTCTACTCCAAACCAGGACAACCCTTTAATGCCTGTTGCAGACGTAAAAGGAACTCCAGTTTTAGGATTAGATGTTTGGGAACATGCATATTACCTAAACTACCAAAACAGAAGACCAGACTACGTTTCTGCTTTCTTTGATGTTGTAAACTGGGATAAAGTAGAAGAATTATTCAACAAATAATCTTCAACGATAATAAAAAAAGGTTCAGATAATTTTTCTGAACCTTTTTTGTTTTTAAACCTTTTCTTTTCTTAAGAAACTTTCAACCACTGAGATTTTGAAAGGTAGTTTTCATCTGGATAATAAATGAAAAGTACATTTCTTCCTTTAATGGTATTGATAATTGGCTGTATAAGCGACCTTGGAACAGCAGGACAACCCCAACTTCTACCAATTCTTTTGTGCGCTGCCGCAAATTCATCACTTACATAATCTGCGCCGTGCATTACAATCGCTCTTCTGTAAGCCGCATCATTAAAGCCTTTATCCATTCCTAAAAGCTTCAAAGAATAACCATTATCACCATTATAAGTTGCATCGGTAATATAAAATCCCATACTGCTCTGTAAAGAACTTTCTGTGTTTGAAAAATTGGTGGCAAATTCTTCGCCGGTATTTTTTCCGTGTGCTACTAAAGAATTAAACAACACTTTCTTATCGTTCAGATCGATCACCCAAAGTCTTTTGGCGTTGGATGACATAGAAAAATCGCAAACAGTAAGCAAATGTGAGTCTTCGTTCAGTAGACCAGATTTTTTTAAATTTTCAAAACCAGTAAATGCTTTAGAGAATACTTCGTAATTCAGCTCGTGTCCCACTTCAAAAGGAATTGATTGATACAATTCTTCAGAATAAGAAACCTTCTTTTTTTCGCTAGATTTTACATTAATGATCTTCTCTTTTCTCTTTTCTTCATACGTTTTAATTTTCTCTAATTTTTTTTCTCCCGGAGAAAGATAAAACGACGTGGTAATCACATATACCACACATAAAACACTATACAATAACTTCATTCAATATTATGTTAAATTAAATTGAGTCGTGCAAAAGTATAAAAACATCAGAATCAAGACATTAAGATTTCAAAAGTTTAACTCAATTTAAGAAAGTTTAACACGCTGAAAATCTGAATTATAACTCATTTTCAGAATCAGGAACAAACTCCAGACTAATCGAATTCATGCAATATCTAAGACCGGTAGGAGCGGGACCATCATCGAAAACGTGCCCCAAATGAGAGTCGCATCTTTGGCACAAAACCTCTACTCTATCCATTCCATGAGTAAGGTCTCGCTTGTAAAATACACCTTCTTTATCGGCTTCAAAAAAACTTGGCCAGCCGCAACTGCTCACAAATTTTTGGTTCGCTCTGAACAAATGATTCCCACAAACTGCACAATGATATTCTCCCAATTGGTCAAAATCATTATACTTCCCCGTAAACAGTCTTTCTGTAGCCGCTTCACGAGAAATTGCGTACAAATCTGAAGGTAAAATTTGCCTCCAATCGTCATTAGAAACATCTAATTTTTCTTTTGAAAATCGAGAATAGTATGGATTGTTTTTTGCTTCGTTTTGCATAAATTATTTTAAATTAACATTTTGTGTGTTACCGCAAAAGTCACAAAAGATTTAAACACATTAGTTTTATTAGCTAAATTTTAGTTGAATAAAAACATAATACTTTTTGAAAATCTTTGAATTTCTTTTTTTATAAACTCTTATTTTATGACTTTTGTGGTTAAAACAAACAACCAAATTTACTAAATTTGAGAATATGAATGACCACGAAAAACGAAAACAACTCAATAGATACAAGGCTTTTGCTACAGGATTATTTCTTCTGATGGCGGCACTTTTCATCATCACCACAATTTTACAAAAATCTAACAACTCGCATTGGATTGGTTATGTACGTGCATTTTCGGAAGCGGCAATGGTGGGTGCTTTAGCCGATTGGTTTGCGGTAACGGCACTTTTTAGGCATCCTCTTGGTTTGCCAATTCCGCATACGAACTTGATTGAAAGCAGCAAACAAAAACTGGGCGACAATCTTGGTAATTTTGTGGTGAACAATTTCCTTTCTCCAGAAAATATCAGACCTTACATTGAGAAAATTAAAATTTCAAATTTTGTAGGAGAATGGCTTTCAAAACAGAAAAACCAAGAGATTTTAATTGCAAATCTTTCGGAAATCGTTTTGGATATTCTGAACAAACTAGACGACTCTGAAGTAAGCGAATTTATCAGCAAAAAAGTTTCGGAAATGACTGATAATATTAAACTTAACGCTATTCTCGGTAACGGAGTTCAATATCTTTTAGACAAAAACGACCATCAAAAAATCATCAGCAATTTGGCTGCTCAAATAAAATATTATATCCTTGAAAATGAGGAAATTATTCAAGAAAGAGTAAAAAAAGGTAGTTATTCTTTCATCCCATCTTTTGTAGACAACAAAATCGCAGACAAAATTGCGAGCGGATTAGCCGATTTTTTCAAAGAAATCGAAGAAAACCCAAGACACGAAATCCGTGATTTGATTACCCGAAAAATTTATGAATTTTCTACTGATTTAAAGGAAAATCCAAAATGGAATGAAGAATTCAAAACCATTAAAAACGACCTTCTGAAAAACGATAAACTCTCTGAATATTCTACAGACATTTGGAATTCCATCAAAAAAACGTTAACGGACGAGCTTCAAAACGATAATTCTACGCTTAAAAATTATCTTTCAAAAAATCTAAATGAGTTTTCTCAAAACCTAAAATCAGACGAAAAACTTCAGGCAAAAATCGACAATTGGGTGAGAATGACGGCTTACAAATATATTCTGAAAAACACGCATCAATTTGGAAGCTTAATAAGCTCGACCGTAGGAAATTGGCAAGGCAAAGAATTGAGCGAAAAACTAGAACTGGAAGTTGGTAAAGACCTGCAATTCATCCGCGTAAACGGAACATTAGTCGGAGGTTTGGTGGGATTGATTATTTATACTATTGCGCATTTTTTTATTTGATTTCTCGCGCAGGTTAAGCAAATTATAAAGATAAAAATCAGTAAGAATCAAAAAAAAGCAAAACCTCATGAGTTTTGCTTTTCAAATATAATTTCTAAAATTTTATCTCGGTAAACGACTCGCTCTCGTTAAAATCGCGTTATTGATATCGTTAATCAATTCCGGACCTTCGTAGATAAAACCAGTATACAATTGCACCAAAGTTGCACCTGCATCCAGTTTTTCCAGCGCATCTTTTGCAGAATGAATTCCTCCCACTCCGATAATTGGGAACGCTCTGTTGCTTTTATCCGAAAGATATTTAATCATTTTTGTACTTCTCTCACGAATCGGCTTTCCGCTTAAGCCACCGTTTCCGATTTCTGCTAAAGTTTCAGCAGAAGTTTTCAAACCTTCTCTGTTTACAGAGGTGTTTGAAACTACAATTCCCTCGATTTTGGTTTCGCCAATTAGTTCAATAATTTCATCCAACTGATTATTGTTCAAATCTGGAGCGATTTTTAAAAGAATTGGCTTTTGAACCGTTTTTGATTCGTTAATTTTCTTTACTTCCGTAATCAACTCACGAAGATAATCTACATCTTCCAATTTTGCATGGCTTCCAACGTTTGGGCAACTTACATTCAGCACAAAATAATCTACATGTGGATGCAAACCTTCAAAACAATCAAGATAATCTTGTGTGTAATTTTCTGGCGTTGTATCAGTATTTTTTCCGATGTTTCCGCCGATGATGATTTTTCCTTTGTTGCCTTTCAATTTTTCAATCGCAGCTTCCAAACCATCGTTGTTGAAACCCATTCTGTTGATAATTCCGCCATCTTCAATCAAACGAAACAATCTCTTTCTAGGATTTCCAGCTTGCGCTCTTGGCGTAACCGTACCGATTTCTACAAAACCGAAACCAAGGTCTGCCAATTCGTTAAAAAGAACCGCATTCTTATCAAAACCGGCTGCTAAACCTACAGGATTTTTGAATTTCAACCCGAAAACTTCTCTTTCAAGTCGTTTGTCTTCAATAGGTTTTGGGAAAAATATTTTAGTAAGAAATCCGAAATTCTTTAGTACCGAAAAAGTAAAGTGATGTACATCTTCCGGATCAAATTTGAAAAGAATAGGACGAATGAGCGATTTATACATTGAAAAAAAGTTTTACAAAAATACTCATTTTAAAATTAATGGATTCTTGATGTGGGATAATTTTTTAAACACAAATTGCACGAATGATTTTCACGAATAAGCACTAATTTGTCATTCCGCAAGAATCTAAATCCTAATATTTGTATAAAATTTCAAATCTATGCAGATACTTTCAGGATGACAAAGCATCGGGTAATAAATGCAAAACTATAAATACGCATTCAAATCAAACCCCAAAACATCTCCAACTTGTTTAAAACCTTCATCAATGGTAGCATTTACGGTAATTTTTTCACCAGAAAAAGGATGATTAAAAATTAATTGATGCGAATGAAGCGTCATTTTATTGATTCCAAAAGCATTGAGCCACAATTTGTTTTGCTTATTGCAACCATGTTTTCGGCAACCTAAAATTGGATGCAGAATATGTTTAAAATGCTTTCTAAGCTGATGAAATCTTCCTGTTTCAGGAATGGCTTCAACCAAACAATATCTGGAAGTTTGATGTTTCAAAAAAGGCAAATCAATCTCGGAAATCTGCAAACGACGGTAAAAAGTGACTGCATTTTGCTTCACTTCATTTTCGTTTACCAAATCATAATCGATAGTTTCTTCTTCTTTTGCCCAACCTCGAAGAATCGCGATGTATTTTTTTTCAACTTGGCGATTGGCAAATTGCTCACTCATCACCTTCAACGTTTCTTTATCTAAGGTAAAAAGCAAAACTCCAGAAGTTTTTCTGTCTAAACGATGTACCGGATAAACTTTTTGCCCAATTTGCTTTCGCAATTCCTGAATCGCGTACGTATCTGCTTCCCCTGAATAAAAAGACTTGTGAACCAACAAACCGCTCGGTTTATTGATCGCAATAAGATGCTCGTCTCGATAAAGAATTTCTAACATTCTGCAAAACTAAATATAATTAGCTCTACAACTCTCTTTTAAATGTATAAATAACCCCGTAAAAAGTTCCGCCATAGTCTCTGCTTTCTGCGGTTACCAATTCCCAACCTTCACTTCCGTGTTGATTTAAGATTTTATCAATCTCAACGGGATCATATTTTGTACCCCAAAAACCTGTTGGTTCAATAATTACGGTTTTATATTCGAATCTTTTTTTCATAATAAAGTTTTGTATTTAATTCTAAATTGAAATTAGTATTTTGAGAGTTCAGAATGAATATGAAAATACTCTTAAACTACTTTTTCTTTTCGTATTTCCAATTTCTGCCTTTTCCTTCGGAAATCCATTCCAAAGCTTGGTCTATTCTTTTATTGCGTGTTGTTTCTGTTTTTGCATCTATAATCCACGTAATATATTCTTTCCTAAAAGAAGGCGAAGCTTTTGTAAAAACCTCTTTTGCTCCATTATTTTGGTCTAAAGCTGCTTGAAAATAATCAGGAACTTCAATTTCTACTTTAGAAGGAGGAGCTTTCTTGTACTTCACACCCAAATCTGTAAGTTCCATCGCTTCCAAAATCATCGCTTTTAAATATGGTTTTGGCGGAAGGTCTTCAATTTTAGTAATTTTTCCTAAGCTGAACATGTTGGTTTTTTCGACATCGGTTTCAAATTCTTTAATGGTTTTCATCTCATCATGCAGCCAAAAACCCATGCTGCAATATTGTTTAAACGAAACCATTGAACAAAGAATTTTACCTTTGTACATAAAAGTTGGAAATTTCCATTTAATTGCTTCTTCAATTTCTGCAGAAGCTTCATGAACAACTGTACGAATTTGGTTTAAAACAGGTTGCGCAAAATCCGGAGATTTCTCGATGTACTGATCCACCAAAGGATTGAATTTTTTCATGTGTTTTTTTATTGCAAAATTTAAAATCTTTTATGAAAAATTATGTTCCAGCTTAACCACAACGAACACAATGATTTTCTTTCACAAAGTACACAAATGTAATGATAAATTAGATTTAGAACAGGTTGTTTGTGCACATTATTATTGCTTTAAAGAGCAAAAGTTCTTATCGTTTCTTCAACCAAAAATTTCACTTGGTCTGGTCTTCCGCGGTCTGTTTTAGGGAGATTATTATAACTTCCTGTTCTTACAATCACCATTTTGTGCTCCGGAATCATGATAATGTACTGACCTTGTAAACCAAGGAAATAATAATGCTTAATCGGGTTGTCGTAATTAATCCAAAAACCCATTCCGTAAATTTCTTCAGAATTTCGAGTTGGATTTTTCATTTCGTTGATGAAATCTAGATTTAACAGTTGTTGCCCATTGTGCTTTCCATCATTTAAAAATAACTGTCCAAGTTTAGCAAAATCTCTAGATGTAGCATGAATACAGCAAAATGTTTTTTCCATTCCAGATTCGTCGGTGCTCCAAAATGCATTATGCTCCATTCCCAAAGGAATCCAAAATTTTTCTGATAAATAATTGGCTAAATTTTGTCCTACCGCTTTTCGAACCGCCAAACCTAAAAGTTGCGTAGAACCACTTTGATACTCAAACCTTTCGCCAGATTTTTCTTTGAAACCTCTCTTAAAAGTAGCATCAACAAGGCTTTTTCCGTAATATGCTTTTGCGTTTGGCAATAACGGATTTTTGTAATCTTCGTTCCAATCTAAACCAGATTCCATTTGAGCTAGATTTTTTAGCGTCACATGCTCTCCAAAGTTTTTAGATTTAAATTCATCAAAATAATCAGACAATTTTGCGTTGATGTCTTTTATTTTACCTTCTTCCAAAGCTTTTCCTAAAAGCATTACCGTAACCGCTTTCGCCATCGAAAAAGAATTGGTTACTGAGGTTTTATGGTAGTTTTTCCAATATTGTTCGTGTAAAAGTTTCCCTTCTTTTATCACTAAAAAAGAAGCAGTATTGGAATTCTTTAAATCTTCAACTATATTTTTAGGTAAATCTATTTTGTTGTATTCAACCGCTTTTTCCCATGGCTGCGGATTTTTAGTTTCAATAATATTTTTAGTGAAAAAATTACCATCATCAATATTGGCGCTGGTTTTTCCTTTTAAATAGGTTTTAGAAATTCCATTAAAAAGATAACTGTACCCAAAAGTGTACATCGCCAAAACAACAATGCCAAAAAATAAAGCGATTGAAATAAGAACTCCCATAAAAATTGAACTTAAAACAAATTTAAAATAATTTTAAGATCAGAAAACAAAAAAGCCTCGGTTTCTCAAGGCTTTTCATTTTATATTTTAGAAAGTAAATTTCTGAAATTCGTTTTCTCGTCGATAATTCTTCTCAACTCTGAAACAGGAACTCTTTCTTGCTTCATTGTATCTCTATCTCTAATCGTAACGGTATGATCGGTAAGTGAATCGTGATCTACAGTGATACAATAAGGCGTCCCAATTGCATCTTGTCTTCTGTAACGTTTCCCTATCGCATCTTTTTCTTCGTAGAACAAATTGAAATCGTACTTCAAATCGTTGAAGATTTTTTCTGCATATTCTGCCAAACCATCTTTCTTCATCAAAGGAAGAATTGCTGCTTTAATTGGCGCAATTGCAGGTGGTAAAGACAACACTGTTCTTTCTGAACCATCTTCTAAAACCTCATCTCTTAAAGCATTAGAGAAAATCGCCAAGAATAATCTGTCTAAACCTACAGAAGTTTCCACTACATAAGGAACATAGTTTTCGTTTCTTTCCGGATCGAAGAATTGTAATTTTCTTCCAGAATGTTTTTCGTGAGCACTTAAATCGAAATCTGTTCTTGAGTGAATACCTTCTAATTCTTTAAACCCGAAAGGGAAATTAAATTCAATATCTGCGGCTGCGTTTGCGTAATGTGCTAATTTTTCATGATCGTGGAATCTGTAATTTTCATCTCCTAAACCAAGAGCTTTATGCCAGTTCAGACGTTTTTCTTTCCATTGTTCGTAGAATTCTAATTCTGTTCCTGGAGCTACGAAAAACTGCATTTCCATTTGTTCGAACTCACGCATTCTGAAAATAAACTGTCTTGCAACAATCTCGTTTCTGAAAGCTTTACCAATTTGAGCAATCCCAAAAGGAAGTTTATGCCTTGATGTTTTCTGTACATTTAAGAAGTTCACAAAAATACCTTGAGCCGTTTCTGGTCTTAAATAAAGATCCATTGCATTGTCTGCAGAAGCCCCAAGTTTAGTTCCAAACATCAAGTTGAACTGTCTTACTTCTGTCCAGTTTTTAGAACCTGTATCGGGATCGGCAATTTCCAACTCCTCAATTAAGGCTTTTACATCAGCAAGGTCCTCTTTTTCTAAAGATTTTGCCAATCTCGAAAGAATTTGCTCTCTCTTTGCTCTGTATTCTAGAATTTTTGGATTCGTCGCAACAAATTGTTCTTTATCAAAAGCATCGCCAAATCTTTTCGCTGCTTTTTCGATTTCTTTATTTTCTTTGTCTTCGATTTTTGCGCAATAATCTTCCACCAAAACATCTGCTCTGAAACGTTTTTTAGAATCTTTATTATCAATCAAAGGATCATTAAAAGCATCAACGTGGCCCGAAGCTTTCCAAGTTGTAGGATGCATCAAAATTGCTGAATCTATCCCTACAATATTTTCGTTAAGCTGTACCATCGCTTTCCACCAATATTGTTTGATATTATTTTTCAGTTCTGCACCGTTTTGTCCGTAATCGTAAACTGCTGATAAACCATCATAAATCTCACTAGAAGGGAAAATAAACCCATATTCTTTCGCGTGAGAAATCACTTTCTTGAAAACATCTTCTTGCTTTGCCATAAATTTTTCGTCTTATGTGCAAAAATAGTGAAAATGCGGGAAGTTTGGAAGTTTTTAATATTGAGGTTTATAAGAAGCCGAAACCCGGCTTTCACGACTCGCCTATTCTGGGAGTTTCGCGGCGGCTCCGCCGCCGCGAAACTCCCAGAATAGGGTTCACGCTGCAATGCACTCAGACATGCCGTTCAATCCGCGCTAATTATAAAAAATTGATAAACAAAAGCCATTTTTCCTTAACAAAATAAAACTTTACATCCTCAAAAATATATTCCTTTAAAAACAAAAAAAGCTCCCAAATACATTGGAAGCTCTGCTTTATTTTAGAAAGAAAATATTAATAATTATCTTCTTCACCTTTCATTTTTTCTGCATTTTCTGCCATAATTACAGCATCAATCATTTCAGAAATATCACCATTCATATAGGCATCGAGATTGTACATCGATTTGTTGATACGGTGGTCTGTAACTCTTCCTTGAGGATAGTTGTACGTTTTAATCTTCGCAGAACGGTCTCCTGTAGAAACCATAGATTTTCTTTGCGCTGCAATATCTCCCTGCACTTTTTGCAATTCGATGTCGTACAATTTGGTTCTCAGCATTTCCATCGCCAATTCACGGTTTGCCAACTGTGAACGCGCTTGCTGACAAACAACCACCAAACCAGAAGGCTTGTGCGTAAGCTGTACTTTGGTTTCAACCTTGTTTACGTTCTGACCTCCTGCTCCACCTGAACGTGAAGTCTGCATTTCGATATCGGCAGGATTTAGTTCAAAATCAACCTCTTCAGCTTCTGGTAAAACTGCAATTGTAATTGCCGAAGTATGCACTCTTCCTTGAGATTCTGTCTCCGGAACACGCTGCACACGGTGAACTCCAGATTCAAATTTCATAATTCCGTACACACCTTCTCCTTCCACTTTCATGATGAGTTCTTTGTAACCTTTCGCCGCTTCGTTAGAATCTGTTACTTCATGTCTCCATCCTTTCGTTTTAAAATACATGGTGTACATTCTATAAACATCTTCCACGAAGATTGCCGCTTCATCACCGCCGGTTCCTGCACGAAGTTCTACAATAACGTTTTTGTCGTCTGCAGGATCTTTAGGAATCAATAATACTTTAAGCTCTTCTTCAAGCCCCGGAATTTTTTCCAAAGCCTCGTTTTTCTCGATTTTAGCAAGCTCTACAAAATCTTTATCAGAACCATCGGCGATAATCTCGTCAGATTCTTCAATCGTATCTAGCGCTCCTTTATATTGGTCGTAAACGTTTACAATTTTACCCAAATCACTATATTCTTTGTTTAAAGAAGAATATCTTTTCTGGTCTGAAATTACATCAGGCTGAATGATAAGGTCTGCAACCTCATTGTATCTTTGTTTAATAGCTTCCAGTTTCGGAATCAAACTTTTAGACATAGTGAAAATTTAGTTGGCAAAGATACGGAATTGAAAGGGAAGAAAAAAGTACAACATTGTCTTGAATTTTTATCCGTTTTTGAGCTTTTGAAAAGCATGTTGATGATTGGATGAAATGATGGCGCGAGCGAAGCGAGCGGCAAAACGGTTAGTATTAGAGATTTGCTGTCATGTGCAAATTGGAATCAAAAGAAAAACCCGATCAAGATTTTGAAACTTGATCGGGTTTGTTTATTAAAATTCAAAAAAATTTGAAAACATTTATTTCACAATCATCTTCTCAGTAGAAGTTCCCGTATCTGATTTTAAATGAATTAAATACGTTCCAGCCGGATAATTTGCGCTTACCTCAACATTTCCAGATTCATTTTTTAGTTTAAAAGAATCCATTTTTTTTCCTGTCATGTCGAAGATGGTAATTTCTCCGTTTTTCGTTTTGTTGTAAATGATTTTTGCTAAACCATTTTTCACAGGATTATCTGCAATTTGAAGTGAAAGTCGACTCTCTAAGTTTTGTTCCGCAGTTGCCAAAGTTCCGATAGCGCTTCCATAAATTCTAAATTCTCCAGGCGCCAAACT
Source organism: Chryseobacterium sp. HNCC26DJ239 (assembly GCF_057180445.1). Classification (NCBI taxonomy): domain Bacteria; kingdom Pseudomonadati; phylum Bacteroidota; class Flavobacteriia; order Flavobacteriales; family Weeksellaceae; genus Chryseobacterium; species Chryseobacterium sp. HNCC26DJ239. The sequence continues at coordinate 155,646 of NZ_JBXUGJ010000004.1, forward strand.
AATTGGTGCAGTGGTAGAACTTACTAAATAACTTGAATTATCCATTAAATTCTGCCATTGCCCTGTATACGGAAAATAAGGTACTACATTTCGAGTGGTGATGCCGTAGTTTGCCAAAACAACAACATTTTTCATCCCTGTCGTTATTGTATTATCCTGAAGATAAATTCGAGTAATTAAACCATCAATATCATTCGTAAGATTATTAGACTCTACTGTAAATGTTTTAGTTTTAAATACCGGATGAATGTTTCTTAAATTAATAATCTGCGCCCAAGTGCTATAAACAGACGCTCTATTCGCATTCGTATCATAGCCTAAAGTAAATGCAACTGGTTTTTCGTCTGTTCTACAAGCATTATTGATTGTACCATCTGTACATCTGTTGATACTAAATTCGTACCCCAACTCGCCAAATTGCCAAATCATTTTCGGACCAGGAATCGTGAAGAATGTTGCACCATACGTTTTCATTCTGTTTAAAGCTGTCGTTAACGTTTTCACATCATAAGAAGTATTAGATGCTCCATAAGCGAGATTTTTAAACATCAATCTTTCTTCGTCATGACTTTCGCCATATCCAACAGTGTGATTATTGGTAAAACCATGTAACTCATAATCCATCCTATCAAAATTACTATTGTCTTTGTAACCCATCGTATTTTGATTATACGATCCGTTTTGATTATTCCAAAGCATTACTCCTTTTCCTTCTGCCACTCTGTAATTTGCCCATTGTTGTTCTTCTGCATCGGTTCCTAAATGCTCAAAAATCATATAAGAATTAGGATCTAGAGCCCATTGTTTATCTGCATAATATTTTAAAACATCAACTCTATCTTGTTGATAAGCGTTGGTGCAAGTTTCATCATTAGCAGAACAGTTTTGGGTGAAACCTTTTGTAAGGTCCCAACGGAAACCATCAATTTTATATTCTGTAAGCCAATGTTGAAGACATCTTTCGACATAATATTTTGTAGCCGCCGAACTGTGATTGAAATCATTAAAAACATTATACGAATGTTTCGGAACTGTGTTAAAATATGGATTATTTGAAGCCACATCTCCATAACCATCGCCATCTGAATCTACATTCCAAAGCCTTACCAAAGGCGACCTTCCTGTTGCATGATTAAAAGCAACATCCAAAATCACCGCAATCCCTTGTTGATGACACAAATCTACAAACTCTTTAAATTTAGCCGGCGTTCCATACGCTTTATCTAAAGCATAATGGAAAGACGTGTTGTAGCCCCAAGATAAATTTCCTTCAAACTCCATAATCGGCATAAGCTCGATAGCATTTACGTTAAGGTTTTTTAAATAAGAAATTTTGTTGATGAGCGATTGCCAGTTTTTTTCTGCTGTAAAATCTCTCAACAACAATTCATAAATTACAAGATTTTCTTTACTAGGTCTTGTAAAATTGGTCACTTGCCAATTGTAAGGGGTTTCTCCTGTTTTAAACATCGACACTTCAAAACCTTGTCCCGCAGGAAAAGCCGGAAGATTAGGGTATGTTGTAGCCGAAATATAAGGATCATCATAAGACGATAAAATTTGAGGTGAATAAGGATCTGCTACTTTCTTTAAATCGTTCGTTCGATACTGAAAAGTGTACAATTGTTGCGCTGTAAGACCAGTAAGTTCAATCCAATACAAATCGGGATTGGTTGTATCTCGCTTCATTAAATAAGTATCATTTACCGCCCAATTATTAAAACTTCCAATAACGTGAACGAAACTTTTTAACGGTGCATATAAAGCTAGCCCAACTTTGGTTTGATCTGTTGGATGATAGTTAATTCCCTGTCTGATCCATGAAGGGATGGCTTCCGAAACTACATTTCGAGGAACTTGAAGAATAAATGTTTTATTTTTAACCGTATTACTCGCATCTGTGGCGATCAGTTCCATATCCGCATCGGCAGTTACGGTATAATTAAATGAATAAGAAGTCGCTGTTATTGAAGTAGAATTCACCACCGTTCCATTGGCTTTCAACTGAAAAGTTGCCGGAGTGGTCGTCGTAGCTGTAATGTTTATTGAATTTCCTACTGCAACACTCGTTAAACTATTTGCCGCAGGATTCGTCATCGTTAAAGTAAGTGTCCCAACATTTACTAAAAGATCAGATGTTTGATGGTTTCCCGTTTTTGTTTTTACTAAAAACCCGAAACGACCAATATTTGTTCTGCTAAAAAACGTAGTTGGCGTAAAAGTCATCGAATAAGAATCTGTACCCGAATTGTAAACAAATCGATTAGATTCATTAGAATTAGACCACGATCCGTTGGTAGGACAGTCTTGGCTATTGTTATAGTTTTGATCTAAAGACCAAGCCCACATATAAACTGCATTGCCGGTAACTCCCCACGCAGTTTCGTCTATTTGATTTCCCGGTATTGTAAGTGTAATCTGATCTGTCTCATTAAAAGGATTGGGAGAGATAGAATATGTAATTTGAGCAAAAACATTTACAACTACCAGGAGAAAAAATGATAAAAATATTTTCTTCATGCTTAACCTATTTCAAGCGAAGCTACAAAAAAAAACACTCCACAACGCAAAAGCTCAACAATTTATCATTTCGAGATATTATGCAAGACTAATCTTTTTCTTCCAAAGTAATTCTTTTCGAAATTTTATATTTTCTCTTTTTCTTGTTGGGTTTATGGTCTTCTCCTAGCAATTTCCCCCAAGGTTTTAAACCATGTACTTTTTCAAAAATAATTTTAATAATCGCAATCGCAGGAATGCAAAGCAACATTCCGGAAATTCCCCACAAACTCTCGCCTACAATAATTCCTACGAAAGAAAACAGCGCGTTGATTTTTACTTTAGACCCTACAACAAAAGGGAGAATAATATTTCCATCAATAGCATGTACAAAAAGATATCCAAGTGCAGCATATACGCAATCTGAAAGAGTTCCCGTTGCAAATGCCAGAAAACAAGAAATCAACATGGAAGTAAAAATTCCAATGTAAGGAATTACATTTAAAACCCCGGTTAAAAGGCCTAACAGAATAGGATATTTAACACCAAGAACACTTAAAACCACGGTAGTAAGTACCGAAACAATGATAATCTGCAGGAAAAGCCCTACAATATATTGCTTCGTCATTACACGCACTTCGGCAACAGCTTCTTCAACGCTTGCTTGATGTTGCTCCCCAAATACCCCGATAATAAAACCATTTAAAAGCCTTCTATAATTTAATATAAATGTAAAAAAGAGTATGAAAAAAACTAAAAATCCAAGTCCGCGAGAGAAAACCCCAATTGTAAAACCGAGTATTAAACCTGTTGAAGACAATAGTTTATTCAAACCTTTATCGATATAATCAAACTGCTCGTCTACTTTCACATCAAATGTTCGTGAAATCCAATGCTGAAAATTGGTAAAAACATGGGTAAATTGCTCTCCAAGCTTCGGAGCATCTTTGGCAAAAAGAGAAATCTCTGTAGCAAAGAAATAAAAAACGCCTCCAATCATCACAAGTAATGCCAAAGCCGAACACATCGTAGAAAGCGATCTTGGGAATCTTAAAACATTTTCTAAAAATGTTGCAAATGGTAAAAACAGCATTGCCATAAGAAATGCCAGAAAAAAAGGAGCGAGAATACTTTGCCCTAAATGAATAAGATAACCAACTCCTATAATAGAGATGACTGCGAGGGAAAGTTTTAGCAAAAAAGGTAATCGTACTAAATTCATAATTGTGATTGTGGTTTAAAATTAAGAAAAACAAACCGCAGTCGCAAACAAAAAAACACGCATTTGCTGCGTGTTTTTTTGTTAAATATAAATATGAAGAGTAAATTATTTCTCCAAAGCAATATCAATAACCTCTTCCATACGGCTTACGTAATGTACTTTTAGGTTTTTCAGATAATCTTTCTTTATCTCTTCTACATCTTTACGGTTGGCTTCACAAAGAATTACTTCTTTAATTCCGGCTCTGGTTGCAGCGAGAAGTTTTTCTTTAATTCCACCTACAGGAAGTACTTTTCCACGAAGTGTAATTTCACCAGTCATTGCAAGATGTGGTCTTAATTTTTTATTTTTAAATGAAGAAACCATAGAAGAAAGCATCGCAATACCTGCAGAAGGCCCATCTTTTGGCGTCGCACCTTCAGGAACGTGTACGTGGATATTTTTCTTTTCAATTAAATCTTCCTCAATACCCAGTTCTTCATGCTTTGCTTTAATATATTCTAAAGCGATGGTTGCAGATTCTTTCATCACGTTTCCAAGATTTCCGGTCATGGTAAGAGCTCCTTTTCCATTGCTTAAAATACTTTCGATAAAAAGAATATCTCCTCCAACACTCGTCCAAGCCAAACCAGTTACAACTCCAGGAACATCGGTAAGTTCAGACAAACTTTTAGGTCTTGGAACACCCAAAATTTCATCCACTTTATCTACAGAAATTTTAGCATCATACTCTTTTTCAAGAGCAGTTTGCAAAGCCACCCATCTTGCGATAGAAGCAATTCTCTTTTCTAAAGTACGAACACCACTTTCTGATGTATGCGCTTCAATAATATGTTTCAGTTCTGGATTTCCTAGTTTGAAAGATTTTGCATCCAAACCATTTTCGCTTTGCTGTTTTTTAATTAAATGTCTCTTCGCGATTTCAATTTTTTCCTCTAAAGTGTATCCTGCAATTTGAATAATTTCTGTTCTGTCTAAAAGCGGAGTCTGAATAGTAGACAACGAATTGGCTGTCGCAATAAACATAACTTTAGACAAATCGTAACCCAGTTCAAGGAAATTATCGTAGAAAGAATTGTTTTGTTCTGGATCTAAAACTTCCAATAATGCCGAACTCGGGTCGCCATGCAAACCTTGTGCAATTTTATCCATTTCATCTAAAACAATAACCGGATTAGAAGTCCCAGATTTTTTAATAGACTGAAGAATTCTTCCCGCCATTGCACCGATGTACGTTTTTCTGTGACCTCGAATCTCACTTTCGTCATGAAGACCACCCAAAGAAAGTCTCACATATTTTCTACCCAAAGCGTCTGCAATAGATTTTCCTAAAGAAGTTTTACCAACTCCGGGAGGACCTACCAAGAGAAGAATAGGCGCTTTCATATTATTTTTAAGCTTCAGAACAGCCATGTGCTCCAAAATTCTCTTCTTAATATCTTCTAAACCAAAATGCGCTTTGTCTAAAATCTTCTCGGCTTTTGCAATATCAAAAACGTCTTTAGAATAATTTTCCCAAGGTAAATCCGTGAAGAAATCTAGATAATTTCTTTGTACATTGTAATCGGGTGAATTGGGGTTTTGCCTTTGCAGTCTGCCAATTTCTTTTTGAAAATGATCTTCAACCTCTTGACTCCATTTTTTGGTTTTTGCTTTTTTAAGCAAATCTTCCACATCACTTTCTGGACCGCCTCCAAGCTCTTCCTGAATGGTTCTGATTTGTTGATTCAGAAAATACTCCCTCTGTTGCTTGTCTAGATCTTTAGAAGTTTTTTGATGAATTTGATTTCTTAACTCCAGCTTACGGAAGTCTTCATGCATCATTTCATAACATTTCGAAGCGCGCACAAGAAGACTTTTTTCTTCTAAAAGTTTTTGTTTTTCTCCAGGTTGAAAGCTTGCGTTGGTACAGATAAAATTCAGCAAATCATCATTATTGCTGATATTTTTAATCGCAAAATTAGCCGCATTCGGAATATTGGGATCTAGTTCGATTATTTTTAATGCTAAATCTTTAATATTTTCCAAAAGAGCTTCATATTCTTCCTTATTTTTTGGTTTAGAATCTTTAAGCTTTGTAATTTCTGCCTTGAAATAAGGTCTCGTTTCAACTACTTTTTTTATTTTAAAACGATGAAAACCTTTAGTAATAGCCGTAATATTTCCTTCAGGAAGTTTAATAATTTTTATAATCTTAGCTAAAGTTCCTGTGGTATAAAGATCCTTTTCTTCAGGATGTTCAATTTCTGAGTTTTTCTGACTTACAATCCCGATAAGATCTCCGTTTTTTTGCGCTTCTTCCAAAAGCTGTATCGAAGTTTTTCTTCCTGCAGTAATAGGAATTACCACCTGCGGAAACATCACCATATTTCTTACCGGCAGAATAGGAAAAAGCTCCTGTTCTTGGTCTCTTTTCGTTTCCGAAAGATCAGAAATATTGATTTCTTCGGTTACGATATCAAATCCTTCACTTAGGATTTCTTCAAGATTCATATCTTCAAATTCTGTCATAGCATGTTAAATGACAAATTGTCATTATAATTTATTTAATATTTTCAGAAACGCGTAAAACCCTTTTATTCAGGGACACCGAATTCTGGGAGATTTAAATTGACAAGAGCCATGCCATTCAGATTTAAGTAAAAAATGTGGTCAAAATTTCCTTTTTAGACAAATTCAGCTTAAAAAAACTAAAAAAGCATCTTATATTATGCTAATTTCTTAAAAATGTGTATTTTCGCAGACTATAAAAAACTATAAATAATAAAATGGCAATTTTAGGACAGATCAGGAGTAGGCCTTGGCTATTGATGGGCGTGATCGCATTGGCACTTTTAGCGTTTCTTGTAAACCCCGACAGCATCGACAAAGTTTTTGGTAAAAACCCTGATATTTTAGGAAAAGTAAACGGCGAAAAAATTACCCGCGAAGAGTTTAATGACCAGCTATTTGTATTGCAAGAACAGGCAAAGCAACAAAACCAGCCACAAACTGGGCTTGAAGAGCAGGCTTGGCAATTGCTTGTACAATCTAAACTTATCAAACAGCAATTCGAGAAAATGGGGTTTGAAATGACAGACGATCTTTTCTGGAGCCAGCTTCAGTATGATCAAATGTTTTCGCAAAACCAACAGCTTTTTGATGAAAAAGGAAACTTTAAACTTCAGGAGCTTAAAAAAGAAATCGAAACCATTCAAAATACTAATCCTGCAGCGTACAACCAATGGTTGAAAACCAGAAAATCAATCGAGTACAGAATTATGGCAAGACAGGTTTTTGCTAATATTTCTACGGGTATTACCACTGGTAAAAAAGAAGCTGAAGAATTAATGAAAGAAAGAGATCAGCTTGCTGATATCGATTTTGTGAAGGTAGATTACGCTGGTTATTTAGCTAAAAATAAGATTAAAGTAACAACTGAAGATCTTCAAAACTACATCAACCAACATCCTGTAATGTTCAAAGCTGATCCAAGCAGAAATTTAGGTGTTGTATTATTCCCTGCAACTCCGAGTGCAGCAGATGACGCAGCAACTTTAAAGGAAATCAACAAATTATATGTTGGAACTGATGGTGGAGAAAACTTCCAGAACACTAAAAACGATTCATTATTCATTTTAACAAACTCTGATGTTCCTTTCAACAATCAGTATGTTTCTGCAGGACAAGTTCCGCAAGGTCTTAAAGGCAAAATTGAAACAGCCGCAATTGGGCAATTCTTTGGTCCTTACAAAGAACAAGAACTTTATGTAGTTTCTAAATTACTGGATAAGAAAAAGGCATCCGACTCTGTAACTTCTAGCCACATTTTGATCTCATACAAAGGAGCAGAAAGATCTACAGCGACAAGAACAAAAGATGAAGCTAAAAAAATTGCTGATAATCTAATAAAAGAGATTAATGCAAATCCTGCAAAATTTGCAGAAGATTTAAAACTTTCTGACGAACCAAATGCAGTTGAAAGAAAAGGAAGCGTGGGTTGGACAACGTCTCAAAGCCCTTTTGCACCAGAATATCTAGAATTTTTACGCAAAAATGACATCGGAAAAATCGGCTTAGTTGAAACTTCTTTTGGATATCACATTATTAGAGTTGATGATAAAAAATTAGGATACAAAATTGCACACTTAGTGAAAACTGTAAAATCTTCTGAGGATACAGAAAACTTGGTAAACAAAAATGCAACAAGATTTGCACAGCAAGTAAAAGGAAAATCTTTCAATGATTTCGTAAACATTGCTAAGAAATCTAATTTCCAATACACCAATGCAGCTCAAGCAAAAAGATTTGATGGGCAAATTCAAGGTCTTGGTACAGATAAAGATTCTGAAATCCTTTCTTGGGCTTTCGATAAGAAAAGATCTAAAGGAGACACAGAAATGTTTACTGTAGACGGAACTGGTGACAAAATCGTAGTTTACCTAAACGGAAAACAAGAAAAAGGCTTAGCAGATCCTGAATCTGTAAGATCTCAGATTGAAACTATCGTTCAGAATAAATTGGCAGCGAAGAAAATTGCTGAAAAAATTGGAAACACTTCAAACCTAGATCAGATTGCAAAAATGTTTGCAACTACAAAACAATCTGCACAGGTAAACATGCTTCAGCCATCTGTAGCAGGTGCTATGGAACCAAAAGTAGCAGGTGCTGCATTTGGAATTCAAAAGGGAAAAACATCTAATCCAATTGAAGGAGGAACAGGAGTTTATGTAATTGTTAAAAAATCTGAAACAGTAAACAAGCAAGCTGGAGATGTAAAACAATTTACAGAATCTATGAACCAAAGAAATTCTGGTATGTTTGGACAAGCTTGGATGAAGAGCTTACAAGACAATGCAGATATCGATGATTATAGAATTGAAATCTGGGAAAAACTAGGTTCTCAACAACAATAAGAATCTAATTTGATGATAACATTTAAAGCGGCAAAGTTTTTGCCGCTTTTTTTGAGCTTAACCCAGAGCAATAGCTTAAAACATTTGTTTAAAATGTATTATATTTGCTCATTAGAAAAAATTTAACAAGTGAAATTCAGCAAAGAATTAAAGGCCGGTCTTATCGCACTTCTCGCGATTGTCGGTTTTGTCGTTTTATTCCAGTTTATGAAAGGCAGAAGCCTTTTTACCACAGATAATATTTTTTACGCTAAATATGACAATGTAGAAGGTCTCGCACAGTCTGCCCCTGTTTCTATTAACGGATTAAAGGTTGGGCAAGTAGACAGAATCATTCCTATTACTGCAAAAGATGGTAAAATAAGTTTTGTCGTAAAAATTACTGTTGATGATAATTTTGAATTTTCAAAAAACACAACAGTAGAGATTTTCGAGCCCGGCTTAATGTCTGGGAAAGAAATGAAGCTAAACTTAATGTACGGTGGCGAATCTGCAAAAGATGGAGACACGCTTAAAGGAGCTTACAAATTAGGAATGCTAAACAGCCTTTCTTCACAAGTTGGCCCGGTAAAAGACCAATTACAAACGGTTCTTCACCGAGTAGATTCTTTAATGATGAACGCGAATATGGTGATGAATGCACAAAACAGAGAAGAGATTAGAGCCCTGCTTCAAAATCTTAACAAAACTGTAAGTGCGCTTCAAACAACAGCAGGAAGTGTAAACCAATTGGTTGGTCACAACGATCCTAAACTTCAAAAAGTTTTAGATGATGCAAGTGTAACCATGCAAAGCGGTAAAACTACTTTAGACAAATACGGAAACCTTGCAGAAAGTATCGATACTCAAAAACTAAATGCAACCATCGCAAATCTTGATGCTACAGTTGGGCAGCTAAACAAAGTAATGTCAGGAATCGATCGTGGTGAAGGAAGTCTAGGTAAAATAATGAAAGACGAGCAGCTGTACAATAATTTGAACGCCGCCTCTACCAACCTAAACAAACTTCTTGAAGACTTCAAAGCAAATCCAAAGAGATATGTAAACTTCTCGGTATTTGGTAAAAACGCTAATAAAGAATAATTATCAACTTTTTCTCTTATGCAATATATCGACAATATCATCTTTGTGATTTTAATGATTGCCGGCTTTGGTCTTTTTGCTAAAAGCTTGCAAAAAATCTATCGAAACATAAGATTAGGAAGAGAAATAAACCGCAGCGACAGAAAGCGCGAGAGATGGGAAACCATGGCAAGAGTAGCTATGGGACAGAGCAGAATGACGGCAAGACCTGTAGCAGGTATTCTTCACCTATTCGTATATGTAGGTTTCGTAATCATTAACATCGAGTTGATTGAAATCATCGTGGACGGAATTTTCGGAACACACAGATTTCTTTCAGAAATTTTCGGGGAAACTTTATACGGTATCTTTACAGCAACTTTGGAGTATTTAGCACTTCTTGTTATTGTAGGAGTGGTACTGTTCTTTATCCGTAGAAATTTTTACGGGGTAAAAAGGCTCAACATGAAAGAACTTTTCGGTTGGCCAAAAGACGATGCCAATTGGATTTTGGTGATTGAATTTGCCTTAATGATGGCTTTCTTTAAAATGAATTCTGCCGAATTTATTCTACAATCTCGTGGTGTTGAAGGATTTCACGCCATTGGTTCTTTCCCAATCAGCCAAATGATTTTCGTTCCTATTTTTGAAATTTTCAGTTTCGATAATGGGTTCCTTATTTTCACGGAAAAAGCAGCTTGGTGGTTCCATTTTGTGGGGATTTTATTCTTCATGAATTACCTTTATTACTCAAAGCATTTGCATATTATTTTAGCATTTCCAAGTACTTGGTATTCTAATTTAAATCCTTACGGAAAGTTTAATAATTTAGATTCTGTAACCAAAGAAATTAAATTGATGATGGATCCCAATGCAGACCCTTACGCAGCTCCGGCTGAAGGCGAAGCCGAAGTTCCTTCTAAATTTGGGGCAGAAGACATTTTCGATTTGAACCAAGTTCAGCTTCTGAATGCCTATTCTTGTACAGAATGCGGAAGATGTACTTCCGTTTGCCCGGCAAATCTTACCGGTAAAAAACTTTCGCCAAGAGCTATCTTGATGAAAACAAGAGACCGTCTGGAAGAAGTGGGAAGAAACATCGACAAAAACGGCAAGTTTGAAGACGATGGCAAAAAATTACTGAACGACTACATCACCAAAGAAGAACTTTGGGCATGTACAACGTGTAACGCGTGTACAGAAGCTTGTCCGGTACTTTTAGACCCGCTATCAATTATTTTCGAAATGAGAAGATTCTTGGTGATGGAACAATCTGCAGCACCACAAGAGTTGAATCTTATGATGACCAACGTAGAAAACAATGCGGCGCCATGGCAATACAACCAAGCAGACCGTTTGAATTGGGCAAATGATTAATTAATGTAAAAATCTAGCAATGTAACAATGATATAGAAATTGTTTCACTGTTACATTGATAAATTAAAAAGTATATGGATTTCACAATAAAAACAATGGCGGAATACGCAATGGAAGGCAAATCTCCAGAAGTTCTTTTCTGGGTAGGTTGCGCTGGAAGTTTCGACGATAGAGCCAAAAAAATAACCAAAGCTTTCTGCAAAATTTTAAATAAAATTGGAGTAGAATTCGCTGTTTTAGGACAAGAAGAAAGCTGCACAGGAGACCCTGCAAAACGTGCTGGAAACGAGTTTATTTTCCAGATGATGGCTTTAACGAATATCGAAATTCTAAACGCTTACGAAGTAAAGAAAATCGTAACGGCTTGTCCGCATTGCTTCAATACACTTAAAAATGAATATCCTTCTTTAGGTGGAAACTACGAAGTTTTGCACCACACACAATTCCTTAAAAATTTAATGGAAGAAGGGCGTCTTAAGATTGAAGGTGGACAATTTAAAGGAAAAAAGATCACTTTCCACGACCCTTGTTATTTGGGAAGAGCCAATAATGAATATGAAGCTCCGAGAATGCTTTTAGAAAAACTAGATGCAGAATTGGTAGAAATGAAACGTTGCAAAACCAACGGACTTTGCTGTGGAGCTGGTGGTGCACAAATGTTTAAAGAACCTGAAAAAGGAAATAAAGACATCAACATCGAACGTACAGAAGAAGCTCTTTCTTTTGAGCCAAAAGTGATTGCAACAGGTTGCCCTTTCTGCAACACAATGATGACGGATGGTGTAAAACACTTCAACAAAAACACTGAAGTTGCCGTAAAAGACATTGTAGAGCTTATAGCGGAAGCTGAAGATTTGTAATATAATGGTGTGGAGGAAATAAAATCATTCGCAGGAACAAAATTTCAGTGGAGATTTTCTTTCCTCATCACCTTTTTTCTAATGCTTTCTTTAAGCATTTGGAACTACAACAACAGAATGTACGACTGGGATATGCCCGGTTACATGGCTTGCTTCTATACCATTCTAGAGCCTAATCAACCTGAAAAAATACATCACCAAATTTATCAGGAAATAAAAAAAGAAGCTTCTCAAAAAGAATATCAAGACATTATTGGTATCGATCGTTTCGATACGACTAGACAGTGGTTTACCAAAAACACTCAATCTTTCACAGAACAACTTCCCTATTTTCAGATTAAAATCGGCTACAATCTTACGCTTTTAGCTTTATATAAAATCGGTTTTTCTGGGCCAATGTCGGTTACAATTTTAAGTATTATTTCTTACTTTGTTTCAGGGTTAATGCTGTTTTGGGTGTTAAAAATTATCTTCCCGAGAAATCCTTGGCTAAGTTTGTTGCTCACGGTTTGTATATGTTTACTTCCACCCATGACGCACATGTCGAGAATTTCTACTCCAGACCTATTTATTTTTCAGTTTTTGATGCTTTTTATGGTCGCTTTTTTACAAAAGTGGAGCTCTTGGAAAATGTTTATCATTCATCTTCTTATTATTTTCGTAAGACCGGATTACATCCCGTTTTCCTTGTCTTATTATGCTTTTCAATGGATATTTGAATATCTTTCAGCGAAAAAAATAAATTACCACTACATCTCCTACTCTATCGTTCTTACAGCAATGTATGTTGCGATTTTAAAGTATTACAATTATCCTGGCTGGAAAGACCTTTTCTACGATACCTTTATCTACAGAAGACCGTTCATCAGTACACAAAAGGCAGATTTTACTTTAGCTTTTTACTTTAAATTTTTACTGAGTAAATTCCTCTACTTCAAAAAGGTTACAGTTACTTCAATAGCTTTATTAATCGGCACATTTTACTTTAGCAAAGATCGTTTTACAAGACTTTTTGCGGTGTGTTTTTTCATCAATATTTACATTAAATTTGTGTTTTTCCCACAATCTGCAGCACTTAGATTTTTCTTCCCAACTATGGCCTTACTTTTATTGATGTTTTTTTCCGCTTTCAGCAAAAAATATCCGAACGTAAGAATCGGGAAAATTGCGTAATTTTACAGTCTAATTTATTCACCATGACGTCATCCCAATGATTTCATGTATCAATAAAAAATCTGCTTATGAAAATTGAAGAATCAAACATCGTTGAAGCCAACGATTACAGAGTAATTATATATCCTGCCTCTCGACCTTTTGCAACTCTTGAAGCAAAAAAAATCACCGAAAAATTATACGATTTTTTGGCAACTTGGGCAGCTCACGGAAAACCGCTTTCTTCTTCTTTTAAAATCGAGAAAAACCAATTTATCATTATTTGTGTAGACGAAGAAAAAGAAATGGCTTCTGGCTGCAGCATTGATGCGCTTGGGAAAATTATGAGAGAAATTGATGAAGAATATCAATTGGGCCTTTTCGACAGAATGAAAGCGAGCTACATCGAAAACGGAGAAGTAAAAACGTTGAAACTTTTAGATTTCAAAAATAAAATTAGAAACGGAGAATTGTCTAAAGACATTCAGGTTTTTGATTTTTCTAAAAATACATACCTAGAATTTATTGGGAATTTCCTTTTGCCATTCGAGAGAAGTTGGGCTTCAGGAATTAAATAAGTTTTAACCTTAAAAACTAAAATTTCCTCCGCAGTTTCTTTTATTTTTGAGACTTCAGAGGAAATTTTGTTATTTTTAAACTTCAATGCAAAAAGTACTTTTTTTAACCACGTCGCACCATCCCAAAGATGATAGAATTTTCTTTCATCAGGCGCAATCGCTTGCAGAAGCGCAGTTTGAGGTTAAAATTACAAGTCTTTGCGCCCATCTTATTGAGAAAAACGATTCTATTGAAATTGAATCATACTCTATTCTCGAAAAATCGGCTTTTGAAAAAATAGAAACATTTTTAAAAGTTTGCCGAAACTTTCAGCCAGAAACCATTATCTGCTCTGAACCTTTAGCAATTTTTGCTGCAAAAAAATATAAAAAAGAAAAGAAAGTAACCATCATTTACGACGTTACAGAATGGTATCCTTCGATGTCGATGTTGAGAGAATTTTCTTTTCCTTCAAAAATTTTTCATGCGATAAAATTTTCGCTCATTAATTTATACGCTGGTTTTCTGAGCGACCGTTTTATTTTTGGTGAAGAAACAAAGAAATTTCCATTGGCTTATTTTTTTCCTTTCAAGAAAAAATTGATTTTGCCTTATTATCCAGATTCAAAATTTATTTCGAAGCAGCTCAATACCATTAAAAATAATAGCATTACACTTTGCTATACCGGACAAATTTCTGAAGAAAAAGGCATCGGGAACTTTTTTAAAGCCGCAGATTTTGCTCAGAAAAGCAATCCAGAATATCAAATTAAGCTTTTAATTATTGGCTCTGCAAGAACAAAGGAAGATGAAATTTCTTTTGAAAAACTACTAAAGAACTATTCATTCAAACATTTAGAAATAAAACAGCCGACCTCTTTTGAAAGCTTCACCGAAAGTTTTAAAGAAGCCGATATTTGTTTTGATTTAAGAGCATTAAATTTCGAAAATCAGCATTCGCTTCCCATCAAACTTTTCTATTACATCGGCGCGGGAAAACCTATTATCTATTCAAATTTAAAGGGAATTAGGCAACACATGAATGTTTCTGAATTTGGATATTTAGTAAATCCAAGCAACGAAAAACAAATTGCTGACCACATTTTAAATTATCTTCAAAATCCCGAAAAATATATTCAACATTCCCAAAATGCAGCAAAAGCTTTTGAAACAAAATACAACTGGAATTGTATTAAAAACTCTTTCGTTAATTTCATTAAACTGTAAATAAAATATTGACTTAGGACTTCGAAGCGTGTAAAAATTATAAAAATATTTCGTTAAAAAATTTCCTTTGTCTGAGTGGCGGCAAAACTTATCTTTAAGATTAAAAAACTTCTAATCCGCCCGAGTTTACTAAATTTTAGAAAGATTTTTATAATTTTAGCTGAGAAATCCAGTCTTGAACTTTTCGTTCTTTTGGTTCAAACCAAAAGAACAGATTAAAATAAAGCTGTTAATTTATATAAGAAATGTTAACCATTCTCAAAACCTTTTTTTCAAGATTTCTTATTCTAATCTTAAGTTTTGGATTGGTAATTTTTTCGACTCAATTTTGGGGAAGCGAAGGAAAAGGAACGATTTCCATCGTCATTGCCAATGCCGCGATTGTGAGTTTTTTCAGCAGTATTTTTGCGGGAAGCAGTACGTCTTATTTCGCTTCAAAATTCAAAACCGAGCAGATTTTACTGTACAGTTACGTTTGGTCTGTTGTAACGGGAATTTGTGTGCCGCTCGTTTTTTCTTTTACAGAAATTCAATCCGAATTTTTAATTCATTTAATAGGAATTTCCATTTTTTCTGCGCTTTTATCCGTAAACACCAACTTATTTATTGGGCAGAGAAACATTAAAATGTTCAATATTTATACGGTTTTACAACAGCTTTTGCATGTCATTTTTTTGTTCGGAATCATTTTTCTTTTTGAGCTAAAAGACGTTTCAGCATATTTTTTAGCGCAAATTATTTGTTTAGCGGTATTATTTCTCACCAGTTTATCGCAAATTTTAGAAAATTGTAAAATTTCTTCTTTTACTTTTTCAAAAGAAGTATTCAAAAACATGTTTGATTATGGTTGGAAAAACCAACTCAGCGCCTTAATACAATTTCTAAATTACCGCCTTTCTTTTTACTTTCTAGAACATTTTGAAGGCATTTCTGCAGTAGGAATTTTCTCTGTAGGAATCACTTTTTCGGAAGCAATTTGGACGATTACAAGAAGCATTGCCGTTGTTTTATACTCTGAAGTTGTGAACACCAAAGACCGATGGGAAGCCATTGCAAAAACAAAATCTTCACTAAAATTATCTTTCGCGTTGATGACTGTTTTCATTCTCGGAATTCTCATCATTCCGGCAGATTGGTACACGCTAATTTTTGGACAATCGTTCAGCAGAACCAAAGAAATCATGCTTTTGCTTTCCCCAGGAATTTTCGCCATCGCCGTAAGCGACATGATTGGCTATTATTTTTCAGGAATCAAAGAGTTGAAAATCCTCAACATCAAATCGATTGCAGGTTTAGTTGTTACCGTAATTCTCTCGTTAATTCTCATCCCACATTACGGTATTTTAGGCGCTTGTTTAGCAACTACGTTTTCTTATTGTGTGTCTTCAATTTTCCTTTTCGGCTATTTTTATCGTACCACCCGATTTACATTCTCGGATTTCTTCATCTCTAAAAAAGATTTTTTGATGATGAAAGAGAAGTTTTTGGGGAAATAGTTATTAAATTTAAATAGAAAAAAGTAGATAACTTTAAATACAATGAATGGCAACATTTAGCAAAAATCACAAGAAAATAATCTTTATAATTCTATTAATCACCACCTTATATTACTTTATAAGTCAAATAGTTTTTAGAGGAAGTTTTATTCTTGAACATTATTATTCTTACGATTCGAAAGAAAAATGTATAAAAAACAACATATTTATTTCTGATAACCTCAATCTAAAAATAGAAGGAGACTCTTTGAAAAATACTCCCAATTTATCGAAGAAATTCTACTCTACTAAATCTATGTATCAAAAATTCTATGGCTTTTTGATTTCAACTAAAATGGAAGATAAAAATTACAGAAGAATTGTTTGGAGTGAATCGATTAAATTATCAAAAAATCGTAATTGGATAATTACAAACAACGGAGAATATTGCGGAGAAGCTTTTTATGTAGGGCATTGTGATGCAAAAATTGGAGACACGCTTATTCTAACCGTTGAAAATGCTAAAACTGACATAATCATAGGAACTATAAAAATAATAGTAGAATAATCACTTACATACTCTATTCCCAAAAAAGTATAAATTTAATTTACATCCTAAGTAAATTCACTCAAAACTCACAGTTTTCCGTATTTTTACCTCCATCTTTTGTGTTAAAAGAATAAAATAGGTTTCATTATGTGTGGCATTTGCGGTTATTTTGCGTTTAAAGACAACATTTCGTCCCGAAATATTTTGGCGATGAACTTTGCCATACAACATCGCGGCCCCGATGATGAAGGTTTTTGGCTTTCTGATGGTTTAAAAACTCACAATTTTTCTGGAAAAGATTCAACTGAAAAAATAAAAAGTCTGCTCCCGATTCTTGAAGAAGAAATGTCAAAAATTGCGCTCGGTTTTCGAAGACTTTCAATTGTAGACCTTTCCGAGAACGGTCATCAACCGATGAATTCTGACGACGGAGAAATTACCATTACCTTCAACGGAGAAATTTACAACTTCAAAACACTCAGGAAACAACTTGAAAATGAGAACGTAAGCTTCAAAAGCAACTCAGATACGGAAGTTATTTTAAAAGGGTATCAAAAATGGGGAAACTCGGTTTTTGAAAAACTCGACGGGATGTTTTCGATTTGCATTGTAGATATCCCAAAGAAAAAAATAATTCTTAGCCGTGACCGAATTGGGTTAAAACCTCTTTTTTATACTCAAAATGAAAACGGTTTGGTTTGGGCATCAGAAATCAAAGCTTTGTTGAAAAACGAATGGGTAAAACCTGAAATCAACTGGAATGGCGTTTACACGAACTTCCTTTTCCAAACTACTTTAGCTCCGGAAACCTGTTTTAAAGGAATTTTTTCTCTCGAACCAGGTTCTTTAATGACGATTCATCTTGAAAACCATTCGATAATAAAAGAAACATTTTGGAAACTTCCTTCCATTAAAAACAACCAAGATTCTGAAGAAAAAGCCATCACTAAAATTGATGAATTGCTTGCTAAAAGTGTTTCTGAACAGTTGTACGCCGATGTTCCGGTTACAAGTATGATGAGCGGCGGAATTGATTCTACCCTTATCACTTCCAAAGCGAAGCCTTTTAAAAATGACATTAATGCGTTTACGATTTCGTATCAATTTTCTGAGGACGAAGTAAAAAACGCGTCTTTAGTGGCAAAAAATTTAGACATTAAGCATCATATTAAAAAAGTGAGCGATGATGATGTTTTGACAGATTTAAAGGAAAATATACAACATTTTGAAGAACCTTATTCCAGTCTTGAAGTGTTGATGAATGCAGCAGAATACGCTAAAAACTTAGGTTTTAAAGTCGTTTTAAGCGGAAATGGCGCCGATGAACTTTTCGCAGGGTACAGCCATTCATTAAAACTAAAAAAATGGTTATTGCTTAGAAATTTCAATTTTGTAAAACATTTTATTTTCACTAAAAATGCTTTTTCGGAGAAAGTAAAAAACTATTTTTCTCAAGATTTCATGTTTGATTTTTTCAGACAAAGTCAGGTCGGAATGAAGCCAAATGAAGCTAAATTGATAATAAATCCTTCCATTTTCAAAGAAATCGAGCAAAATTTAGGTAAATATCATCTTTCTGACAGTAAAAATTACAAAGGCTATTTTGAATATGACATGAAATATTCTTTGTCTTCTCACCACGTTTTCCGGGACGATTTGAGCGCGATGAAATATGGTGTAGAATTTCGTTATCCGTATTTAAGTAACGAATTGATTGATTATGTTGCTACTTTACCAGAAAATTTCAGATACAATGGCGTTCAAAACAAACCATTACTCAGGAAAGTTGCAAAAAAATACCTTCCAAAAGAAGTTTTAAACATGCCAAAACGAGGTTTTTCGTTTCCACTTTCTTATTTTATTAAAAATGAGGAAAAAGTGAGAGTTTTTATTGACGAAAATTTAGAAAGTCTGAAAAAAAGAAATTTCTTTAATCCAGAAATTATAGACCAATGGTGGAATAACCAAAACGACGTGTACGACTGCGTTAAAATCTGGCAACTCGTGACTTTTGAATTGTGGTATCAGAAATATTTTGTTTAAACGATGCTAAATGATGAATTGCGGATGTTTTTCAGCTTGAATAAATAGTTTACCTTTGTAGTATGAAGAAATCTTTTTGGGGAATAACGGTTTCGGTTTTAGCACTTCTTAGCTGTAACAGTGATGATGAAGTTTTACAGGAGATAGACCAAGTCATGACTTTTTACATAAAAGATGCGGCAGGAAACGACCTTTTGCACCCCACCAATGTTGGCGCGTATTCTAGCATTTCTATGAATGATGTTTTTGGGGAAAACGACAGTTCTCCCGTTACATTTTCTGGTCCTACAATGCAAACAGATTCTACTTACAACATAGAATATACAGCAAGTGCAACAAGAAGGCTACTTTCTTCAGACGCCCAAGACAACAGGATTTATCAGTCTAAAATTGCTTTAAACATGAGTCAGAAAATTAATGACACACTATACCAAGCGGTTTCAGATACAATGGAAATTCAATACAATTGGTCGCCTTCCCGTTTTGAAATTCGTAAGGTTTGGTACAACAACAACGAGGTTTTTACTAAAACTCCTACATCCGGAAACACATTTACTATTACAAAATAAATTAAATTTGCAGGAACAGTTTAAAGTTTAATGTCTAAAGTTTTATTACTTTTAACTTAAAACCATAAATTTTAAACCAAAAAACTATAAACATATATGTTACAGGTTAATTTTTTGCGCGACAATAAGGAACGCGTTTTAGAAGGTCTTCAGAAAAGACATTTCAAGAATCTTGGGTTGGTAGACGAAGCAATTGCTACCGACGAAGAAAGAAAAAAAATTCAGTTTGAGCTAGATTCTCAGCTTTCGGAAATCAATAAAATCTCCAAAGAGATTGGTCTTTTAATGAAAGAAGGGAAAAAAGAAGAAGCTGAAGCAGCAAAATCTAAAACCGCTCAGTACAAAGAATCGACTTCCGAATTAAAATCTCAGCTTGAACTTAAAGAAAAAGCTTTATTAGATATTTTATATCAAATTCCAAACATCCCTTACGAATTGGTAAAAAGTGGAGTTTCTGCAGACGATAACGAAACTATTTATCAATCTCACGACGTGGAAGGTTTAGGTGAAGGTGCAATTCCACATTGGGAATTAGCAAAAAAATACAACCTTATCGACTTTGAACTAGGTGTGAAAATCGCTGGTGCAGGTTTCCCTGTTTATTTAGGAAAAGGAGCAAGATTGCAGAGAGCTTTGGTTCAGTATTTCTTAGATAAAAATGTGGAGAAAGGATATATGGAAGTAAATCCGCCTCACGTTG
Organism: Chryseobacterium sp. HNCC26DJ239; assembly: GCF_057180445.1. NCBI lineage: Bacteria > Pseudomonadati > Bacteroidota > Flavobacteriia > Flavobacteriales > Weeksellaceae > Chryseobacterium > Chryseobacterium sp. HNCC26DJ239. Next base: position 175,835 of record NZ_JBXUGJ010000004.1, read on the forward strand.
TAAACGAAGCTTCAGGATACGGAACCGGGCAATTGCCAGACAAAGAAGGACAAATGTATTATATTCAGGCAGACGATTTATATTTAATCCCAACTGCGGAAGTTCCTGTGACGAATTTGTATCGTGATGTTTTGTTTGATGAGAAAGATTTGCCAATCAAAAACACAGCATTTTCACAGTGTTACAGAAGAGAAGCAGGAAGTTACGGCGCTCACGTAAGAGGTTTGAACCGTCTTCACCAATTCGAAAAAGTAGAAATTGTAAGAATTGAAAAACCAGAAAATTCTTACGCTGTTTTGGAAGAAATGGTAGAACACATCAAAGAAATCTTAACTGACCTTGAGCTTCCGTACAGAGTTTTAAGACTTTGTGGTGGCGATACAGGTTTTGCTTCGGCAATGACTTACGATTTTGAAGTTTGGAGTGCTGCACAAGAAAAATGGTTGGAAGTTTCTTCAGTTTCAAACTTTGAAACTTTCCAGGCAAACCGTTTGAAGTGCCGTTACAAAGCAGACGGAAAATCTCAATTGGTGCATACTTTGAATGGTTCTGCAATGGCTTTACCAAGAATTATGGCTGCATTGCTTGAAAATAATCAGACAGAAGAAGGAATTAAACTTCCAAAAAAAATTGCAGAATATGCAAGATTTGATTTGATTAACTAATCGAAATTTAGATATATAAAACCACCTCAAAAGGGTGGTTTTTTTATGTACTCTTATCAATCACAATTTTATGATGATGCAAAAGCCCAGATACGTTCGAAGCTGAAAATTTTGCGCCTTTCATTTTATTGTTATCTGGGTTAAACGCAAATCCAAAAGCGGTTCTAAAATCGGTTTGTTCCAAATTCGTTCTATCGAAAACAGCTCCGGAAAGGTCAGAATTTGAAAAAACAGCGTTTCGTAAATCAGCCTCAGAAAAATCGACTTCTCTCAAAATACAATCTTTAAACACCGTTTTTTTCAGAGAAGATTTATAAAAAACAGAATTGGTGAGTTGGCAATTTTCAAAACGTACCGCAAAACCAAAATCATTACAACTGCTAAAATCTACACCTAAAATTTTTGAGTCTTTAAAAAATACCTCACGAAAGGCGGTTACCATTACTTTAGCCATATTCAGATTACAATCGATAAACTCGCAATCATTAAAGTTAAAAGCAGAAAAATCGGCGTATTCAAAATTGCAGTTTCTAAAAACACAGTTTTCATATTCACCAATGTTTAAAGGTGATTCAGCAAAATTTAAATGATTGTATTCTTGGTCTGAAATGTAATTTGTGCTCATTATATTTTCCTGAAAATTAACTGGATTTTCAAAGACTTTAGATCTTTTTAGTAAAATTTATTTAAACCATTAAGAATTATTAAGGAGCTAAGTTTTCTTAGGATAAAATCTTCAGAATGTTTGAAAGCTTCCATCCTCCTGTTTCTCAATCCTACCTTTTCTACACCAAACTATTTTTATCTGCGTAATTGAGTTTAAAGAAAATAAAAGTCATTATTGAGAACGCGAGAAGTGAACTTCCTCCATAACTAAAATACGGCAAAGGAATACCCACCGTTGGAAACAAGCCCATAACCATCCCTAAATTGATTGAAAAGTGCATCAAAAGAATAGACGCAAAACTATAACCAAAAACCCTGTTAAATGTAGATTTTTGCTGTTCTGCGAGGTAATAAATCCGACCAATATACACCATGTAGCAAAGTACCAAAACCACACTTCCTACAAAGCCCCACTCTTCTCCAACTGTACAGAAAATATAGTCTGTTTCTTGCTCTGGAACGAATTTTCCCTGAGTAACGGAACCTTCTCTATATCCTTTCCCGAAAATCCCACCAGAACCGATGGCTGTTTTAGAATACAGCAAATTATATCCGGAAGTATCTCTAAATGCCTTTTCTCCTTTGTATAACACCTCAATTCTTTCTCTTTGGTGTTTGGGTAATTTTTCTAACACATACGGTGTTCCAAAAGCCAGACCACAAAGTAATAGTAAAGAACCAGCAATCCCTGCAATAGAAATAACGTCCCAAGACATTCTGTGGTAATTTAAAAATATAAATATCCCGTAAATAAGTACAATTACGATAACAACATATAAAGGATTTATGGCTAAAGAAATTAAAAATACGGCTGCAAAAAGGCCTACAACTCCAAAAAGCCATCCACTTAAACCCTCACGATATAAAGCGATAAAAAATGCAGTAAAAACGAGTAACGATCCTACATCTGGAATAGATAAAACCACAATTGCAGGAATTCCTACAATGGCTAAAGTCGTTAGTAACGATTTTCTATTTTTTAAATTGAAATCGGCTCCAGAAACATAACTTGCCAACATTAATGCTGTTCCAATTTTGGCAAATTCTACAGGCTGCATGGTAAAACCTCCAAATTTATACCAGTTTTTCTGTCCTAAAATTTCGGTTCCAAAAACGTGTAACCCTGCGAGCATCAAAACGCCTCCAATGTAGAAAACGGCAGAAAGATTTTCAAAAAATTTGCTTCTGCTGAAAAATATAATTAACCCTACAAATATTGATATTCCGAAGAAAATAAGCTGTTTTTCTCCCAACTTAGGATCAACACTGTAAATATTTGCAATCGCGAATACGCAAAGCAATACATAAAGACCAATCCCAAGTTTATCTATCCCTTCTGTCCACTTCATTGTTATAAATTTTTAGGGGTTTTAGCTTTTTCTTTAGCCTTCTCTTGAAGCTTTGCTTTTTGTTTTTTTACCATTTCCAGACTGTCTTTCATTCTTTTTAGTTTTAAAGAATCTGGTTTTGGTTCCTTATAAAGTCCTTTTCGTTTAAGGTCTGCAATCCACTGTCGTTTATATTCCGGCATGAAGCTGGAAGTAATCATTTTTTTGTATAAATGCTCCCGTTTTAGATCTCCTGTGATGTATTTTTCGGCAATTACGGTACAAGCGGGGCCTGCCCAAGTTGCTCCAAAACCGGCATGTTCCATTACGGCCACAACAACAATTTTTGGTTTTTCAGCAGGAGCAATCAATACAAAAATCGAGTTATCTTTTCCTTGTGGAACCTGTGCTGTACCTGTTTTTGCCAACTGAGTAAATTCGCTCGATTTTAAACCTGCAGCTGTACCACGCAATACTACGGCTTCCATCCCTTTCAGAACAGGCCCAAAATGTTTCTTATCTACAAGTGTGTAATGTTTTTTCTTAAATCTAGGATCAGGATTTGGTTTTCCATCAATTGCTTTTACAATATGTGGCGTGTAGTACCAACCTTGATTGGCAATTGCTGAAACATAATTTGCCAACTGAATTGGGGTTACCAAAACATCGCCCTGCCCCATCCCGTTATAAATTGCTCCGGTTGGCATCTCATCCCAGTTTTTGAAATCGACTTTCTGAGATCCGTTAGCTTTCATAATGGCTTTAAAGCGTTTTTCGTAGAAATCTCCCGAAGGAATTCTACCTTTTGCACCTACTGCAAAATCGTTATTTAAAAATTCCCCAACACCAAAACTGCTCATGATTTTTTTCCATTCATCAACTCCTTTTGAAGGATTCCCAGGATATTTTTTAATGATCGCAATAAATGCATACGTGAAGAAACAGTTGCTTGAAACCTGTATTGCCGGAATCAACGGATCTGCTCCGCCGTGACCTTTAATTCTTTTGCCTCGATAATAAAACCCTCCTCCACAAGGAAAAATAGTTTTCTCGTCCATCACTCCCATTTGCATTGCAGCCAAAGCGGTTAACAATTTAAAGGTAGAACCTGGAGGATATGCGGCTTGAAGAGCACGATCAAAGGTTGGTTTGTTTTCGTAAATGGTATCTTTAGAAAGTCTGTAAAGATTTTTAGACTTATTGGGTCCTGTAAAAAGATTCGGATCAATATCGGGACCGGTTGCAGAAACCAAAACTTCACCGTTATTAGGGTCGATGGCAACAACAGCGCCGTGTTTGTCGACCAACATTTCTTCGGCCATTCTTTGAAGGTCGTAATCGATGGTTAGAGTAATATCTTTCCCTGTAACCACTTCTTTGTCTAGAGAACCGTTTTTGTATGGACCTACATTTCTGAGTTTAATATCTTTCTGAATATAGTGTACTCCTTTTACTCCACGAAGCTCTTTTTCGTAGGCTTTTTCTATACCCGCTTTTCCAATAAAGTCTCCCGGAAGATAATAGGTAGAATCTTTTTTAATATCACTATCATTCACTTCATTAGTGTAGCCTAAAAGGTTTCCAGAAGTAGAGACCTCATACTGTCTTTGAGGGCGTGAAACAATATTAAAAGCAGGATATTTAAAAATAATTTCTTGTACTCTAGCAATCTCTTCTCTGCTTAAATCTTTCAGAAAAGTCATTGGCGTAAGTTTAGAATAATATTTTTCCTTTTTTATCGTCTCAATTTTTTTGATAAAATCTTGCTTAGAAATTTTCATTAAACCGCAGAAAGCCAAGGTATCAAAATCCGACTTCATTAAAGCTTGGGTGAAAGATATTTCGTAGGCAGGTTGGTTTCCGACCAAAATTTTACCATTACGGTCAAAAATTACCCCACGTTGCGGAATAATGTATTCTGTTTTAATAGACGTATTGGCTGCGTTGAGCGCATATCTATCTGTAAACAGCTGTAAATAGGAAAGTCTTGCCACAAAAATAAGGGCAATTATTACGAGTGCGGAAAAAATTTTTAAATAGCGTGTATTCAAACTTTTTGTTTGATTTTAAAGATTAATGCGTAAATAATGATAAATATAAACGAAATTACACTTGTTACCAACACATTAAGGAATATTTCAAAAATTCTGCTGAATTTGAAAAATTCTATATACTGCACCGCTAATTGATGCAAAAAGATACTTGTAAAAAGAAAGAGCAAAAACTGGCTCCACTGTAACGACTGAAATGAGAAAAAGTCTGTAGAAGTATCTGTAGAAGTTCTAAAAATTAAGGTTCTAAAATATGCTATCATTGTAGTCGCAAAAGCGTTATTACCACCAGAATGCAGTATAACATCTATCGTGAAACCAATGAGAAAACTTAATGCTAAAAACTGAAACTGATTTCTAAAAAAGGGATAAAACATAACAAACACAGGATAAATAACCGGAGTATAAATCCCGAAAAGTGTTATTTTGTTGAGCACAAAAACCTGAAGTGCCACCAAAAAGATCATGATCAAAAGGTCGGTAAATAAAGTTCTGCTAATCATTTTCTTTTTTAATTACAGCTTGTAGCGTATCCTGAATTTTTTGCACCTCTGCTTTTTTCAGATTTTTAACCACATAGATTTTACTTAAAGCTCCCATTTTTTCGCTAAGTTCTACGGAAATATCCCAAAACCCAGTTTGGTTATCTACGGAATATCCTGCCACTTTTCCAATCATTATTCCTTGCGGAAAAATCGCAGATTTTCCGTCAGTTACAATCGTGTCACCCACTCTTACCGAAACATATTTAGGAATATCGGCAAGGTGCATTACTCTAGAATTGTCTCCTTTCCAAGTAAGAGTTCCAAAGTAGCCAGATTTTTTAAGAGCAGCATTTACTCTAATATTCTTGATACTTAGAACCGATTGAACCAAAGCGTAAGAATCGGTAGAATTGATTACAATCCCAGCAATTCCTTTAGGCGCCATTACTCCCATTTGAGGATAAACACCGTCTCTTCTCCCTCTATTGATGGTAAAATAATTATTTCTACGGTTGATGCTGTTCGATACGATATCTCCGTCTACAAATGTATAAATCTGCCCTCCTCCTACAGTATCATGTACTTTTCTGAACATCGGGTTTTTCGCAAATTCTTTTCCGTAAAGCTGTGTCATCAAAACTTTGTTTTGAGCGACGAGGTCTTCGTTTATTTGCTTTAGTTTCAGATAAGAAACCCCTTCATCAATATATCCAGAAACCCAGGCATTAAAGGCAGCACTTTGCCCTGCAAGCCAAGATTTCTGCATTGCATTTTTAGAAAATATCAGAACAAGAGCAATAATCTGCAGAAAAACAAAGAAGATAAATAGAGCATTCTTCGAAAAAATTCTCAGCAAAAATCCCATTCAGATATAATGTCGTAAAAAAGTTAAAATTATTTAATTAAGAAATTGAATTTATCCATATTCTTAAGGGCAATCCCAGTACCACGTACAACGGCTCTCAGCGGATCTTCTGCAACAAATACTGGAAGACCTGTCTTTTTGTGAAGTCTGTCTGCCAAACCTCTTAAAAGAGCACCACCACCTGCAAGATAGATACCTGTTTTGTAAATATCTGCAGCCAATTCTGGCGGAGTAAGTGAAAGAGTTTCCATTACAGAATCCTCAATTCTGATGATTGATTTATCTAAAGCACGGGCAATTTCTTTATACCCCACCATAATTTCTTTTGGTTTCCCAGTAATCAAATCTCTACCTTGTACCGGAATATCGTCGATATCTACATCTAAATCTTCTACAGCAGAACCCACTTCAATTTTCACTCTTTCTGCAGTTCTTTCCCCGATGTATAAGTTGTGATGCGTTCTTAAATAATACGCAATATCGTTTGTAAATACGTCTCCTGCAATTTTAACAGATTTATCGCAAACGATACCTCCTAAAGCAACAACAGCGATTTCGGTAGTACCACCACCTATATCGATAATCATGTTTCCTTCAGGCTTCTGAACGTCTATACCAACCCCAATTGCAGCTGCCATTGGTTCGTAGATTAAACGTACTTCTTTTGCATTTACTTTTTGTGCAGAATCTCTTACTGCTCTTTTCTCAACCTCTGTAATTCCCGAAGGGATACAAATTACAATTCTTAAAGCTGGTTGTATGAATTTACCTTTAATCCCAGGTATTTTTTTGATAAATTCTTTAATCATATGTTCTGATGCGTGGAAATCTGCGATTACACCATCCTTCAAAGGTCGGATGGTTTTAATGTCTTCGTGAGTTTTTCCCTGCATGTGCTTCGCTTGCTCCCCTACTGCTATTGGCTTTCCTGTAGAACGCTCGATAGCCACTATAGAAGGTTGGTCAATAACAATTTTATTATTATGTATGATAAGAGTATTTGCGGTTCCTAAGTCTATCGCAATCTCTTGCGTAAACATATCGAATAATCCCATAATTTTCTGCTGATTTAAGTTTACAAAGATATAAATTTAAGACTAGCGATAAAATCTCATTCAAAATTATTTGGTTAAAATTTTATTAAATTTTCAAAGTTCCCTTAACAGAGGAGTTATAAAAATTCAACAAATTTTCTATTGTTTATCATCATTATAAATAGCTTTTTACGATATTTATCATTTATATTATCACAAAACGCTTTGATAAAAAATAATTAAATTTGCACCTGTTTATGATACAGTATTCTACAGTACATCAGACATCCAATTTTGCAGTGCTTTCTATTAGCTACGAAAAGGCAGATGTCGAGACAAGAGGGAAATTTGCGTTTTTTGATGACAACATCAAAGGTTTTGTTGCTAAAGTTCACGAGCAGGACTTGGGTGATGCATTCGTTGTATCTACCTGCAACCGTACAGAAATCTACACTACCACAAACAATTACCTCCTTATTGCGGAAGAATATTGCAAGACTATTGGCGTACAACTTACAGACTTTTTGCAGTTTGCCAATATCCTTACAAAAGAAGAAGCACTGAAGCATCTTTTCAGAGTTGCTGCAGGTCTTGAAAGCCAAATTATTGGTGATTTTGAAATCATCGGGCAAATTAAAAAAGCCTACGCAAGATTTAAAAAGGAAAGACAAAATTCGAATCCTTTCCTTGAAAGATCTATTAATTCTGCGATTCAAATTTCAAAAAGAATTAAAAACGAAACTGGAATTTCCAACGGAGCCGCTTCTGTTTCTTACGCTGCTGTACATTATATCTTAAACAATCAAAAAAGAATTAACGAAAAAAACATTCTTCTTTTGGGTGTTGGTGAAATCGGCCAAAACACGGTAGAAAACTTGGTAAAACACGTTTATCAGCCGAAAATTAAAATCGCCAACAGAACAAAGGAGAAAGCTGCAAAAATCTCTGAGAAATACAACATTCCCAACATCGATTACAACGATTTTGAGAAAGAGTTAGAAAACACAGACATTCTTATTGTAGCAACCGGTGCAAAAACGCCTATCATCAATACTTCTCATTTCTCGTCTGGAAAAGAAACTTTGGTTATCGATTTATCAATCCCAAATAATGTTGACACAGCTGTTTCAGCACTTGAAAACGTAACTTTGATTGATGTGGATGAACTTTCAAAGCAAATTCAGGAAACCATTCAGCAAAGAGAAAAAGAAATTCCGAAGGCTGAAAAAATCATCAAAGAAATGAGCAAAGATTTTCTTGAATGGGAAAAAAAGAGAAAATTAGCACCGAATATTCATCATTTCAAAGCGGTTCTTAAAAATATGGAACGCAATGAAATGCACAATTTTTACAAGAAAAATAAATATATCGACGTAACCGATATGGCGCTTTCTGATAAAATGATTCAGAAAATTACCAATCGATTTGCGAAATACATCATAGATAATCCTTTGAAAGCCGAAGAAATCAGCAAATTAATGCACGAAATCTTGGTAGAACAACCCAACAATGAATTCAATGAAAAACATTAGAATAGGAACGAGAAACTCCGCTCTTGCACTTTGGCAAGCAGAAGAAGTAGCTGAAAAATTGCATCAACTAAATTACACTACAGAGATTGTTCCCATTGTTTCGTCAGGCGATAAAAACCTGAACCAACCTCTTTATTCATTAGGAATTACAGGTGTTTTCACAAGAGATTTAGATGTTGCGTTGTTGAATGACGAGATCGACATTGCTGTACATTCATTAAAAGATGTTCCTACAAAACTTCCGGACAACATCGAATTGGTGGCGTATCTTGAAAGAGATTTTCCTCAAGATGTTTTAATCCGAAGAAAATCGGCAAAAAACAAAGAACTTCACGAGCTAAAATTAGCAACAAGCAGTTTAAGAAGAAGAGCTTTCTGGAAAAAACATTATCCAGAAACAGAGTTTTTCGATATTAGAGGAAACATCCAAACCAGACTTCAAAAATTAGAAGAGCAAGATTTCGACGCTACAATTTTATCTTTGGCAGGAATTAAAAGAATGAACATGAATATCGATTACGAGATGATTCCGTTCATGATTCCGGCTCCTTCGCAAGGTGTTGTAACGGTTGCGGGACATTCAGACAAAAAGGAAATCAACGAAATTTTAGCAAAAATTAATCATGAAGACACTCAAATCTGTGTAGAGATTGAAAGAAATTTCCTGAGCACTTTAGAAGGAGGTTGTACTGCGCCAATTGGGGCGTTTGCTGAAATTTCTGAAGACCAAATCCGTTTCAAAGCAGGTTTATGTTCTTTAGATGGTAAAAACTTTATCGCTACTGAAGAAAATTTTGAATACATCGTTGATGTAAACTTCGGTAAAAAATATGCTCAAATTGTGCTTGAAAACGGAGGTAAAGAATTGATGACGGAAATTAAAAGCCAGATTTAAACCTTTACTATTGCTTTTTCGAGTATTTACTAAGTTAATGTTCTCATAAAACAAGAGTGATTTTGCAGATAATTTTCATCAACCCACTCTGTAATGTCTGCGAGAACGTAAATTTTTTATCTTTGATACTATTAACTACGAACGTACGTTTTATCAAAAACCAATTCAATGAAAAAGCACTTAACCATTTTCTTTGTCGCTCTTTTTGTTTTTTTCGGGAAAGCACAAAATCAGTTTGCACAACAACTTTCTAATGCTGCAATTAGCCTAACAAAAACGAAGGTAACTTACGACCCAAGTTACGTTACGATTAAATATCCCAACGGAGACGTTCCTGCAGACAAAGGAGTTTGCACAGATGTTATCATTCGAGCATACCGAAAAGTTGGCATCGACCTTCAAAAAGAAGTGCATGAAGATATGGCGAAAAACTTTTCAAAATATCCAAAAAAATACGGTCTTAAAAAACCAGACACCAATATCGACCACAGAAGAGTGCCTAATTTACAGGTTTTCTTTGCAAAATTTGGAAAAACAAAATCCATTGAAACCAAGCCAGAACTTTATGTTCCAGGAGATATTGTGACGTGGGTTTTACCCGGAAATCTTACACACATCGGGCTGGTTGTCAACAGAAAATCTAAAGACGGAAAAAGATACATGATTGTTCACAACATTGGCGGCGGACAAGTTATGGAAGACTGTCTTTTCAATTTTACGATTACCGGACATTATTCTTATTCAAAATAAATGACGATGAAGAAACTGTTTTTCGCACTTTTTTTATTGATTTTACATCATATTTCTGCTCAAAATTCAGATTTAAAAATTGTTTCAAAGCCAATTAATTATTCTGCGGAGCGTGTTCAATTGAGTTTAGAATATTTAAAAGACCATCACGGAATTGTAAAAAAAACACCCACAATTGAGCCTAAAATTATCGTGCTGCATTACACAGCGGGAGGTTCTGTGGAAAGCAATTTTAAATACTTCAACAATACTCATTTAGAAAGTGCCAGAAATACTTTAAAAAAGCAAAGTACGCTGAATGTTTCTTCACAATACATTATCGATAGAGACGGAACGGTTTATCAATTAATGGAACCTACACAATTTGCGAGACATACGATTGGTTTAAATTACTGCGCCATCGGAATTGAAAATATCGGAAGCAAAACACAACCTCTTACCGACAAACAAGTGATTGCAAACGAAAAGCTAATTAGACTTTTAACTCAAAAATATAAAATAGAATACCTCATCGGTCATTCAGAATATGGAGTGTTTAGAAATTCGAAACTTTGGAAAGAATCAGACCCGAAATATTTTACAGGAAAAGAAGACCCCGGAAATGAATTCATGACGAAAGTAAGACAAAAAGTAGCTGATTTGAAGCTAAAAAGTAGACCATGATAAAGGTTTTATTTCTTAAAAATATCGACCACAAATACCTTTCAGAAAAGTTAGGCAATGATTTTTTGGTGGAAACTCTTGAAGTCATTAAAACCCAATCTCTTCCTGTAAAACCCTTTGATTTAAAAAACAACTCACTCATTTTTACCAGTGCAAATGGCGTGAAAGCATTCTTCGAAAATAAATTTCAAGCGGATGAAGATTTTACTTCACCTCAATACAACAAAATCTATTGCGTAGGCGAAAAAACGAAAAAGGAACTTCGCAAAAACGGTTTTGGAACATTCAAAGTTTTAAAAAATGCAGAAACATTATCTCAATTTATTGTTGAAAATTGTTCTCAGGAAAAATTCATTCATTTTTGTGGAAATCTAGCACTTGATGTTTTAGACAAAGACCTTCCGCTTCAGAATATTGAGTACAAAAAAGTGGTAGTTTATGAAACAAAATCGCTGAAACCCAAAATCACTGAAAAATATCATGCAATAGTTTTTTTTAGCCCGAGTGGAGTTCGTAGTTTTGCGGAAAATAATTCTTTAGAAAATACAATGCTTTTTTCGATAGGAGAAACCACTACTAAAGAATTGAAAAAACATACAAAAACAGAGGTTTTCACAAGCCAAGAAAACTCTCTTTTAAATTTATTGTCGGTGTTAAAAGAAACTTTAATAAAGATAAAACCTTAAAATTTCTGTTAAACACGGGCAGCTTTCAATAAAAATTATGATAAAAAACGACCTATATTTAAGAGCACTTCGTGGTGAGACTGTAGAAAGACCACCCGTTTGGATGATGAGACAGGCAGGAAGATACTTACCTGAATTTATCGCACTTCGTGACCAATACGACTTCTTCACAAGATGCCAAACTCCGGAACTTGCTTCAGAAATCACGGTACAGCCTATTAGAAGATTTCCTTTAGATGCAGCGATTTTATTCTCTGATATTTTGGTAGTTCCGCAAGCGATGGGAATCGATTTTAAAATGAAAGAATCTGTTGGACCTTGGTTGGAAAACCCAATCAGAACTGCAGAGCAGGTGGAAAACGTGGTTGTTCCCGATGTAAATGATACTTTAGGATACGTTTTCGACGCCATTGAATTAACATTACAAAAACTAGACAATAACATTCCTTTAATTGGTTTCGCGGGTTCACCTTGGACAATTTTCTGTTATTGTATTGAAGGAAGAGGTTCTAAAGATTTTAATATTGCAAAATCTTTCTGTTTCCTTCAGCCAGAAGCGGCGCACAAATTATTACAAAAAATTACCGATACAACGATTGCTTACCTAAAAAGAAAAGTTGAAAAAGGCGTTTCTGCGGTTCAAGTTTTCGATTCTTGGGGAGGAATGCTTTCTCCAGCCGATTATCAGGAGTTTTCTTGGCAGTACATCAACCAAATTGTTGAAGCTTTAGCACCATTAACACACGTTGTTGTTTTCGGAAAAGGATGTTGGTTTGCTCTAGAAGATATGACGAATTCTAAAGCTTCTGCTTTAGGTGTTGACTGGACAGTAAGCCCAGAAATGGCTAGAAAACTTACGAATAATTCAGTTACACTTCAAGGTAATTTTGATCCTTCCAGACTTCATTCAAGCCCAGAAACCATCAAAAAAATGGTAACTGAAATGATTAACCGTTTCGGAAAAGAGAAATACATCGCCAATTTAGGTCATGGTATTTTACCAAACATCCCTGTTGAAAATGCAGAAGCATTTATCAGAGCGGTGGTGGACTGGAAACCTACGGTGTAAAAGAAAATTCAAAATCAATATAAAATCCCTTTCAATTATAAAGAAAGGGATTTTTTATACTCTTTGTTGAGAGCCTAAATTAAACCTAGCCGGTTTTAAAAACCTGTTAGGTTTATACAAAATAAAAAACCAGCCTTTCAAGAAATTTTGAAAGGCTGGTTTATATTTTATCTAAAAAATTATTTCGTTTGTGCAGAAACGATATAATCGTACACCCATTGATGTTGCTCGTCGGTAAGTCTTGCTTTTGGAGCCATAGAATTCATAATTCCAACCCACTGTACAGAAGTAAATTTGTCTACTTCAGGAAGTTTATGACATTTTTTGCACGAGTTTTCGAAAATCGTTTTCCCTTGTGCTATTTGCTCAGCTGTACTCGTTGCAGCAGCGGGAGCAGCAGTTGTAGCCGTAGATTTTGGCGTACATGAGGTGATGAAAAGTGCGGCTAAAAACGCCGATGCAAGAATTTTTCTCATTTTTTACAAATTTTATAAACAAATTTAATGTTTCGCCTTTGATAAAGCTTGGTGAAAATTTAATTTAGAAACATTAAAATTAAGCACTTTTATAAAACGATTTTGCATTTTATTTTTTTATTTTTGAATTAATGAAAATCTCCACACAAGAACTTTATGAAGGCATCCGCAATGGCAACAAACGCTTAATTGCAAAAGCCATCACTTTAATTGAAAGTAAAAAAGCAGAACACAGACAACAAGCTGAAGAATTGTTGAAAATGATTATGCCTTTTACCGGAAATTCTGTTCGTGTAGGAATTACCGGAGTTCCAGGCGCAGGAAAATCTACATTTATTGAAAGCTTTGGTCTTTTGGCGATTTCTAAAGGTAAAAAAGTTGCGGTTTTGGCAATTGACCCTAGTTCGGCAATCAACAAAGGAAGTATTTTGGGAGATAAAACGAGGATGGAAGAACTTTCTAAACAAGACAACGCCTTCATTCGTCCTTCTCCAAGTTCTGGTTTTTTGGGTGGAGTTGCGAATGCTACATTTGAAACCATGCTCATTTGTGAAGCAGCCGGTTACGATTATATTTTGATTGAAACGGTAGGTGTTGGACAATCTGAAATTTTGGTTGCAGATATTACAGATGTTTTTCTGTTTCTAAAAATTATTGGTGGCGGAGATGAATTACAAGGCATCAAACGAGGAATTATGGAAATGACCGATGTAATTTTCATCAATAAAGTTGATGAAGACAATCTTCAAAAAGCAAAAAATACCCGACTTGAGCTGAAACGTGCCTTAGATTTTATTCCGCAAAAAGAAAAAGATTGGAAAGTTCAGGTTTTGCTTGGTTCCGCTTTAAATAATGTTGGCTTAACCGATGTTTACGAAAAAATTGATGATTTCATTAGTTTAAAGAAAAAAAACAATAGATTTGAAGAAGTTCGTAAGGAACAGGCGGAAAAACGTTTTGAATATTGGGTTCAAGAATATATTTTGGCTGCATTAAAGAAAGATACTTTATTCGAAGAAACGTATTTTAAGCATAAAAAAAATGCTTCAGAACAGGTTGCAAACCCAAGTTCTGAAGCAAAATTATTTGTAGATCAGTTTTTAAAAAATTAGGAAGTATTATTTCTCTTCTTTTTTATCGGCTTTTTTCTTATCGACTTCTATTTTTGAGATGTAGCCATCGTATGAAATAGGCTGTCTGTCGTTGCTGTTAATAGAAGTAAGTGCTTTTCCGTTTTTATAAATTTCTACGTAAATATCTGTTACATTAGAAACATCTTTTGGCTGAATTTTATATACCCACTTTCCTTTTTTCTTACGCTTTTTTTCAATGGTAAAATCTTTCGAAGTAAACTGATATCCTGCATTTGAAGTATTGCCGTAAGTTGGGTTGTAAGTACGCCCAAAATAAGGTAAATACACTTCAAGCAAGCCATTTTTAATATCAAAACCATAGCCTTCACCTTGAAGCTGAAACATCCTTACTGAAGGTGCATTCGGCATAGAATTAGCCACTTTAATTACATCATAATTAGTAGGATTAGCTCTTTCAGCATGAAAGGTAAATTCATCTGAATTCACTAGCGCATCTGTCTCTGTTTGAGTAATAGTTTGAGCCATTATGCTTTGAAAATTCAAAACAAAAACAGAGAAAAATATTAAAATAATATACTTTTTCATAGCTTTACAAAATATAAATGATGATAACAAATTTTATGCTAATATAAGATTTGTTTTCCATTTTGGAATAAATCTTGTAACACAGCAAACATTAACACTCGAAACAATGAAAACGAAATTCTTTTTAGGCATGGGCGCCGCAATTCTTACGGTAGCTGCATGTACAACCAATCCAATGACAGGTAGGTCTTCTATACAACTTGCCAATAATACAGAGATACTTACTATGGCTTCTCAGGAGTACAAAACAACTCTTACGAGCGCAAAAGTAATAAAAGGGACGGCAGATGCAACCCGTGTTGTAAATGTAGGAAACAGAATAAAAAATGCAGCTGAAAAATACTATGCAAGTATTGGAAGACAAGCTGATCTTGTAAGTTATAACTGGGAATTTAATTTACTTCAAGATGCGCAAATGAACGCATGGTGTATGCCTGGAGGAAAAGTTGCCGTTTATACAGGAATTTTGCCCGTAACTAAAGATGAAACCGGCTTAGCTGTTGTAATGGGACATGAAGTGTCACACGCTTTGGCAGGACACGGAAATGAAAGAATTTCTCAAGCTATGGTCGCTCAATATGGTGGTCAAATTTTAGGAGGAACAATTTCTAATGCACAATGGGCACAGGTTTTTGAAGCTGCTTATCCAATCGGCTCACAAGTTGCTTTATTAAAATACGGAAGAAGCCAAGAATCTGAAGCAGATCAAATGGGACTATATCTAATGTCGATGGCAGGATACGATCCAAGACAGGCAATTCCTTTTTGGCAAAGAATGGAAGCTTCTGCAACTGGCGCAAGACAACCTGAATTTCTTTCTACCCATCCAAGTCCGGGAACAAGAATTTCTGACATTAACAAAAATCTTCCGAAAGCTTTAGAATATTATAAAGCAGCAGGAGGTAAAATGTAAATAAAAAAAATATAGCCTGGTTTGATGCAAATCAGGCTTTTTATTTTTAATTTTATAAAAAAACTATGAAAAATCTAACCCTCACAGGAATTATCCTTCTTGCCATTTCAATATTACTGTTTTACCTCACATCGCCGAATTTTAACCTAAACGATCTGCAGATTAGCCACATTATGGGTATTATGGCGGGTGTAGGAATTGGTTTAATTATCGGTGGAATGATAGGCTACGTAAGCAAAGGTAGCGCTATAAAAGAGGAGCAACGCAAAAAAGAATACAAGCAACTTCAGAAAGAAAAAGCGGAACTAGAACTTAAAGCCCAACAAATTGCCCAAAGAGAACAAGAGCTAGATCAAGAAAAAAATAAAAATCCTCAAGTATAAGTTTGAGGATTTTTTATGTTCAAAAAATATTTTCTGTTGATTAAAATTTATATCCGATCCCAACCATAAATAAATTGGCTCTATTGTCGTATCTAATTGTTTCTGTACCTGTGCCTCCTACATTTCTTACAAATTCTCGTTGATCTTTGCTTAAAGCACCTTCATATTTTGCATTGATGAGCAGATTTTTAAGCTCAATCTGAGCTCCAAATTGATACCCAACTGTAAATTGATTCCCTGCATTTTCTACAAAATCGTTGAAGGTATCTTCTTTTGCCAAATTGTAACTTGCAACAGGACCTATATAAATACCCAATGTATTTCCTATCAACTTGTGCCCTACTAAAAGTGGTACATCTAATCTGTTATTTTTTACACTAAAAGTGGTGTTAGAAACGGGATCTGTAAATTCATTCTTAAAAGTTGTATAATACACTTCAGGCATTGCAAAAAAGCCTAAAGGTAAATCCACTTTCAAAGAAAGCCCTACATTAAAACCTACATTATTACTCCCTTGATTTTCATACGCCGCAACCGCAGAGTTTGAAATATTCTTCCAGGAAGGTGAGCCTGTAGGAAAAATTAAATTGGCTTTTCCAGCCAAAGAGATTTGTGCAGAAGCTGCAACAGAAAGCCCAATAAGAGCGAAACTAAGAATCTTTTTCATTATCATCAAATTTTGATATGGTATTTTCAATTGTTTTATGATTCTCGAGTAGATAGGTTCTTAGTTCTTTAAAAAGTTCTGAAGAATAAACGAAGTCTATAAGGTTTTTATTACCTGCAGTAATTAAAATATCTTTATTTCCTTCCCATTCTTTCAATCCTAATCTGAGGTATACAATTTTCTCGCCAATTGTCATTACCGAGTTCATATCATGGGTGTTGATGATGGTTGTTGTGTCGTATTCTTTGGTAATTTCAAGCAAAAGATCATCGATAATATTCGATGTATAAGGATCTAGACCCGAATTTGGCTCATCACAAAATAAATATTTAGGATTATTTACAATTGCTCTTGCAATTGCCACCCTTTTTTGCATTCCTCCAGAAATTTCAGAAGGAAATTTTTTATTGGCTTTATCCAAATGTACTCTTCCGATTACCTCAAAAACTCTTCGTTTTTTCTCTCTGAAAGTCATATTGGTAAACATATCTAGAGGAAACATGATGTTTTCTTCCACCGTCATCGAGTCGAAAAGTGCGCTTCCTTGGAAAACGGTTCCGATTTCTGCTCTTAAAGTTTGTTTCTCTTCACGGCTCATGGTGTTAATATCTCTTCCATCAAAAAGGATTTCACCAGAAGAAGGTTCATATACATTGAGTAAGCTTTTCACAAAAACGGTTTTACCAGAACCACTTTGCCCAATAACCAAATTTACTTTTCCTTTTTCGAAAGTGGTTGAAATACCTTTAAGCACTTCTACATCGCCAAAACTTTTCTTAAGATCTTTTACCTCAATCATTAGCTTAAAATTAATTGTGTTAATATTAATTCAGAAATAATGATAAACACCATTGTCCAAACTACAGCCTGCGTACTTGCTCTACCAACTTCTAGGGAACCTCCTTTTACAAAATATCCAAAATAACTTGGCACAGAAGCAATTAAAAATGCAAAAACTGTTGTTTTAATAAAAGCATAGTATACAAACAGATTAGGCATATACATTTGGATTCCCACAATATAATCGTTGGTAGTCCAACTTCCTGTAATAAGACCTGCAATGTAACCTCCTCCAATACCAAAAACGATACTGATGGCAATTAAAAGTGGGTTGAAGATAACACAGGCAATAATTTTCGGAAGAATTAAAAAGTTAGGCGAATTGACTCCCATAATATCTAATGCATCAATTTGCTCCGAAACCCTCATCGTTCCGATACTCGATGCAATATAAGAGCCAACTTTACCGGCCAAAATAAGACTGATAATCGTTGGTGAAAATTCTAAAACCAAAACCGCTTTGGTTGCATACCCCACAAAAGAGGTTGGAATAGGAAAATCTGAAGCATCAAAATTGTTGAACATTTGTATCGCAACAACTGCTCCCACGAATATAGACGTGAAGATTACCAAACCAAAAGAATTCACTCCCAAATCATTAATCTCTCTCATGAAAATCTTCCAGAACACCTTCATTTTCTGTGGCTTCTGCATCGATTTACCCAGAAGAATGAAATACTCTCCTATTGCAGTAAAAAATTTTTTTAACATTCTGCTAAATTATGCTATTTTTATTTAATTAAAATAAAGCTCAGATTAAAATCACTCTGCTTTTTTATCTCCTAAAATCACCAAAAAAATGGTTTTAAGAATAATAACGAGGTCCATGGCAAAACTCCAGTTTCTTACGTAAAAAGCATCCGCAAGAACTCTTTTATTCATTTCAACCTCTACATCTCCTGCATCGCCACGCAAACCGCTTACTTGCGCAAGTCCCGTTACACCAGGATTTACCAGACTTCTTAAACTGTAACGTCCGATTTTCAGTTTATAATGGTCGTCTACCGCCAACATGTGCGGTCTTGGTCCTACTACAGACATTTCACCTTTTATTACGTTGATGAATTGTGGCAATTCATCCAAACTGGTTTTTCTAAGAAACTTCCCTATTTTGGTGATTCTTTTATCGTTTTTTTCTGTTGTTTTTGTTGCTGAATGCTCATTCAACACCATAGTTCGGAACTTTAAACAATAAAAAACTTCTTCATGGAAACCATATCTTTTTTGAACAAAAAATACAGGTCCTTTGGATGAAATTTTAATTAAAATAGCGATAATCGGAAACAACCACGAACAAATGAAAAGCAAAACAAAGACCGAAAAAAACAAATCGAAACTTCGTTTTAAAATATAATTTGAAAAAAAGTCTAACGGATATCTCGCCTGAACTAAAACCGGCTGCGTTGAAATATATTCTAAATCGTACAAGAAAAATTCGTTCTGAGAAATCTCCGGAAGAACACTTACGTTCACTTTTTTCTCTTCAGCCAAGCGGAAAATCATTTCTTCTGTTGTGGCATCCAAAAAACTATTTGCGGGTAAAAAAACGGTATGAATTCCTTTTTCTTTCCAAAATTGGGTAAGTGATTTTGAATCTAAAGACTCTTTAAAATCAAAAACCTTGTACCCGTAATCTTTTCTTTCTTCAAAAGTGGCTTTTAGGATATCAGTCGCGGCATTTTCCTGCAAAAACATTACATTTCTGTAATTTACACCTTTAGATCTTAAATATTTAATCACAAAATAAATCGCTGATTTTGAGAGAAATATAAAAGTAAAAAGATACAGTGAAAGCCAAGACAATTCGCTCGTAAAAAACTGATTATTACTCACCTTCCTGATAAGAACCAACCCCAGAATGAACAAAACAAACTGCAGAATAATTCTTTCTGTGAAAAGTGTATAAGTAAGATTTCTCGGAATATTGTAAATCTTTGTGCGACCACTCAGCAAAACCCAAAAAGAAATGAGAAGCAAAAGCGGGAAAAAGTTTTCGTTCCAGAAAATCTCTGCATCCTGAATAGATTTTACATTTTTACCAATATAAAAAAATGTAAAAACCGATGCGAGTACCAAAAGGTCTAGCAGAACAATGATGAACTTAATATATCTTGAGTATCGTATTCTCTGCATCGCTCACTGAAAAACTTATTGGCGAATATAATCAATTTTTAAGGGATATTCAAGTATTTATGGGTTTGCACAGAAGCTTGCCATCTTGGGTTTTCAAGGATAAAATCTGTCATTTTAGGATACATTTCATCACGCTTGCTCCATTCACTTTGAAGATATAATTTACAGTTTTCAGAAACTTTTGCAGCCTGTTCTTCAGCAAATTTAAAATCGTTGTTGTTGAATACAATAACTTTCAATTCGTGAGCTTTAGCATAGATTTCTTCTTTTGGAAGCCCTGTTTTTTTCGGTGAAAGTGTAATCCAGTCCAATTGACCACTCATAGGATATGCTCCAGAAGTTTCGATGTGAATGGTACAACCCAATTCTTTTAATCTTCCTGTTAAAACATCAAGATTCCACATCAAAGGTTCACCTCCCGTTAAAACGATGGTTTTGCAATGTTTTGCAGCAATTTCGGCAATTTCCACAGCATTTAAAGCAGGATGAAGATTCGGATCCCAACTTTCCTTCACATCACACCAATGACAGCCAACATCGCAGCCGCCTAATCTAATGAAATATGCCGCTTTTCCGGTATGCGCTCCCTCACCTTGAATAGTGTAAAAATGCTCCATCACCGGGAGCATTTTACCTTCTTTTAATAATATATCTTCTTCTTTATTCATTTTAATTAGTCGTTATAGACTGATGTTTTGTAAGCAATGATGGTATTTTTCATCAACATCGCTCTTGTCATAGGACCTACTCCTCCAGGAACTGGCGTTATCCAACTTGCTTTTGCTTCACAACTGTCGAAATCTACATCTCCTGCCAAATAATATCCTTTTGGAGAATCATTGTCTACTCTTGTAATACCAACGTCTACAATTACGGCTCCATCTTTAATCATCTCTCCTTTCAAGAAATGAGGATCTCCTAAAGCTGTAATTACAATGTCTGCTTTTTTAGTATATTCTTCAATATCTTTTGTGTAAGAGTGCGTTAATGTAACGGTAGAGTTTCCAGGGAAATCTTTTCTTCCCATTAAGATACTCATTGGTCTACCCACAATTTTACTTCTTCCGATAATTACACAATCTTTACCTTTCGTTTCGATATTGTATCTTTCTAATAAAGTTAAAATCCCGAACGGAGTTGCAGGTAAGAAAGTATCCATTTCTAAAGCCATTTTCCCGAAATTTTCAGGGTGGAAACCATCTACATCTTTTCTAGGATCGATTGCGTTGATGATTTTTTCCTGATCGATTTGATCTGGCAAAGGAAGCTGAACGATAAAACCATCCACAGCTTTTGACTTGTTCAATTCATCAATTTTCTCTAATAATTCAGATTCAGAAACCGTACTCGGAAATTTCACCAAGCTAGATTGAAACCCAACTTCTTCACAATCTTTCACTTTTGCGTTTACGTAGGCTTTACTTGCACCGTTGTTTCCAACCAAAATTGCTACCAAATGTGGAGCTCTTCTTTTGCTTGCAACGATTTTTTCAACCTCTGCTTTAATTTCTTGTTTTATTTCTTTGGATACTTTTAATCCGTCAAGAATTTGTGCCATTTTTACTTTTATTACTTTATATTATTAGATTCTACGGATACTTTTCTGGATTCTGATGAGTGCAGAAAACAGAGAGAATGTTTACAATTTGTGCTTCTTCATCAATATCAAATAAAACTAAATAAGGAAGCTTCTTTAAAGGAATTGCCCTTACTTTTCTATACTTGATGGCAAAAAAAGGATTTGTTTGTAGCGATTTATAAGCATCAAGCAATCGCTTCTTAAAACTTTTCGCAGCAGATTGAGAATACATTTTATAATATTTAATCGCATTATCAATTTCATTGACTGCATTAGGAGATACTAAAATCTTAAATGCCATATTTTTCCGAAATTTTCTTCAGCGATTCAAATGCGTCTACAGATTTCGTTCTATCCTGCATTAAAGCTTCATCAATCACCTTTTTCATTTCGTCTGTCAGCTCAAAATCATCCTCATTTTTTTCAAAACTGATTTTCATTTTTTTTAAAAAAGTTTCCACAAAGGTTTCTTCTTCCTTATTATTTAGGTTAATGATTATCTGTGTCATATCTTTTATTTTAAATCAAAATTAATGAAAATCAATTAAGATTTTATTTAAACTTTTTATAATAATTAATCAACCCGTTTGTAGAGCTGTCATGAGAGTTAACCTCTTCATTTCCACCCAACTCAGGTAAGATTTTATTAGCTAAAACTTTCCCAAGTTCTACTCCAAATTGGTCAAAACTGAAAATATTCCAAATAACTCCCTGAACGAAAATTTTATGCTCATACAAAGCAATCAACTGTCCTAAAGAAAAAGGAGTTAATTCTTTAAACAACAAAGAGTTAGTTGGTGTATTTCCGTGGAAAACTTTATAATTTAACAAGAAGTCGATTTCTTCTTCCGACTTTCCTGCTGCTTGTAATTCTGCATACACTTCTTCTTCTGTTTTTCCGAAAGCTAAAGCTTCAGTTTGAGCAAAGAAGTTTGCTAATAATTTATCCTGATGGTCAGAAACTTTGTTCGGGCTTTTTGTATACGCAATAAAATCTGCCGGAATCAATTCTGTTCCCTGGTGAATCAATTGATAGAAAGCGTGTTGCCCGTTTGTTCCAGGTTCACCCCAAATAATTGGTCCTGTTTCGTATTCTACAAATTCGCCGTTTCTATCTACACATTTCCCGTTACTTTCCATATCTCCTTGCTGAAGATACGCTGCAAACCTGTCTAAATACTGAGAATAGGGCAAAATTGCATAGCTTGTTGCTGCATAAAAATTACGATACCAAATTCCCAAAAGCCCCATTAAAACGGGAACGTTTTCAGAGAAATCAGCTGTTTGGAAATGTACATCGGTTTCGTTTGCACCTTTTAAAAGTTGTTCGAAATTATCAAATCCAACCGCAAGAACGATGCTTAAACCAATTGCGCTCCACAACGAATATCTTCCGCCAACCCAATCCCAAAACTCGAAGATGTTTTCTTCTGCAATTCCGAAATCTTTTACAGCCTGAACATTTGTAGACAAAGCCACAAAATGTTTCGCTACATCTTCCTGTTTCCCAGCTTGCAAGAACCAATCTTTAGCCGAATTGGCATTCGTCATAGTTTCTTGCGTCGTAAACGTTTTTGAAGCAATGATGAATAAAGTTGTTTCTGGGTTGAGTGTTTTTACCACTTCAGCCAAATGATTTCCGTCTACATTCGAAACGAAATGCACATTCAGTCTTGTTTTAAAGTGCTTCAAAGCAGAAACCACCATTACCGGTCCCAAATCTGAACCGCCAATTCCGATGTTTACCACATCTGTAATTTCTTTTCCGCTAAAACCTTTGTGAGCTCCCGAAATTACGCTTTCAGAAAAAGATTTCATGTGGTCTAAAACTCTTTTAATCTGTGGCTTAATATTTTCGCCATCTACCAAAATTTCCTTTTCTGAAAAATCTCTCAAAGCAGTATGCAAAACCGCTCTATCTTCAGTTTCGTTGATTTTATCTCCCGAAAACATTTTAGAAATAGCATCTTTCAACTGGCATTCTTCCGCAAGATTAAGTAATAATTCTTTCGTTCTTGCATCGATTAAGTTTTTAGAATAATCAAAAAGATAGTTTTCTTTTGCGATAGAAAATTCCTGAAAACGGTTAGAATTGTATTGAAAAAGGCTTCTCAGTTCGAAGTCGTTATTCCCGAAATGCTCGTCTAGAGCAACCCAGCTGTTTGTCTGGATAGGATTTATTTTTGATAGCATAAATTAAATTTAGGGTTTAAAAAGCTGATTACTAGAAAAATTACAGTTAAAATCACGAGAATTTAGACTGCATGGTTTTCAAACCGCAAATTTACGTAATTTTCAGCCAATGATGTTAATTGAGGATTAAAAATCAATCGGTAAGCTCAAGTTGAAGAGAAAGTTTTAAATCTTCATTATTGGGTTTATTATTTTGAAACAATGTTCTCCACTTATCCCAACTCAATGAAAATAAATTAGTAACATTTGATTTTTGCGTAATAATAGTTGGCGCAACATGTTCAACTAATACGTGCTTTTCTTTAGCTCCATCAGAATGAACAATTGTGGTATGGTAAGAATATTTATTTTGTTCGTTTATTATCCATTCAAAACCAATAAAATATCCCTCTTCAGGAAAGGGAATTGGGTTTTTAGAAAAATCTACCTCCGTAATATTTTCTCCTTTTTTACACACGACAACATAATTTTTCACTTTTTTATTTGAAGGCCTTCCATTTTCATTTCGATAGAAAACAAGGTTTATTGTTGCTTCGTCTACTGTTCGATAAACATCAGAGGCAAATTTTAATTTCTTTATGTATAATTTTTCGACAGGAAAATCGTTTTTTACAAAATCTACAACAGTCCAAGTGGTTTTTGATGCAAAAAAGCTCATATTTCGTCTACCAAATTTTCCTATTGTTAATTCTTTGGCAAACTTCGGCTTCACCAAAGTCACCTCATCAATTTCAATAACCCTTGGTTTTAAAAAATACTTCGTTTTATTTTCTTGAACAAGTAGATTTTCATATCCAAAAGACTGAATTTCTGAAACTTCTTCATCTTTTTCTAAAGTAATTTCTCCGTTTTCTTCGGTGTTTCTGTAGTAATCTTTTCCTTTTAAAATAAGTTTGGCGTAAGGAATTGGTTTTTGAGTTTCAGCATCGGTAACGATGATTTTCTGCTGAGAAAAGTAATAAGAAGTAATACTTGCAAATACAAGCACTAAGATTTTTTTCATGATTTATTGTTTAAAAGCCTTAACGCATTTTTTCAACTTTTATTGAATTTCCACATCATATTTTCTCAAAAGATTACCATAATTGATTAAAAGCAAAAAAACCTCCAGTTTTAAAGCTGGAGATTCTTTTTAAACAATAAATTTTAGTAATATTTATAGAGATAACACAAGGTTAAGATTGCTCTTCTGTAGAAATTTCACGAGTTTTTATCAATTTTCTCTTTCTGAAAAAATACAAACCTGCTGCCGCAATAATCAGAAGTGGCCAAACCGAAATTAACAACACCAAAATTCTCTGAATTAAATAATATCCTTCCACAAAAGCATTTTTTGCGGTGTACAAAAAGTTGAATTTATACTTATTATCAACGTTTGTAGAATTGGTAACTGCAATTTCTGCAACGCGAAGTTTTGGCTCTTTTAAATAAACATCTACGGTGCTGTACTTCAAATTATCTGTTACATTCATATTGGCGAGTTGCTGTAGATTTCCGTCTTGCATATTATCGTTGTCGAGCGTCACTTTATCTTTATTGGCTTTAAGCTGAGAAATATTTTGTTCATTCTTTTTAATTCTTTCGCCTTCCAATTTAGCGTATTGTATATTCGCTGTTACATCTTCCGCATTAATCAACCTTGAATTGAGAAACAGTTTTTTATCATTAATAAAAGTAAGTAACGCACCCAATTTCTCCGTAGGAACTCTTAGTTGCATTGTATTTTCAGTTTGATATTTTTTTACAAGAACCGCATCTTCATTGGACGTGTTGTATGTTTCTTCTGAAAGAACATTGCTATGCATATTGCTTCTCGTTACAAAACCTCCCAGTTCCTGCACCGATTTTTCAATAGCGATGGTTGCTTCGTAAACATCTTTTACCTCCATATTTACATCGGCGGTTTTTATAAATTGTTTGTCTTTCACTTTCATCGTTGCAACAGACGAAATACTATCTGAAGTTACGTAAGCAGAATCTGCCTCTGCATAAATTTCTGATTCTGAATTTACAGCTTCTCCTTTTTTACAAGAATAAATTCCTACTAATAATACGACTACGGCTGATAATTTTAAATACGTTGTTTTCATAACTTTTGATTTTTAATGTTTTGCTTAATCCAAAGTTCAGCCTGAATCTTTTGTAATGTTTGAAAAAGCCACGTAAAAATCTTGTAAAGCGAAAAATCAATTTTAAACATTTAAAAATCAGCATTTTGTAAAACAAAACATGAAAAACAACGCCTTTTTCGGATTAATTTTTGCTTTGCTTATAACATCAAAACTCACAATAAACTATTATGTCGAATACAATTTCTAAAATCAGAAACGCGATCGAACTCTTCCGATCCATAGATTTTGATCAGCTTAGCGCCATTTCGAAGAAAGTTGATTTACCTAAACTCATGCACAGCTTTTCTAAGCTGAACGATAAACAAATGGGCGGTTTAATGAAAATGCTTAGCCAAGATCAAACTAAAAAAGAACTTCCGCCGATTGATGGCGATTTCTATGATATTTACCACACTTTAAGCCCTGAACAACGCGAAATTCAGTTAAAAGTAAGAGCTTTTATGGAAAAAGAAGTGAAACCATTGGTGAATCATTATTGGTTGAGAGACGAATTTCCGCATGAATTGATACCAAAATTTCAAAAACTGAATATTTGTGGCGTAACTTATGAAGGTTACGGCTGCCCTGGAATGCCGTTTTTAATGGAAGGCGTCATTGCCATGGAAATGGCGAGAATTGATGCTTCCATCGCTACCTTTTTCGGTGTACAATCTGGCTTAGCAATGGGCTCTATTTATATTTGTGGCTCGGAAGAACAAAAACAAAAATGGCTTCCGCAAATGCAAAAGTTTGAAAAAATAGGAGCTTTTGGTTTAACAGAACCAGAAGTAGGTTCCGGAGCTGCAGGAGGATTAACAGTAACCTGTAAAAAAACACCAGAAGGATGGATTCTGAACGGACAAAAAAAATGGATCGGAAATGCCACTTTTGCAGATTTAGTTATTATTTGGGCAAGAGATTTAGACGACGGTGAAGTAAAAGGTTTTATCGTTGAAAAAGATAATCCAGGATTTTCAGTTGAAAAAATTAAAGGAAAAATGGCTTTAAGAATCGTTCAAAATGGTTTAATTACGCTAAAAGATTGTTTAATAACAGAAGAAAACCGTTTACAGAAAGCCAATTCATTTAAAGACACCGCAAAAGTACTGCAAATGACAAGAGCTGGAGTTGCGTGGATGGCGACTGGTTGCGCAAGAGGAGCTTACGAAAGCGCTCTCGATTACACACGAACAAGAAAACAGTTCGGAAAACCAATCGCTTCTTTTCAGATGATTCAAGGGCATTTGGTAGAAATGCTATCAAATTTAACGGCGATGCAAACGATGGTTTTCAGACTTTCAGAAATGCAGGATGAGGGAATTTTAAAAGATGAACACGCTTCTTTAGCCAAAGTTTTCTGCACGTTAAGAACAAGAGATATTGTTTCCAGAGCACGAGAAGTGATGGGCGGAAACGGAATTTTATTGGAATATGATGTTGCAAGATTCGTTGCCGATGCAGAAGCAATTTACTCCTATGAAGGGACCAAAGAAATCAACTCGTTGATTGTAGGACGATCGATTACCGGTTTCAGCGCCTTTGTATAAAACGGAAAAACCACTGAAAAATCAGTGGTTTTAATATATGTTGTTTTGCTTTGATAGTCCTTTTTCAGAATTCAGGTGAAAAAGAACTGACAATCAATTAATGATGTCCGTGATCTCCATGACTATCGTGAACGAAAGGACCGTGACCTTTAGGTGAGTTGTACACTACTTCTACTCCTTCCTGTTCAAAAAGCATTTTGCTTCTGATTTGTTCTGGATCGAATGGTTTTACTTTTCCGAAATACTCCTTCAAACCTTCAGTTAACCAAAGTGGAATGATGAATCCGAAAAACATAAAAATACACCAGAACCCAACTAGGAACATACAGATAAAATAAACTGTCCAAAGGAACTGATAAAACGGCCAAAATGCTGATAAAATCATTTTTCTTTTACTTAAAGATTAGCGCAAAAATAAAACTTTTTTCCTTTTAATACAAAAGATAAAAGCTGATTTTTGCTATTTATTTTAAATTTAAACTAATTAATGCGCAAGATCTGCAAAGAAATCGTTCCCTTTATCGTCGGTAATGATAAATGCTGGGAAATCTTTCACTTCAATTTTTCTTACTGCTTCCATTCCTAATTCTGGGAAATCTACCACATCTACAGAAACGATATTGTCTTTTGCCAAAATTGCTGCAGGACCACCGATAGAACCTAGATAGAAACCTCCGTATTTTCCACAAGCGTTGGTTACATCTTTACTTCTGTTCCCTTTTGCCAACATAATCATGCTTCCTCCATGACTTTGGAATTCGTCTACGTAAACATCCATTCTTCCCGCTGTTGTAGGCCCGAAACTTCCTGAAGCCATTCCTTCCGGTGTTTTTGCAGGCCCTGCGTAATAAATCGGGTGGTTTTTGAAATACTCAGGCATTGGTTTTCCGCTATCCAACAATTCTTTAATTTTTGCGTGAGCAATGTCTCTTGCAACGATTAAAGTTCCGTTCAGCTTCAACCTTGTTTTGATTGGATATTTTGAAAGTTCTGCTAAAATTTCAGGCATTGGCTTATTCAAATCAATTTCTACCGCTTCTTCCAAATGTGGTGGTGTATCTGGTAAAAATCTCTTCGGGTTTTGCTCTAACTGCTCCAAGAAAATACCGTCTTTCGTGATTTTCCCTTTAATATTTCTATCTGCCGAACAAGAAACTCCCATTCCAACTGGGCAAGAAGCCGCATGACGAGGAAGTCTGATTACACGAACGTCGTGCGTAAGATATTTCCCTCCAAACTGTGCTCCGATCGAACTTTCCTGGCAAATTTTCTGAACTTTTGCTTCCCATTCTAAATCTCTGAAAGCTTGTCCAGCTTCATTTCCTTCTGTTGGAAGATTGTCATAATATTTTGCTGATGCTTTTTTCACCGCGGCTAAATTGGCTTCTGCAGAAGTTCCACCAATAACCAAAGCTAAGTGATATGGCGGACAAGCCGCTGTTCCTAAATCGGAAATTTTCTCCTTGATAAATTCTTCAAGAGATTTTTCGTTCAGTAAAGATTTTGTTTTTTGATAAAGGAAAGTTTTATTTGCCGAACCTCCTCCTTTTGTTAAGAATAAAAACTCGTAATAATCTCCTTTTTTAGCATAAATATCAATCTGCGCAGGAAGATTTGATCCCGAATTTTTTTCATCAAACATCGTTAAAGGAACAATTTGAGAATATCTTAAATTCCTTTTTTGATAGGTATTGAAAATTCCTTTGCTTAAATATTCGCCGTCATCAACGCCAGTATAAACGTTTTCACCTTTTTTCCCCATCACAATTGCAGTTCCGGTATCTTGGCAAGACGGTAAAGCACCTTCTACAGCAACTGCTGCATTTTGTAATAAATTATAGGCAACAAATCTGTCGTTATCAGTCGCTTCAGGATCGTCGATAATTCTTCTTAAACTTTCTAAGTGCGAAGAACGCAACATAAAAGAAACATCCGCCATCGCCTCTTCCGCAAGAAGTTCCAGACCTTTCGGATCTACGGTTAAAATTTCTCTATCTCCAAGTTTTTCAACTTTCACATACTCTGAAGTCAGTTTCTTATATACCGTATCGTCTTTTAGAATAGGATACGGATCCTGATATTTAAAATCCATTTAACTTTTTATTTATATACAAAAATACGGCTTACTAAAAAATTCATTACTAAAATCAAAAAAAGAGATTGGTATTTATAACGATTATAAATTGCAAGAGATTTTCACATTGGTTACCTTTAAAGAAACTTTTTAAATCGCAAAAGTCACAAAAGTCTTTTAAGTTATTAAAGTTAAACTCTAAGTGTTTAAGTAGAACATAAAGACCTAAAAATTTTTGATTTTATTATTTATGAACCTTATTACTCTTTTTTTTGCTTTAATTTTTAAACTAAATATTTTGTGCCTTTTGTGGTTAAACTAAATTATCCATCACAATGAATTATAGAACAGAAAAAGACACCATGGGTGAAGTGCAGGTTCCTGCAGATAAATTTTGGGGCGCCCAAACCGAACGCTCAAGAAACAATTTCAAAATCGGACCAGAAGGTTCTATGCCACACGAAATTATCGAAGCTTTTGCCTATTTAAAAAAAGCTGCTGCTTTTACCAATTCTGATTTAGGCGTTCTTTCAACTGAAAAAAGAGACCTCATTGCACAAGTTTGTGACGAAATTTTAGACGGAAAATTAAACGACCAATTTCCTCTAGTTATTTGGCAAACCGGTTCGGGAACTCAATCGAACATGAATGTGAACGAAGTGATTTCCAACAAAGCACACGTAAACAATGGTGGAGTTTTAGGTGAAAAATCAGAAATTCATCCAAATGACGATGTAAACAAATCGCAATCTTCAAACGATACTTTTCCCACCGCAATGCACATTGCTGCCTATAAAAAAGTGGTTGAAACAACCATTCCAGCTGTTGAAAAGTTGAGAAACACTTTAGCACAAAAATCAGAAGCCTTTAAAAATGTCGTGAAAATCGGAAGAACGCATTTGATGGACGCAACACCACTAACTTTAGGACAGGAATTTTCTGGTTACGTTGCTCAATTAAACTTCGGAATTAAGGCTTTAAAAAACACGTTGCCCCATCTTTCAGAACTTGCTTTAGGCGGAACTGCGGTTGGAACGGGTTTAAACACACCTCAAGGTTACGATGTAAAAGTGGCAGAATACATTTCAAAATTCACCAATATGCCTTTTGTAACAGCGGAAAATAAGTTTGAAGCTTTAGCAGCGCATGATGCGATTGTAGAATCTCACGGTGCTTTAAAACAATTGGCGGTTTCTTTATATAAAATTGCGCAAGACATCAGACTTTTAGCTTCTGGCCCTCGTTCTGGAATCGGAGAAATTCATATTCCGGAAAACGAACCCGGTTCTTCTATTATGCCTGGAAAAGTAAATCCTACACAAAATGAAGCGATGACGATGGTTTGCGCCCAAGTTTTAGGAAACGACACCACGATTTCTTTCGCGGGAACACAGGGAAATTATGAGTTAAATGTCTTTAAACCTGTAATGGCGTACAACTTTTTGCAATCTGCACAATTAATTGCCGATGCCTGTATTTCGTTTAATGACCATTGCGCCGTTGGAATTGAACCCAATCATGAAAGAATCAAAGAATTGGTCGATAAATCTTTGATGTTGGTCACCGCTCTAAACACTCATATCGGTTATGAAAATGCCGCAAAAATTGCAAAAACCGCTCATAAAAACGGAACAACTTTAAAGGAAGAAGCCATCAATCTCGGTCTTGTAACTGCCGAACAATTTGATGAATGGGTAAAACCAGAAGATATGGTTGGAAGTTTAAAATAATTTTAAACTTCTTACCGATTAAAAAGATGTAAACTTTTAGAAAAAAAACTCCGTAGAAATCAATTCTACGGAGTTTTGTTAATATGAAGAAACTAAAATTTTACCATCCGAAAGCAATTCCGAAAACCAAAGCTTTATCGTTTTCAAAATGTGAATTTTTGAAATAATTGCTGAAATCTTTTTTCACAAACAAACTTACATTATCATAAGCAACACTAAATTGCGCCCCATAAATAAAAGGATTTACCTGATAATTTGCTCTATTTCTATAGCTATAATCATCGCCTTTCACAATATTGTTGGTCGACATCTGCACACCTCCGTAAAGATTCGCACTCATTCTAAATCCATCAGAATACGGTCTGTATTGCACATCCATCCCTGCATTTTTTAGTTTTGAAAAATTATATTGAACTCCCAATGGAACCATCACATACCCCGTTCTAATTTTTGATTTATCTAAACTTCCCGCATATTGCTCCAAATCTACCCCTCCATTTTTAGTGAAAACCATATTGTTGTCTGCACGAAGTGTTCTCCACGAAAAGCCTAAACCCGAAATTAATCCCCATGCGCTGGTTCTGCTAAACTGATAATTAAACTTCAAACCAAATTCCAAATTATTTGAATATTTTACATTTTGGTCGAGCTCGTTATCGGGTCTGCTGTTCGTTAAATTCATAATTCCGTAAGAGAAATAGCCGCTAAAATCTTTTACAGGTCTATATTTTTTCAATAATTTTTCTCTCAATTCTTCATTCGAAGTTACATCTGAATTCAACAAAGAATATCTTACTTGTTTTTGAATTACCTGGTCCAAATCAAATCCCAAAGCTTCAATTCTTTCATCGATTTTTTGCGAATATTTGTCTGCAATTTGAGCTTTTTGTGTATCAAATTCAGTTTTTTCTAAATTTTTAGCTTGAAGAACTTTCAACTCGCTTTCCATCAACGTTTTTTCTTCCTGAATAATATTGTTGATTTTCTCTGCATATTCTTCAACCTTCTCTTTTACGATTGGGCTCACTTTCGTTTCCTCGTTCGATTGCAGGTTTAGTTTTAACGCTTTTTGAGCATTCATAGACGTTGCAACAAGGCACAACATTCCTGCGATGATAAATTTCTTAATCATATTCTTATATTTTTTAGTTTAAATTGAAAGTTATTTTTTGTTGAGATCGATGGTCGCTACATTGCTTCCTCCCTTAGTTTTTTCGATAGCATCTTTGTTTTCTACCGAGAAAAGAAGCGTTGCAGGGTCTACGTATTTCCTTTTTTTATTCGGAACTTTAGCTGAATCAGTTTTTGCCACCATTTTGTTCTCTAAATTTTCCTTAGAAATCTCCTGAATAATTTTTGGCGCAGTTTGCGAATTCAGCACTTCAGTTTTTGAATCTTCCTTTACAACTGGAGAAGAAATAACCGTTTTTTTAGGTTGAATTTTTGTTTCTACCGCCAGATTTTCAGTGGTTTTTATTTCCGTAGGAATATTTTGAGTTTCTTGAGTTGTAACTTGAGGTTCTTCTTTATCTAAATCTTTAGTTTTAACACCTGCAATTGCACTGTTTTCTAATTTTTTAGTTTCACTATTGAAGAATAAAACGTAGCCTAAACTCATCGTAAGAACCAAACAAGCGGCTGCTAAAACCCAACTCAGGTTTGATTTTTTCTCAGGCAAAACCGTAGTTTGCTCCTGAATATCTGTCCACAAATCTCGGGAAGGAGCGATTTCTCTTTCGTCGATTTGCTTTTTGAATTGCTTTTCGAAATTATTATTTAAGGTGTTCATTTTTCAGTTGTTTTTGTTGTTGAAAGTAAATCTTTCTTAGTTTTTCCTTCGCTCTGAAGAGTTGAGTTTTGCTTACTGCCAAAGAAATATTGAGTGTATCTGCAATTTCCTGATGCGAATATTCTTCGATTACATAAAGGTTAAAAACCATTCTGTACGCATCCGGAAGCTGGTCTAATAATTCTTGTGCATTAAAATCAAAATCTACAGGTTCTTCATGCAAATCTTCCAAAACAGAAGCGTGAACGTCGTCTAAATAAAATACCGTTTTTCGGCTTTTAATAAAGTTTAGGCATTCGTTTACCACGATTTTTCTTGCCCAACCTTCAAGATTTCCTTCGCCACGAAAGCTTTCAATATGTTTAAAAATTTTGCAAAAAGATTTTATCACACAATCTTCCGCTTGATAAATATCGGTTACATAAGATTTTGCAACGCTCAAATATTTTTTCACGGTTTGCTCGTAGAAGATTTTCTGCGCAGCCGGGTCTTGCCTTTTGAGGCGACTAAGCAAATCTTCTTTTTTATTTCCAAACAAAAGCTTCATGGTTTATTCTGTTTCTATACTAAAGACAGCAAAAGTTTAAAATGGTTACACTTTTTTTTATTTTTTTATTTAAATTAAAATAACAATCTGAAATTCAACATTATAAATTTATTAATTTTCTAAAAAAATCAAACGAAATTAAACCAAACAAGAACATCGGGCTTTACCCGATGCTGTTGATTTCGCCACTTCGTGGCTCAATTTTCTTTATTTTATTAAATTGAAGATTCTTCGGAAATAATTTCCTTCTTTTCTGAATTCACCTGGTCTTCAAAATATTTTTCAAGGTCTTTTAAAGTTTCTGGATTCGTTTGAATATCTCGTACCACTTTTCCTTTATTTAAAAGAACAATACGGTTACAAACTTCGGTTGTATGCGCAAGATCATGACTAGAAATAAG
The DNA here is from genome assembly GCF_057180445.1 of Chryseobacterium sp. HNCC26DJ239. NCBI lineage: Bacteria > Pseudomonadati > Bacteroidota > Flavobacteriia > Flavobacteriales > Weeksellaceae > Chryseobacterium > Chryseobacterium sp. HNCC26DJ239. The sequence continues at coordinate 209,586 of NZ_JBXUGJ010000004.1, forward strand.
GAAAGTAACGCCATTTTCTTTCGCAAAATCACGAATCATATTTTTCAATTTAATTTGTGTAGAAGGGTCAAGATTGGCAAAAGGCTCATCTAAAATAATTGCGTCTGGCTTTCCGATTAAAGCGCCTACAATTCCTACTTTCTTTTGATTTCCTTTTGAAAGGTCGCGCACATATTTCCCAGAATTGATGATTTCACCATTAAAAAGGTCGTAAAACTGTTTCAGAAATTCATCAACAGAAGCTTTATTTTGACCTCTCAACTCACCGATAAAATAGAAATATTCTTCAGGTGTTAAATATCCAATTAAAAATGTTTCATCGATAAAAGCAGAAACTTGGTTTTTCCAGTCTTCAGATTCATTTACTTTGATATTTCCGATGCTTACGAACCCTGAACTTGCCTGAATTAAGTCTAAAACTAAGCTGAAAAGTGTTGTTTTTCCTGCTCCGTTATTCCCAACAAGACCAAATGTTTCGCCTTTTGGAATTTCCAGGTTTTCTATATCTAAAACGGTAGCTGTACCGTATGTTTTCTTTAAATTTTGTATTGTAATCATGTTGTAAAATGATGGATGTTAAGATGATGAATATTTTAATCTAATCTTTTCTGAAAGCTTCCAGAGTGCTGTATTTTTCGGTTTTATATTTTTTGATAACAATATCGAGAATTTTTTCATGGAAAATAAACCCGATTAATCCTAAAACGCCAATAGAAGTTACCGCCACAGAAATTCCAAAAACCTTTTCTACAATCCCATAAACAGCCATTGGAACAATCATTTTCGGAATCATAAAAAGAAAAACTTTAATGTTAAATGTATTTTTTTGTCCTATCCTTTTTTCTTTAGAATTCAAATCGATTGCGTTTTTATTGTAAGCTCCAGACCAAAGCGTAAACTGAGAATTTACCCCAATATTATACAAACCAGCCGCAAAAAAAGCAAAGTAAACTTCCCAACCGAAATAGGCATAAAACAGAGCAAGAACAGTACAGAACGCCGTAACAATGTTCATAAGCCACCATTTTGCTTTCAGATATTGTTTATAAGGCACATTCAGCGTCATCATCAAAGGATAATAAGCACTGTCGAAAGCGGGAACTCTTTGTCCGAAAGTCGTTTGAAAACCTCCTGTAACAAATAAACCAGCGAACATAAGCATCATCGGAGTTCGATAATATTCGTTTGAGAACATGATGAGTCCGTAGAAAACAAAAATAATACTCCCAAGAATTACCCCTTTTGTAACCTTGTTTCTTTTGAGCATTTTTATATCGTTATTAATAAACGTTCCGATGGCTCCATATTTATTAAGGAATGCAATGTTTTCGGTCTTTCCGAGTTGTTTTTTATCTTCAAGACTTTCATCTAGATAAAATGATTTTTTGATGTATCTAAAAGTAACATACCACAACGCAGCAAACAATAAAATCGCAATTGCAGCAAAATAAGGAGCTTGATAAAAACTATAAAAAATCTTTTCTGAATAGTCTAAAACAGGGAAAATATTATAATACGCCAAAGCCGAAACTCCAGCAATTACAATCCCAACGCCAATCGCTACCTTTTCTTTATCGTTAAATAAAATATTCAGAAAATTATTAAGATAAAAAAGCGAAGAAATCCCAAAAAACCATGCAAAAACATTCAAAACATGATAGCCGTTATACAATAAAATTCCAGAAAAAACCAAGAAAAACATGGAGTTTAACCAACTTAGCGGGCTCAAAAAGGTTTTAATTAAAGTATAATTTACCACCACATTTTTGGGGATATTCATACTTAAAAAAGGTTTAATATTCTGTGTCGGAATTTGCTGTATCAAATATTTTGCAGACAAATCTAACGCCCATAAAATAATCAAGAAACGAGAAATAATTTTGAGCGGGTCTTGATGCATTTCTTCTGAAACATAATAATATGCAACAAAAGACATCATTGCAAGCCACAAAACAAAGAAACAAATACCGACAATACTCAAAATCTTCATGGCAAGATTAATCCCTACCGAAGATCCCCTGAAAAAACTTTTAAACTCAAGTATTAGAAACCTTTTAAACATAGTTTGCTTTTCTCAATTGGTCAAGAAAAACACAAAAATGTTACAGAATTAATCACTAAACTTAGGTTTAATGATTATTAAAATTAATTTAATCAGTTAAAGAATTCAGCCAATCAACTCTTTCGCTTGAGCTAAAGCTGCATCGGTAATTTTACTTCCGGAAAGAAGTTGTGCAATTTCGTTGAGTTTTTCTTCGTCTGAAAGTGCAACAATGTTTGATTGCGTTTTTCCGTTAATGTCTTGCTTCACCACTTTATAATTGTCGTTTCCTTTTGCAGCAACCTGCGCTAAGTGAGAAATAACGATTAACTGCATGTCTTGAGACATTTCTCGCATCAGATTTCCAATTTCTTCCGCAACTTTTCCAGAAACTCCAGTGTCGATTTCGTCTAAAATTAATGTCGGAAGTTCATCGCTTTCTGCGATAATTTTCTTCACAGCCAACATCACTCTAGACCTTTCACCCCCAGAAACCGCGTTTTGAATAGGCTTCAAAGGAAAGCCAGAATTCGCCTGAAATAAAAGCTGAATATTTTCTTTTCCAAAAGAATTGAAGTCTTCAGAATCCTTCAAATCGATTTCTACTTTTGCTTTTTCTAAACCTAATTTTTTAAGAAGATTTTCGGTTTTAGAAATAAAAGATGGCGTATTTTTCTTTCTTTTTTCTGAAAGTTTTTTAGAAATTTCAGAAAGTAGTTTTTCTTTTAGAATGATATTTTTTTCAAGTTCGGCGATATATTCTTCCAATTCAGAAGCGCCTTTTTGCTCGCCAGAAAGTTGATTTCTAATTTCGATTAAACTTTCCACATCAGAAACATTATGTTTAATGAAAAGTGTGTTCAGTTTATTATTCAGCACAGTAAGAAGAGCCAAATTTTCTGGGTTGATGTCTACTTTTTCGGCTTCATTTTCTAGTTCCGAAACGATGTCTTTAAGTTCCACAAAAGAAGTTTCTAGCCTTTCATCCAATTCAGAAAAACTGTTGGAAACTTCAGCAATTTTGGAGATTTTATTCTTCGCTTCATTAAAAAAAGAAAAAATCCCCACTTCTTCCTGATGAAAACGTGATAAAACTTGTGCTAAATTTTCAGAAATCATCTCCGCATTTTCTTGTACCGAAAGTTGGTTTTGAAGTTCCTCGAAATCTATAGTATCGAGCTCTATTTCTTCCAATTCATTCAAAAGAAAACTTTTATAGTCACTTTCTTTATTGTTTTCGGAAAGCTGAGTTTTATACTTTTTAAGCTGAAGTTTCATGCTTTGAAAATCAGAAAACTCTTTTTGATATTCTTCTAAAAGCTTCTTATTTCCGGAAATTCCATCAATAATTTTAAACTGATATTCAGAAGAAAAAAGATTAGACGTTTCAAACTGAGAATGAATGTCGATTAACTGCGAAGAAAGCTCTTTCAAAACATCCAAAGTCACAGGAACATCATTAATAAACGCTCTAGATTTTCCCGAAGGCAAAATTTCTCTTCGGATAATGGTTTGATGCTCATAATCGAGGTCGTTTTCGATAAAGAATTTTTTGAAACGGTTGTTCAGCGAAAATTCAGTCTCTACAATGCTTTTTGCTTCAGAATTGGCAATCGATTTCAGGTCTGCTCTTTCGCCCAAAATAAGACGCAACGCTCCGAGAATAATAGATTTTCCAGCACCGGTTTCTCCGGTAATTACCTGTAAACCTTTATTTAAATTTACTTCAAGCACATCGATAAGTGCAAAGTTTTTAATATAAATTCTCGAAAGCATATTTTATGATGTCTGCATTTAGTAATGCAAATATAATTTTTTAGGAATGAAAATTCTACAAAAAAACAATAAGAACAGCGCGATTTTAAGCGGATTTAAGTTTGAAATTTACTTCCACTTATTCCACTTTGTTTCGGTGTATTTTGGAGCAAAAACAATCATAAATTGCTTCAAATCGTTGATATTTACGCTTCCGTTGTTGGTAGAATTAAAGATATTATAAATTTCGTCGCTCTTATTATCCATAAAAAGATTGAAGAAATAATTCTGCTGGAAATTGTTTTCGTACATTTTTAACTGCATTAAAGCGTCAAAAATCACTTTTTTGCCCATACTTTGGTCTTGATTGTACAAATTATCTAGACCCGCTCTGTGATAACTGTAAATGGTTGCACGAAGTTGATTCATGTTTGGATTCAAAATAAGACCAATCAAAATAGAGCGACTTCTAGGCTCGTTTACCAAATTCCACCCGTCATAGCCTTTGTTTTGGGAATTCTGAGCAATTTGTTGCGCTTTCGAAAACCATGGAGTTCCCCCATTAGACTGAAAACTATCTGCATCATACCCCAAAATTACATAGACGTAAAAGCTGATAACATCAATTAAATTTTTACCAGAAAACTGTCTTTCATTGAATACAAGATTCTCGTTTTCAACATATTCAAAATTAAATCTAGTATCTTGAAGATTCAACAAAGGAGATTCGTAAGAAGAATTAAAAACTGGGCGAACAGCCTGTACAACGATACTTCCTTTATATCTGTTTCCATCTCTTTCAGCAAGGATAATAGAAAAATTAGATTTAATTTTCTCGAAATTCTGCAATTTTTTGCCAGTCCAGCTTGTATTGTTGATGAAGTCTCGTAAACTTTTTTCTAAAGCCTTAAAAGCCTGCGTATTACTCCCCTGAATTTGTTGCGAATTTACCTGCACAGTAGCCAAAAGCTCCTGAGCATAAGAAAACTGAGCTAGTAAAAACAGAAAAATTATGATGATATTTCTTTTCATTTCTAAGGTAAAAATTGAGAACGGAAATTTATAAAATTTATTTTAAAATCTGATTTTCAAGGAAATCGAGAATATCTTTTGCGACAGAATCTTTAGATTTTAATTCAAATTCTTTCTTTTCTGTAGGGGTGAATATTTTAATTTTATTGGTGTCGTTTTTGAAACCTGCTCCTTCGTCTCGAAGCGAGTTCAAAACAATCATATCAAGGTTCTTTTTATGAAGTTTTCCCAGCGCATTTTCTTCTTCATTTTGAGTTTCAAGCGCAAAACCTACCAAAAACTGGTGCTTTTTCTGCTCTCCCATTGTTTTCAAAATGTCTGGATTTTTAATCAATTCAATGGTAAAACTATCTTCATTTTTTTTAATCTTCTCAGAAGCAACAACTTTCGGTGTGTAATCTGCAACAGCCGCACTTGCAATTCCGATGTCTACTTTATCATAAAATTCAAAAACTTTATCAAACATTTCCTTTGCAGAAACCACTTTGTGAATTTCGATATTGTCACGGGAAATTTTTTCTGCACTTGGCCCTGAAATTAAAATTACTTTCGCGCCGCGTTTTGAGGCTTCATCTGCCAAAGCGAAACCCATTTTTCCAGAAGAATGATTCCCTATAAAACGAACGGGGTCTATCGCTTCATATGTTGGGCCTGCTGTAATCAAAACAGTTTTTCCAGCTAAATTTTGATTTGAATTTTCATTAAAAAACAGTTCGATTGCTTGAGAAATCGTATCTGGTTCTGCCATTCTTCCCTGCCCGAACAAACCACTCGCCAATTCGCCACTTTCTGCAGGAATGATGGTGTGACCAAAACTTTCCGCCAAATCAAGATTTTTCTTTGTAGAAGGATGTTGATACATGTCTAAATCCATCGCCGGAGCAATAAAAACAGGGCATTTTGCCGACATATACGTTGCAATAACAAGATTATCACAAATTCCGTTCACCATCTTTGCCAAAGTGTTGGCTGTACAAGGTGCAACAATCATTAAATCTGCCCAAAGTGCCAATTCTACATGACTATTCCATGTTCCGTTATCGACATAAAAATCACTGTAAACAGGTTTTTTAGACAAAGTAGCTATACTCAACTTGGTTACAAAATGTTCTGCATCGGGCGTCATAATTACCTGAACATCTGCTCCTTTCTTGATTAAATCACGAATAAGGAAATGGATTTTGTAAGCAGCAATACCTCCTGAAATAGCGATGAGAATTTTTTTCCCGGCAATAGTCATGAATTTTGTTTTAAAGCACTAAAATACTTAATTTTTAACGAAAAGCATATAAAAGCAAAGGTCATAAAAGAAAAATCTCTTATGACCTTTGTTTATGAAATAAACTTACGCTTATTTTGTTCTGTCTTCAGTTTTTCTGAAGTAAACGTCGTCGTTCAACCATTCTTCAATCGCAATAGAAGTTGGCTTTGGTAGTTTTTCGTAATGTTTAGAGATTTCGATCTGCTCTCTGTTTTCAAAAACTTCTTCTAGAGTAGAATTGTGCACAGCAAATTCGTCTAGTTTATTGTGAAGCTCTGTACGGATTTCTGCATTGATCTGTTCTGCTCTCTTCCCCATGATAACAATCGCCTCATAGATTGATCCTACTTTGTCTTCAATCTTATCTTTATCGTAAGTAATTGTATTTACTTCTGCTTTTGTATCTTTTACGCTCATTTTGAGAAAATTAATTAATTTTTAAGATGGCAAATATACAACTTATCTTTGAATTTTGAAAGTCGCTGCAGGTGGAGGCGTCTGAAGTGCCGCACTGTCTCTCTGCATTTGCATTGCCTGCTTTTCGTTATCGATTTGATTTTTTATTTGCTCGTTTGTTTTAGCTTTCTTAGCATCTTGCTCTGCAAGTTTTTTCTGTCTTTCAGTAAGCTGAGCAATTTTAGCTTCAGTATCTTTCTTTACCACAACAAACTGTTGTCTCTCCTTTTCTAGCTTTACTCTTAGATCTGCTGCTGTTTTAGCATATTCTGTATTAGGAAGCTCTTTTTCTACCTGTTTTGTAAAGGCTAAAGCACTTTCAATACGCTCTTCTTTAAGATCATACACTGAGTTTTGCGCTAAAAGATAACGTGCATTCATCATATAATCATAAATTTTCGGGCGAAGTTTTGTACTTGGAAAATCTTCCAAAACATTTTCAAATGCAACCCCTACAGATTTATAGTCTCCCATTTTGTAGTAATGCTTTGCATTTTCATACGCTTTAAACTCTAGTTTGTAAGAAAGCTCATCAATCATACTGTTGATGTTTTTCCCTCTCTCAGAATTTGGATAGTTTGTAAGAAAATCTTGAAGCTCATTAATCGCTAATTCTGTACTTGACTGGTCTAAGTTATAATCCATAGAGCCATTATAATAACAAAGCGCAGACATATATGCGGCTTCTTCTCTTCTGCTGTCTTGAGGAAAGCTCACAGAAAAGTTTTTAAATTGGTGACCGGCCAATTTATAGTTTTTGTCGTAATAATTGGCATAAGCCGAATTGAAAACCACATTTGGAGCATCATCTGTACCTGCAACAAGATTTGGCAATCTATCGTACAAAGCCAAAGCGTTTTTCCACTTCTTTTTAGCAAAATTTTCGTTGGCGGTTTTAAGGATAAAGTTTTTATCCGCACTGGTTAATGCTTTTTGCTGAGTGCTTTTACAAGCAGCAAGTACCACTACAGCGAAAATACCTAAAATATACTTTTTCATAAGGATTTCAACAGATTCGGTATGAGTCCGAACTTTTAATTTGCAAAAATAAAACTTTTTTGGTAAAAGACTTTTTTTTATGATTATTTAACGTAAAATTAGTCTGCTGCGTATCCCAAAATAGCAAAAACAGACATCAAAGTATTTACTCTTACCTTTTTTTCTGCTTCTTTATCATAAGATTCTGAATCTTTGTAAGGAACATACAACTCATAAAAATTTTTATTCCTAATAACAAAAAGAGTGGATCCTATAATTAAAGTAAGTAAATCTTCTGGTTTGGGAGCATAAGTAAAAACTCCCGACGCGACCCCTTTTTTGGTTACTTCATCTATTTTTTTCACAAAAAGCTGGTAACAATCAAGCAATTCTGTCTTTACTTGTTCAGAATGCCTGAGTTCTTGCGTTACAAACCCATGAAAATAATTATATCTAAAAAGCTGCGCGATAATAAATTTCACCATTTCTTTCATCTGCATTTCTGGTTTTCCATCTTTAATGGTATCTGCAAACTCTGAAAAATTTTCTCTCGTTTTCAAAACCCTGTATTGGTAGAGATAAGACATCATCTTTTCTTTAGAACCAAAATAATAAGAAATCATGGCAACATTAATATTCGCCTTAGAGCAAATATCTCGTACAGACGTGCCATCGTAGCCTTTTTGCGCAATAAGCTCTTCTGCAATATCTAAAATATGAATCTGTTTATCGGTAAACTTTTTCTTCATCTTTTCACACTTTGCCTTAAAATTAAGAAAAATTGTGAAAAGGATAAACAACTGTTTGAAAAATAACTCCAATTTTTTAACTATTTTTGAATATGTCTTACTTTGATTTCCATCATCATAAAATAAATGCTTCTTCCGGAATCTATAATGTAGATCTTTATAATAAGACTCCCGGAACATTGTACTCTATAGGAATTCATCCAAAAGATATTGATGAGAAAAATCTTTCTTGCCAGTTTGATTGGCTAAAGAACAACATTGATTCTCATTGTTTTGCTATTGGAGAATGTGGTCTAGATTCTATGGTTACAGCAAATTCAGAACTTCAAGGAAGAGTTTTTCTGGAGCAAATTAACATTGCAAATGATTTTAAAAACCCGATTATCGTTCATTGTGTAAGAAAGTTTTCTGAACTTATATCCTTTAGGAAAAAATCCAAAAATGCTATGGTAGTTCATGGTTTTAATAAAAAACAGAGCATTGCAGAGCAACTTCTTGAAAATAATTTTCACCTGAGTTTTGGAAAACCTCTTTTGTATCATCTATCTTTGCAAAATACTTTTAAAAATACGCCTTTAGATAAATTATTTCTGGAGACAGACGATGCAGATTTTAACTTGACTGAACTCTATGAAAAAGCTGCCGAGCTCAAAAAAATATCACCAGAAAATCTTCAGGATCAAATATTTGAAAATTTAGAATTTATAAAAAATGGATAAATACTGGCTGGAAAGAACGGAACTTCTCATTAAAGAAAAAGGATTAGAAAAACTTCAAAATGCCCACGTTCTTGTCGTAGGATTGGGAGGAGTAGGTTCTTTTGCCGCAGAATTTCTTGCAAGAGCCGGCGTGGGAAGTATGACAATTGTAGATGGTGACACGGTAGATATCACTAATATAAACAGACAGTTACCCGCTTTACACTCTACTGTTGGGCAAAACAAAGTAGACGTTGTGGGTGACAGACTTTTAGACATCAACCCACAACTTAACCTCATCAGAATAAACGAATTTCTAAATCCGGAAAGAATGGATGAAGTACTCGATTCTCAAAAGTTTGATTATGCTTTAGACTGCATAGACAGTGTAACACCAAAACTTTGCCTGATAAAAGCTGCAAAAAAAAGAAAAATAAAAATCATTAGTTCAATGGGAGCCGGCGGAAAATCTGACCCTAGTAAAGTAATGGTGAAAGATATTAGCAAAACTCAAAACTGCTACCTTGCAAAACAGGTGAGAAAAAGATTGAGAAAAGAAAAAATAAACAAGGGCTTTAAATGCGTTTTTTCTGATGAACTTCAAAAAGATGACAGCCTAAAGATGACAGACGGAACCAACTACAAAAGATCTTTCTACGGAACCATCAGTTTTATCCCTGCAATTTTCGGTCTTTATGCTGCCGCAGAAGTAATTAATTATTTGGTTAAAAAGACCACAACAACCCATGCAGAACTTTAAATATCCTACAGCCGAAAAGCTGAAATCTAAAAATGACATTGCCCTGCTTTTCGAAAAAGGAAAATGGAGAACACAAGGAAATCTGCGCATTATTATCCTTAAAAATAAAGAAACAACTCCGATTACAGATTTAAAATTCGGGGTTTCTGTTTCTAAAAGATATTTCAAAAAAGCAGTAGACAGAAATCGCCTTAAAAGACTTCTGCGCGAATGCTTTCGTTTAAACAAAGCTCTTTACACTGCAACTTTTGGCGAAAAAAACCACGCAATGCTTTTTTGGGTTTCTCCTGAAAAACCACAGAGTTTTTCTCAAGTAGAAGAGCTTTTTATAAAACTTTGTAAAAGCCAAATCAAAAAATAAAGCATCTTTATTTATTTTCAAAAATAAGATTGAAAAATTTGACTAAATTTAATCTTAACAAATTTGAAAATAAAATGCTCGACAACATTCCTTATTTCCCTTATCTCGCAAGTGCTTTCTTTGGTATCGGATTGGCCGCCGCCACTGGGTTCAGGGTTTTCCTCCCATTATTTGCCGTAAGCCTTTCGTCTTACCTCGGCTGGATTCCGATGAATGAAAATTTTGAATGGCTTTCTGGCTTGCCCACCTTAATTACCACAGGAATTGCTACAATTGCAGAAATTCTTGCTTATTACATTCCTTATGTAGATCATCTCTTAGATACTGCAGCAATTCCTCTTTCTACTGTCGCTGGTTCGGTTTTATTCGCCAGTCAGTTTGCAGATTTAGGCACCTTTCCGCAGTGGGTTTTAGCCATAATTGCGGGTGGAGGAACTGCAGCAACCATAAGTTCTGGATTTGCAGGAATTCGAGCCGCATCTACCGCCACAACAGGTGGTGCAGGAAACTTTATCGTTGGAAGTACTGAAACTGCAGGAGCAGGTTTTATGACGATGATTTCGATGTTGGCCCCTTTTTTTGCAGCCCTTTTGAGTATAATTCTCGTTGTTTTAATGATTGTAGGCGGCAGAAAACTAATGCGGAAAATTTCGTCTAGGAAAACAGTAAAAAATGAAACATAAAAAAAGCAGATCTTTCTTCGATCTGCTTTTCTTTTTTTTTATCTTCCTCTAAGGTCTTTTACCTCTTGAATTTTTTCTTCGAAATAAGCCTTTTTCTCAGGATGCTTTCCAATTAAAGTTTTGTACGCCTGAATGGCTTTAGTATACAATTTTTGCTCTGTATAAAGCCTTGCAAGTGTCTCTGTCATTAGGTGAGAAATATCGTCGTTTTTCTCCTTCACAACGAAAGTAACTTCGTCTTTCAGTTGGCTAATTCTTGGATTTGTTTCAATAAATGTATCAATAGCTTTTACCTTTATTTCGATTTTATTTTTATCAACTTCTACAGGTCTGTCTATTTTTAGCCAACTTTGCCAAGTATTGATAAACCCAGGAACATTACTGTCTAAAGACACCTCTTTTGAGACTTCTGATTGTACAGAATTTTCTGACTGAACATCAACTTTCGGCTCTTCTTTTTCTTCTTCCTTAATAAAAGTAGAAATATTATTTCCAAAAAATGAAACATTGAAAGCAGGTGTTTTCTCTTCCGTTTTTTCAACTTCAGTAATTACGTTTTCCGCCTCCGTTTCTTGTTCTTTAACTGTATTTTCTTCAATAATTTCTACATCCGAATTTGCAGTAATTTCTTCTGTTTTTTCTTCCACCGGCAATTCTTCAACAATCATTTCTTCTTTTACTTCTACAGCCAATGGTTCAGATTTTATTTCGGGTTGTGCTGTAGTTTTTACTTCAACCGTATTTATTTTACCAATGGTAGAATCAAGCGCATTGGTTTCAAAAGACATAGGTTTCCAAGCAGATTTTGGCTCTTCAACTTCTTCTTGAATCGATTCTTGTGATACTATTTCCTGGGTTGAATTTTCTACTGCTTCCATTTCATTTTTAGAAATTTCTTCAACAGGTGTCTCTACCTCGAAAGATTGAGTTTCCGCAAAGCTAATTTCAAAATTATCTGGCTTTTCTTCTTCAATTTTTTGAACAGACTCAATTTCTACCTCATCCTTTTTACTTTCTTTCATTTTTTGCTCTACCTGCTCAATAAGGCGTCGCATCTCGTCTTCATATTTATTAACCGAAGTTGAATTTGTAATTGGATAAGAGGTTTCAGGACTGTTTGATGATTCAATTTTAATATCGGGAAGGAAAGAATCTGTCCCGTGAAAGCTCAGTTGAGATTCGTCTTCTACAAGATCTATTTCAGCTACCGAATCGATTTTATCTTCTTCAATAATTGTTTCTGGAGTAAAATCGGCCGCTTCTTCTCTTTCCTCCGCAATCGTTATTTCCTCAATTGCCTCTCCATTCGAAACAACTTCAAGTGGCTCAATTTCCTGAAAACTGATAGCCTTATCTTCTGCAATAAATTCAACTGCTTCTTCTAAATTCTCTTGTGGAGACACTTTAATTTCTGACTGATTGAAACTTACATCCTCAATATTTTCAGAAACAGGTTCAGAAGTTGGCTCTTGAACAGGAGAATTTTCGATATTCTGAGGTTCAATAAGATTTTCTACCGACGTTTCTACAGATTTTTCTTCCGAAATTAAACTTGGCGAATTTAAAACCGGTTCTTCATTTATTAAAGGATTTTTTTCAAGAATCTCATCAAAAACAGTCGCCGTTTCTGTCACAAGATTTCCAGATTCCAGACTAGATTCGATATCGATTTTCACCTTATGATCTTCATTTAGGAAGTTTTCTTCGCCTTCAAAAAGAATACGATTTCTTTCACCCTCAACAAAAACTGGCTCATTTCCAATTTCCTGTTGAGGCTTTACCTCTGTATATTTCTGAGGATCTTCAGAAGCTAGCTGTTCTGGAACAACTCTTCTCAGTGGAAAACCACCACTTTTCTGAGTATAGACCGGAAACTGCGGTTTTGATTCCTCAACAACTTTTGTTTCGGGCACAGAAACCTTCTCGGCTATTTTCTCACTTTTACCATTTATTAAATGATACAAATTTTTCTTATCTGTAGTGTAAGCTGCAGTTTTAGAAAGTTCTTTCTGATAATTTTCAGCATCGTAAAGATGAACGCCGTACAAATGAAGCGCACGAACATTTTGAAGATACGGAAATGTCTGTATCTCATCTTTCAGAACCTGAAGGTCTTCTTTCTGAATATTTTTTGGCTGTTTTAAAAGCTCTAAAACTCTTGCATTCATCTTACCAGTTTGCAACAATATCGTTAAAAATTTTATTGATAATTCTGTCTGTTACCAATTTCACCTGAGAGGTTTCAATATCACTCTGCGAAAGATCGCTATTAAATGAAGCTTCATCTACATAAGTTCTATCAAAACTAAGTTCTGGGTGCAATTTGTTCTCGTAATGTACTTTTACCGTGATGGTAAGTTTGTTTTGAGATTGCTGTACTGTACCACCAGAAGATGTTGTCTCTGTAGTAGAACTTATATTGGTAGGCGTAATTGAATAATCTGTAATCTCACCTTCAATTAAAATATCTGGGTTCGATTTTGTTCCTTTTAAAGTAGTTCTCTGTAAAAATCTATTCTGAATATCTGTGGAAAACTGTTGCGAAAGCGTGGGATTTACCAACGGAGCATTGTTTGGAAACTCATTAATCTGAACGGTTTTTTCGTCTTTAAGTGATGATCCGGTAAAGCTATAGCAAGAGTTGAGCACACTTACTGCCAAAAATAATATGAAAAGATTTTTAAGAGAATTCATTTAATTTATTTTAAAATTGTTTTGCAGAGCCAATTTCTGTTATTTCGTCGTATTCTATCTGTTGAAGCCCATCTTCATAAGCAAAATAATTGGCGGCATACATAAATGGCATTGTGATTAAAACACCAATACCACAAGCTAAAATCCCGATTTGAGAAAGAATACTTGTAACGATAGCAAAAAGTAAAATTGTTAACATGTTTCCTTTTGTCATCTTACTAGAAATTTGCCACGCTGTTTTGATGTCTGTAACGCCTTTTAAACTAATTAAAGGAACCATATAGAATGCTCTAAGAGCAAAATAATAAAACGTTATAATTACCAAAAACATATACGGAAACATAAAAAACACCGTATTAGGATTTGGCTCTGCCCCATGTTGATCTACAAAAAAGCCCGTAATGCCCATGATAAGAACCATTGGTATGTAAATTAACATCACAGCTCCAATAATAATAAGTTGAAGAACCAAATAAGACATGAAATCTTTAAAATCAAAAATTTCTCCTGCGCTTGTTGGTTGATTTTTACTTAATTTTTTAATGTATTTATAGTAATTTCCCATTGCCATCATCCCACAAAGCGGAATAATAGACATAAGAACTGTTACTAATAACCCGACAAATATATCCCCGAATTTGGCTTTCATAAGCTCAAAGCCTTTGTTGATGTACTCGCCAAATTTAAAATTGACTGGTTTTGGATTTAAATTTACATTCATATTAATTGTTTTAGTCTTCTAGGTTATATTGTTTTATTTTTCGGTATAAAGTTCTTTGTGAAATTCCCAATTCATCTGCCGCTCTGTTTCTTCTTCCATTGTGTTTTTCCAAAGCTTTCACAATCAAATCTTTTTCGTTGTTTTGCAAAGACAAAGATTCTGGTTTATTTTCTTCAATCTCAATATCTTCAAAATCTTCGTAATGATCCTCCGGATTAGAGATAATTGTAGGATTTTGAACTTGCGGATTGTTGTTATTTTGAGATTCAAAATACAGTAAGGAATTCGGACTTGCCGTTGGTGGCACAGCTTCAGGAGTATAAATTCTGTTGATTAAATTTTTCTCTTGATTGCTAAGGTCAGAAGTTCCTCTGTTTTTAATGAGTTCCGAAGTTAAGGATTTTAAATCATTAATGTCGTTTCTCATATCGAAGAGAATTTTGTACATTATTTCTCTTTCGCTGCCAAAATCGTTCTGTTTTTGCGAATTAGGCTGGTTTACAACCATTGGCAAATGCGCATCCATCGGAATATATTCTGCTAATTTCTCAACAGAAACATGGCGGTTCCTTTCTACTACCGTCATTTGCTCGACCAAATTTCTTAATTGACGAACGTTTCCCGGGAAAGTATAATTTTCGATATAATGCACTGCGCTTGGCTCAAGTTCCAACTCAGGCATTCTGTATTTTTCTGCAAAATCGATAGCAAATTTTCTGAACAGTAAATGAATATCACCTTTTCTTTCTCTCAAAGCCGGCATATCGATTTGCACTGTATTCAGACGATAATATAAATCTTCTCTGAATCTTCCATCCTGAATTGCCTTCATCATATTCACATTCGTAGCGGCAACAATTCTCACATTCGTTTTCTGAACTTGTGAAGACCCCACTTTCATAAACTCGCCACTTTCCAAAACACGAAGCAAACGCACTTGCGTTTGAAGCGGTAATTCTCCAACTTCATCAAGGAAAATAGTTCCGCCATCGGCAACTTCGAAGTATCCTTTTCTGGTTGCAGTTGCGCCCGTAAAAGCCCCTTTTTCGTGACCAAAAAGTTCGGAATCGATAGTTCCTTCTGGGATTGCTCCACAGTTTACAACGATGTATGGTTGATGTTTTCTTTTAGATTCTGAATGAATAATTTTAGGGATAAACTCTTTTCCCACACCACTTTCTCCAATAACCAACACGGAAATATCTGTAGGTGCTACTTGAATTGATTTTTCTAATGCTCGGTTTAAAGCCGGAAAATTTCCGATAATCCCGAAACGATTTTTTATATTTTGAAGCTCGTTGCTCATAAGTAATTTTTAGATTATTTTCCTGCAATCTTCCTCAAAGACTGCTTTTAATTTGATGTAATTTTTATGTTCTAATTTAAATCAAATCTTCTAAATAATCTTTATTCCTAACCTTTGAACCTCTCGTTTTTAAATATACGTTCTGCGCAATTGCAGCATTTTTTTGATTTGTTTCGAAGTTTTTTAAGACACAAAAATATTTTTCACCGTGTCTTAAATCCCCTGAAAACTTGTTTTTATATGGATGATTTTGATGTTTTGAAAGAAAAATTCTTCCAATTAAATCAATGGCATTTTGTTTTTGCCCAATCGTAGAATTTTGCCTTACCTGTTGATTAAGACACAATTCTTCCGAAGCAACCCCGTCTTGATGTAAAAGCTGATTATAAATCTCATGAAGCGCTCTGCAATCTTCACCTTCAAGAGTTCCGTTGCTAATTTGAGCAGAGATATTGCTGCAGATTATTACCAACAATACACTTAGGCAATACTTATGAAGTTTTTCCATTGTCTGAGTTTATTTACTATTGATAATAATTTTTATAATCTTTCCTTTAATTCCTAAGTATAGCCGAACAAACGCCTACATTTACTTCACCGTTTCCCCTAAAAGTGTACCTTGTGTGTTATCGAACACAAAAACGTTTACTAGGTCACCAATTTTTTGTCCTTCCAACATATCAAAAACACAAACCGCATTCTGAGAGTTTCTTCCCTTCCATTGGTTTTTGTTCTTTTTAGAAATTCCTTCAATTAAAATCTGATGCGTTTTTCCTACGTAAGATTTCATACGTTGTTTAGAAAGTTCACCTTGCAAAGCAATAACTTCGGCTAAACGTCTTTGTTTTACGTCTGCAGGAATATTGTCTTCCATTTTTTTGTGAGCCGGCGTTCCTGGTCTTTCTGAATACGCAAACATATATCCGTAGTCGTATTCAACTTCTCTCATTAAGCTTAATGTATCTTGGTGGTCTTGCTCCGTTTCGTTGCAGAAACCAACAATCATATCTTGAGAAAATGCTACTTCAGGAACAATTTCTTTCGCTTTTTTAATTAAATCTAAATATTCTTCACGCGTATGCTGTCTGTTCATCGCCTCCAACATATTGTTGCTTCCACTTTGAACTGGTAAATGAACGTATTTACAGATATTATCGTGCTTCGCCATCATTTTAAATACATCCAAACTCATGTCTTGAGGATTTGATGTAGAGAATCTAATTCTCATCTCTGGAACAGCTTTAGCAACCAAATCAAGCAGTTGTGCAAAGTTTACGGCAGTTGCTTTTTGCATTTCTGATGCTTTTGCGAAGTCTTTTTTAGGACCACCTCCATACCAAAGGTAAGAATCTACGTTTTGACCCAACAAAGTAATTTCTTTGTAGCCATTTTCATAAAGACCTTTACATTCTTCTAAAATTGAATGCGGGTCGCGGCTTCTCTCTCTTCCTCTCGTAAACGGAACTACGCAAAACGTACACATATTATCGCAACCTCTCGTGATGGTAACAAATGCAGTTACACCATTTCCGCCTAAACGAACAGGATTGATGTCTGCATACGTTTCTTCTTTCGAAAGAATTACGTTGATGGCATCTCTTCCGTCTTCAGTTTCCTTTAAAAGATTGGGTAAATCTCTGTATGCATCGGGACCAACAACTAAATCTACCAATTGTTCTTCTTCTAAAAATTTAGTTTTTAATCTTTCAGCCATGCAACCTAAAACACCAACCGTCATGTTTGGTTTTTCTTTTTTCAGGTTTTTGAATTGTGAAAGACGCATTCTCACCGTTTGCTCGGCTTTTTCACGAATAGAACATGTATTTAGAAGAATAAGGTCTGCTTCTTCTGCTTTTAAAGTTGTGTTATAGCCTTGTTCGTTAAGAATTGAGGCAACAATTTCAGAATCAGAGAAATTCATTTGACAGCCGTAGCTTTCTAAGAATAATTTCTTTGAGTTTTCTGCTTTTTCAGCAATCGCAAAAGCTTCTCCTTGTTTTGTTTCGTCTATATATTTTTCTTGCACGATAATTCTGTTTTATGTTTAAAGTTTAAGATTTAAGGTACGAAGCATAAAACTCGGAACTCAAAACACTAAACTTTGAACTTATTGAATTTGCAAAGATACAAAATATTGTGACAGAATGGCAGGAGAGATTTTTTGTTTAAAAATTTTAAATATCCGTAGCAATAGAGTTGAACTTCATTTTAATTTTCACTTCGCTGGTCATTGGTTTTCCGTTGCAACTTGCGGGAGTCCACGTGTTTTTAATGCGACGCAAAATGTATTTCATATCGTCAAAAAACACTTCACTATGTTCTACTTTTGGGAATCCTTCTATTTTTGAAATTTTTCCAGCTTCGTTTAATGTTAATGTAAAAGTAAAATCACCATTCAAAACATAAAATTCTGAATTAAGGTAATTAAACATGTATCTTCTTAACGTTTCGGTATATGCAGAAACTCCTCCTTCTACATTTGCTGCTTTAAAATCTGAACAGCTTTTTACGGCAACTTGCATCGGTTCTTTAAGGTCGATTTTTAAAATACTTTTATTATTTTCGGTAATAATAATGCTGTTTTCTTGATCTTCAAGGTCATATTGCTGCGCAAACGACATAGTAGAAAATGCAAGGGATAATAGTAAAAATATTGATTTCATAGATTTTAGATTTAAAAAAATGAAGCAAATATTTTTCCAAAAAAAAAGAAAGCTTCACCCAAAGATAAAGCTTTCCGAAATAAATTTTCTTTATTTTTAAAGTACTTCAATCTGATTTCTCAGCAAATCTTCAAACTCATCTCTTTTTCTAATTAGATGAGCTTTGCCTTCTACTACCAAAACTTCAGCAGGTTTTAATCTTGAGTTGAAGTTCGAACTCATTTCAAAACCGTAAGCTCCTGCATTGTGGAAAGCCAAAATATCACCTTCTCTTACTTCATTTAGTTTTCTATCCCACGCGAAAGTATCTGTTTCACAAATATTTCCAACTACTGTATAAATTCTTTCCGCTCCTTTTGGATTAGAAAGATTTTCTATTTGATGGTAAGAATCATAGAACATCGGACGAATCAAATGATTAAACCCAGAGTTTACTCCAACAAAAACGGTTGCTGTTGTTTGCTTAATTACGTTTGCTTTCACCAACAAATAACCGCTTTTCCCAACAAGAAATTTGCCCGGTTCAAACCAAAGTTCAAACTTTTTACCTGTAGATTTAGAGAATTCTGAGATTACTTTTTCTACTTTTTTCCCTAAAGTTTTTACGTCTGTTTCTTCTTCGCTGTCTTGGTAAGGAATTTTGAAACCACTTCCCATATCAAGATATTTCAGATTTGGGAAATGCTCAGACAATTCAAGCATAATTTCTAACGCTTGTAAAAACACATCCGGGTCTTTAATTTCGCTTCCTGTATGCATGTGAAGTCCTTCTACATTTAGGTTTGTAGACTTCATCACTCTTTCGATATGACGCACTTGGTGAATTGAAATTCCGAATTTTGAATCGATGTGTCCTGTAGAAATTTTATAATTTCCTCCGGCAAAAATATGTGGGTTAATTCTTACTAAAATCGGGTATGTATTTCCGTATTTGTTTCCAAATTGCTCAAGAATAGAGATGTTGTCGATATTAATGTGCACTCCGAAAGTCATAGCTTCTTCAATTTCAGCCAAATCCACACAGTTCGGGGTAAATAATATTTTTTCTTTTGGAAAACCTGCTTTTAAACCAAGCTTCACTTCATTTATTGAAACACAATCCAGAGAAGCACCAAGGTTCTTTATGTATTTCAAAATATTTATATTCGTTAAAGCTTTAGCTGCATAGAAAAACTTGGTGTGTTTAGAAAACGACGTCGATAGTTTTTCGTATTGCGCTTTAATAGAATCGGCGTCGTAAACATATACCGGAGTGCCAAATTCGTTGGCGATCTGTAATAAATCTTTTGAATTCATAATTTTATTTTAGCATAAAAAAGGCAGATTCTTCCTGAAAAGAGTCTGCCAAAATAGATTATTTCTTATGCAAGGCAACTCATTAAATATTCCAAACCTTAGAGAACTTTACAGCTCCCTTTTTTCCAGTTTTAGTTTGTTTAAAATTTTGCATTGCTTTTTGTTTAAATTTTTGCAAAAATACTATTTATTTTGAGAATATTGATTTTTAATGCATTTTATCGGCTATAAAAAAATATTTCTTACAAAATTGCTACTTATTTTGGCAAAGGAAGCGTTTCAAAATCACCTCTTAATAAAGCCAATTGCAAGTCGTTGATTAAATCTGAAGATTGATAACACGTATCAATTTTCAACTTTGATAATTTACTTAAAGTCTGAATTTGCGTGAACAATTCATAAAAACCATAAGAAGTGACTTTTCCGTTTTCGATAATGATGAAAAGCTTTTCGCCTAATTTTCTTCCGGTTCCGAGCCAAAGTTCGTTACGTTTTTTGAACTCAATTTTACTGATAAGAACTTCTGGGAATTCAAACTCTTGATGTTCCGAAATAAATTTCATCGCTTTTGCACTTTGCGTAAAAGATCTGAATTTCAGAATTGGCTTTTCGGCTTTATTCAGTTTGTTTTTTTCAACAACATATTTATTGTTTCGCACGTACAAGCCAAAAGAAAGTATATCTCTTTTTCTAATATTTTTAGAATTCTGAATCAGTTTTGCAATAATATCAGTTCCCGTCAATTCAAAATGAATCTGCTCAACATCATTCTGAATACTCTCCCATTTCTTAGATTTAGAATTGAAAATCTTCTTCGAAAACTTATTAATATCCTGAACGTGGTCTGTAAAAATTATTTTCCCATCTTCATTCTGAAAATACACAAAACCCTTTTCATTAGGCAAGTCTTGCGTTAGCTGCTTTATTTTATTGATGTAGGTTTTGGCATTCGTTTCTTCGTGCTGCTTTTGGATAATTTCGTTCTCTGTATCTTTTGACACCAGAAGTTTAAACAGTTCCAAAGTCGCTCTTGCATCTCCATCTGCGCGATGTGCATTCGATAAAGGAATCCCTAAAGATTTCACCAATTTCTGTAGAGAATAACTTACCTCATCGGGAATCAGTTTTTTAGCCAAAGGAATTGTATCTAAAGTATTGATTTTGAAATCATAACCAAGCCTACTAAAAGACTGACGAAGCATTCTGTAATCGAAATCGATATTATGACCAACCAAAGTTGTATTTTCGGTAATTTCCACCACTCTTTTAGCCAATTCATGGAATTTTGGAGCGGTTTTCACCATTTTTGGGGTAATTCCTGTCAGTTTTTGCACAAAAGGAGTAATATCTCCTTCAGGGTTTACCAAAGAAATAAACTGGTCTACAATTTTTTGCCCATCGTATTTGTAAATAGCAATATCAATAATGCATTCTTTTCTGAATCCCGCACCATTACTTTCTATGTCTATAATCGAATACATTTTGTCTTACTTTAATCTTGTATAATCAAAAACTAAACCCTTTACAATTGTTTTCTTGCTAAAAGGCTAATCTGCTAAATTACGGAAAATACGTTTAACAATCCAAAAACTACTATCTTCTTCGACCTCCCAAACCAAGCATTCCTAAAAGAGCTTTCGCACCTTCACGCATCAAAGTATTGGTAAAAGTTCTTCCTTGTCGGCTATTTAAAATTTGCTCAAACATTCCAGGTTCTTCTTTTACCGGTTTTGTTTTTTGAGTTGGAGCAGCCGTTTCTACAGCTTGTTCCATTCTTTTTGCTAAAATTTCGTACGCCGATTCGTTGTCAATAGATTTCTCATATTTTGCAACCATTTCCGATTTTGATGTTAAATCTGAAACTTCAGCATCATTCAGCACATCCATTCTAGATTCTGGAGAAATTAAATACGTATGAACCAAAGGCGTTGGAATTCCTTTTTCATCTAAAGCCGTTACAAAAGCTTCCCCAATTCCAAGATTTTGAATGAGTTCAGACGCATCATAAAACTCTGTTGTAGGGTAATTTTCTACCGCTTTCGAGATTTCTTTTTTATCTTTTGCCGTAAAACCTCTCAAAGCGTGCTGAATTTTCAATCCCAATTGAGACAAAACATTTTCCGGCACATCGCCTGGAATTTGAGTGATGAAATAAATCCCGACTCCTTTAGAACGAATCAATTTTACCATCGTTTCAATTTGTGAAACCAAAGCTTTTGAAGATTCATCAAAAATTAAATGCGCCTCGTCGATAAACAGAACCAATTTGGGTTTTCCACTGTCTCCTTCTTCAGGGAAAGTCATATAAATTTCAGCAAAAAGCGACAACATAAAGGTCGAAAAAAGCTGCGGTTTATTTTGAATATCTGAAACTCTTAAAATATTAACAACACCTTTTCCATCGCGGGTTTCCAGTAAATCGTGCACATCAAAACTGAGTTCGCCAAAGAAATCTGCGGCTCCTTGTTGTTCCAAAGCTACAATCGACCTTAAAATTGCTCCTAAAGACGCAGAAGCAATCGAACCGTAATTGGCTGCCAATTCTGTTTTTCCTTGAGGATTATCGGTAACGTATTGAAGAACTTTTTTTAAATCATTCAAATCAATTAAAGGCAAACCTTTGTCGTCACAATATTTAAAAACAATAGACATGATACTTTGTTGCGTATCATTCAATTCTAAAATTTTACTTAATAAAACCGGTCCGAATTCTGTAACAGTTGCACGAAGTTTAACCCCTTTTTCTCCGGAAATCGTCATCAATTCCACTGGGAAAGATTGCGGCTGATAAGGAAGTTGGGTTTTTGCATATCGTTCTTCGATGATAGAATTCATTTTACCTTCGGCTGCAATTCCAGAAAAATCTCCTTTAATATCCAACACCAAAGAAGGAATTCCTGCGTGCGAAAGCTGTTCTGCAAAGACTTGTAAAGTTTTTGTTTTTCCGGTTCCTGTCGCTCCGGCAATTAAACCATGACGGTTGATTGTTTTCAAAGGAATCGTAACGTTTACTTCGGTTACCACATCTCCGTCGAGCATTCCTTTTCCTAAAATAATATGTTCTCCTTTCGGAGTATATCTTGCATTTAAATCTTGAATAAATTTATTTTTATCTGCCATTTGAAATTTTTATCGATTAAAGATAAAATTTTTGGAGAATATCTTGGCTCTGTTTTAAGTTTTTGTGAGTAAAAAAGAAGTTCATATTTTAAAGATGATAAAAAACAGTCGTTTTGTTTACAACACACCAAAAACCACTTACAAGCTCATTATCAAAAGGTTTCAAAAAAGGAAATTGCCGTAAAATTCTAATAATCGACAGAAACTATCGACTAATTTATTTAATACTTTATAATTAATGACTTACTTTGTATCTTTATAGTTAAAATAATTAAAACAGGATCCAATGAAAATTGAACAAATATATACAGGATGTCTCGCACAGGGAGCCTATTATATTGTATCAGAAAACGAAGCGGCAATTATAGATCCATTACGCGAAGTAAAGCCATATCTTGACCGTTTAGAAAAAGACAATGTTACTTTAAAATATATTTTCGAAACCCACTTCCATGCAGATTTTGTCTCGGGACATTTGGATTTGAGTAAAAAAACCGATGCAGCTATTGTTTACGGACCAACTGCACAACCAGAGTTTGAAGCGATTATCGCAGAAGACAACCAAATTTTCGAAATCGGAAAAGTAAAAATTAAAGTTCTTCACACGCCTGGTCACACAATGGAAAGCACAACTTTTCTTTTAATTGACGAAAACGGTGTAGAAACCGCTATTTTCACAGGAGACACTTTGTTTTTGGGAGATGTAGGAAGACCTGACCTTGCTCAAAAAGCAGGAAGTATTACTCAAGAAGACCTTGCTGGAATTTTGTATGATAGTTTACAGACGAAAATCATGCCTTTGGACGACAGTATTACGGTGTATCCAGCGCATGGAGCTGGTTCTGCTTGCGGAAAAAACATGCAAAAAGAAACTGTTGATATTTTAGGAAATCAAAAGAAAACCAATTACGCTTTAAATCAGCCCGATAAAGAATCTTTCATCAGAGAAGTTTTAGACGGATTAACGGCTCCACCGAAATATTTCGGGATGAACGTTGCTATGAACAAAGGTGGCTACGAAAGTCTTGATGATGTAATGAATAAAGGTTTAAACCCAGTTTCGGCAGAAGATTTTGAAAATTACGCTGAAGAAACAGGTGCTTTAATTTTAGATACGAGAAGCCCTGTAGAATTTCATCAAGGATTTATTCCTAATGCAATTAATATTGGTTTGAAAGGCGATTTTGCTCCATGGGTTGGAACTTTAATTGTGGATGTAAAGCACCCTATTTTATTGGTTTCAGACGAAGGAACAGAAGAAGAAGTTATTACAAGATTGAGCAGAGTTGGTTTTGACAATGTTGTGGGTTACTTAAAAGGAGGTTTCGAAGCTTGGAAAAATTCCGGAAACGAAATCGACGAAATCAAAAGAATTTCTCCAGCAGAATTTGCTGAAGAATTTACAGAAAATGCAAAAGTTATAGACGTAAGAAAAATTTCGGAATACACCGCAGAACATATCGACAATGCTTTCAGCAGACCTTTAGACACGATTAGCGACTGGGTTACGAATATCGACGATTCTGAACATTTCTTTTTACATTGCGCAGGAGGTTATAGAAGCATGATTGCAGCAAGCATTCTTAACGCACACGGAATCAGAAACTTTACCGAAATAGAAGGTGGTTTTAACGGAATTAAAAAAACAGAAAAACTTCCGATTTCAGATTTTGTTT
The DNA here is from genome assembly GCF_057180445.1 of Chryseobacterium sp. HNCC26DJ239. Taxonomy (NCBI): domain Bacteria; kingdom Pseudomonadati; phylum Bacteroidota; class Flavobacteriia; order Flavobacteriales; family Weeksellaceae; genus Chryseobacterium; species Chryseobacterium sp. HNCC26DJ239. Next base: position 233,836 of record NZ_JBXUGJ010000004.1, read on the forward strand.
GCCAATCTAAAACATTGTAAAACATTTAGTTTTAATTAAATAAAATATTAATGACTGCAGAGCAAATTGAAACTGAAATAGATAAAGCGTTTATAGAAACATTTCTAAAACCAAGGGAAAAACTTGTTACTGATTTTCTTATTAACTTTTTAAGTTCAGATTTTAACTTTACAGATGATGATAGAAAAATCAAAGTGATAAGTCTTTTTAAATATGCTCCCAGTCCGTTAAGTTTTCTTTTTATTGAGCCTAATTACGATTATTATTCACCTGACGACACATTAAATCGACCTGAATTATCACTTCCTGATTATTCATATATTGAAGTTGATGAACTATGCATTAAAGTCCTAAACGAACATAAAATAAATTATTCAGAACATTTAAATTCGTTAGGAGAACTAGACCCGGCTGTTTACTGGGAAAACCAATCTCTTCTAGAAAATAATTTCCTTTTCTTTTGCTGGAAAAAAGCAAAAGAAATAACAAATTCTAAAATGTTAGGTTTCTTAGAATATTCAGATTTTGCGGGCGGAGTTTATGATTTAGATTCTGGATACTGCATCTCAGATGATGATTTGGAAGCTAGTGAATATTTAGAAAGTAAAAATATATTTATTGAAAAAGAAACAACTTAAGGTTTGATAAAACTTTTATTAAAATAAAATAGTTTCATAATGTCACAAAAATTTCAAGAGCTTATAGAATCTGAAAGACCGGTTTTGATAGATTTTTTCGCAACATGGTGTCAACCTTGTAAAGTACAGTCTTCGGTTTTAAATACGGTAAAGGAAAATGTAGGAACAGGCGCAAGAATTGTAAAAATTGATGTGGATGAATATCCTTCAATTGCCTCACAATACGGAGTTCGTGGTGTTCCAACTTTGGCAGTTTTCAAAAACGGAGAATTGCTTTACAAAGAAAGCGGCGTTCATGATGTAAACACACTAACCCAGCTTTTGAATCATTTTATGTAAAGGTAGGTTTAGATAATTTAGTTTATCAAAAAACTAAGAATTACATTTAAAAAAATAATTGCCACGAATGCACGTAATTTTATAATCGCGTATTCGTGGCAAAAATTTATCCGATTTGCGCTTACTTATGGACAGTTTTTCTCATATTCATTAATGATTCCCATAAAAATATTTTCCTGATCTCCATGTATTTTTCTTGCAATATTGCGGTCTAGGTCTTTAATATTTTTTTCTTTAATCAGTCTTTTTAATTCGGTTTTATAAAAATCTTTATATCCTTTTTGAAGGTTTTCTTCAAGTTTTTGATCTTGCATTACATCTTTTTTAAAAGTATCTAAGTAATTCGAGAATGCAGTACACTTACCTCCGACCACGCGGAAAGCATCTACAATTGGTTCCAATGAAGACCCCATCTTAGAACTCATACTAAACTGACTTTTAACTTTTACAGCTAAAACAGCAAAAGGATCATCCTTTTTTTGAATATAAAATGTAGAGTATACATAACCACAACCTCCATTCATACATTCTTTTACATCAGCACCAAAGAGTCTAATTTTCCCGTCATACAACAAAAACTCAAAACTCTCTACAGCATCAGAAGATAGCTTTCCTTCTTTATCTACATATTTTATTTGAATTTTTTCCTGTATCAACGGTGAATCTTCTACATTAAAAATCACTTTTTTTAAATCTTTAGGCTTCGCCTCTTTTTTCTTTCTTTCTCCCAAAGTGGCATATCTGAAACCCGTTATTTTACTCGACAACAAAATGAGTCCCATACCATAAGAAGTAGTTTCTGTGCCTAAATCATAAGCTTTGAAACTCGTTCCATCTTCAGCAAAATATTCTGCAATATTGCTTTCAGTATAGAGGTCTTCTTTTTTTTGTGCAAGAGCAAGTACATTTAGAAAGCAAAATAAAAGGAGAGATAATTTTTTCATTCTTAGTTTTTTCAGCAAATTAATCAAAAATCTCAAAAGAATCTCTATCATTTAAAAACTGAAAATGATTTCTGAAATTCTTTAGTTCTTCCAAATTTAATTCAGCTGTTACGAGATTTCCTTTTTTCTCTGAAACTTCAGTACCATCAGCAAAAAAACAGTGCGAACTTTCTTTATAAAAAAGATTATTTCCATCAGTTCCAATTCGGTTTAAGCCAAAAACGTAAGAAAGATTTTCAATTGCTCTTGCTTTCAACAAATGCTCCCAAGCTCCTACTCTTTTCTCTGGCCAATTGGCAACATATAAAATAGCGTCATAATCGTTATTATTCCTTGCAAAAACGGGAAAACGAAGATCATAGCAAACCTGCAACAGAAATCGAATACCTAGAAACTCTACAATTACTCGATTTTTCCCTGCTGTGTACACTTTATCTTCGCCAGAAAACGAAAACAAATGCCTTTTATCGTAAAAAGAAACTTCAGACTTCGGTTTTACAAAATACATTCTGTTGTAAAAACTTCCATCAACCGCAACAGGAGCGCTTCCGCAAAAAGCTGCATTTTTTTCTTTAGAAATCTTCTTCAAAAACTCAAGCGCTTCTTCATTTTTATCCGAAACTTCCGCAGCATCCATACAAAAACCTGTAGAAAACATTTCTGGCAAAAGAAAAATGTCTGAATCTGCATTTTCGAACTCCTGCTCAATTTTTTTAAAGTTTTCAGTTTTATTTTTCCAGACAATGTCTAAATTTAATCCTGTAATTTTCATATGTAGTTTTTAATGCTTTTAAGATCACATGCAATCGCTGTTTCTCTATGTGTTTTTGTGTCTTCAAACCACGGCGATCTCATAAGACTCCAATAAAGTTCTTAAAATTACGTTTTTTCAGTGAAATCGGTTTTATTTTTGATGCAATCGATTCTTATTAAACTAAATAAAATAAATTATGAAGAAATTGTTTTTAATGATGACCTTTCTGTTTTGCGGAGCAGCTTTTCAAGCACAAGCATACACAGGAAGTGGTGACCAAAAAGTAAACGCCGGACTTGCGGCATGGGGTTACGGAACCGGAGTAGCCGGAACTTATGATTACGGAATCAACGACCTTATTTCTGTAGGAGCGGGTCTGAATCTCTACTTTAACAATTATAAAGATAATAACCACGACAACCAGTTTTTTGCCTTTGGAAGGGTAAACTTCCATTTGAATAAAGCTTTACAACTTCCTGAGAAACTAGATATTTATCCTGGTTTAGATGTAGGTGTTTTGCATAGAGAATTTGGAGTGGGCGCACATGTTGGCGCACGATATTTCTTCACGAATAATATTGGTGTTTACGCAGAAGTCGGCAACAATGGCAGTCTTGGTGTATCGTTCAACTTCTAAACTTTACCATAAGATATGACAAAGCTTCTCATTTAGAGAGGCTTTTTATTTGGCATCCTTTTGATAATTGTTACATTTGCAAATTATAATTTAAAAACATTTAATGGAAATAGCAATCAAACTGTTTCAATTTATATTGAGCATTTCTATTCTAGTAATTCTTCACGAACTAGGGCATTTCTTGCCTGCAAAATGGTTCAAAACTAAAGTTGAAAAATTTTATCTCTTCTTCGACCCTTGGTTTTCTGTAGTAAAAAAGAAAATCGGCGAAACCGAATACGGAATTGGATGGCTTCCTTTCGGAGGCTATGTAAAAATTGCCGGAATGGTAGATGAAAGCATGGATACCGAACAACTAAAACAACCTGCACAACCATGGGAATTTAGAGCAAAACCAGCTTGGCAAAGACTCATCATCATGATGGGCGGTGTTACTGTGAATTTCTTTTTAGCTTGGTTGATTTACTCGTGCTTGATTGCTAATAATGGTGAAAATATTTTCGAAGCACAAAGAATAACAACTCCACTTCACTACACTGAAGCTGCAAAAAAAATGGGCTTTGAAGATGGTGACAAAATCTTGAAAGTTGACGGCAAGGTTCAGAAAGATTTCAAAAAACTAGCGTTAGATGTTTTACTAAGTGATGAAATTACTGTTGAAAGAAACGGAAAAGAAGTTACTTTCCCTACTAACGACGATGGAAAAGCTTTAGCATTCAATGATCCAGAACCAAAATCTTTTCTTACCCCAAGAATGACACCTATTGTTGATACCATTGTAGCTAAATCAACAAGTGATGCGGGTCTTAAAATTGGTGATAAAATCTCAACAATCAACGGAAAATCAGTTTCATTCTATGATGAAGTAAAACCTTTAATTGTTCCAAATGCAGGCAAAACAATTGCAGTACAAGTTGTAAGAAATAACCAAAATATAGATCTTAAGATCCCTGTTTCAAAAGAGGGCACTTTAGGGATTTTAAGCTTTAAAGAACTTCAAAAATACAATAATCACATTGATTACAGCTTTGGTGGCTCAATCCAAAGAGGTTTTACATTAACCATTGAAAGTTTAACCTATCAAATCAAGCAGTTTAAACTCATTTTCAATAAAAAAGTACAAGGCTACAAAAAAGTTGGTGGTCCACTTGCTATTATCAACAAAATGCCTGTAGACAAAGACGCAAGCGGAAACGTTTCAATTAACTGGACAGATTTCTGGTCATTCACAGCAATGTTCTCTGTTTGGTTGGCGTTCTTAAATTTAGTTCCAATTCCGGGATTAGATGGCGGTCACGTAATTTTCACATTATATGAAATGATTGTTGGCAAACCGGTTCCACAGAAAGTTTTGGAAAACGCTCAAATGGTGGGAGTTATCTTCCTTTTAGGATTAATGGTATTGATTTTCGGAAGCGACATCTTCAAAATAATCACAGGCGGATTATAGTTTTTTGAAAAAAGTTAAATAAAAACTTGCGTGGTTCAAATATCCGTCCTATATTTGCACCACTTAAAAATAAGGACATTCCTCCTTAGCTCAGTTGGTTAGAGCATCTGACTGTTAATCAGAGGGTCGCTGGTTCGAGCCCAGCAGGAGGAGCAAAACCGCAATCTTTTTTAGATTGCGGTTTTTTTATTCCAAAGATTCATTACTTCTTGGCTTATTTCTAATTAAAGCTTTTCGAAGGATCTTCTTAAAATTTATACCCGACAGCAAATATTTTGAATACTGCATTTCTCTAAATAACATTACTAATGCATATTCTAAGTCTTTTTCTTTACAAAACAGCAAAGTGAAGCCATGTTAGAAACCCTCATGTTTTAAAAACTGAAAATTAATACCCTGAAATAGAAAAAGATAAGAAATTTCTTACATTTAAGCGAGGAAAAAACTTGTAAGCTATCATTTTTCATATTATATTTGCACCACTTAAAACAAGAACATTCCTCCTTAGCTCAGTTGGTTAGAGCATCTGACTGTTAATCAGAGGGTCGCTGGTTCGAGCCCAGCAGGAGGAGCCACAAAATGAAACACTTACGAGGATCGTAAGTGTTTTTTTATTCCTGTTGCAAGAATATTGCAAGAACTTTTCAAAATCATAAGTCATTTTAAACTCGTAATATTATTTTTAATTAAATCAAATGACTGTTGATTTCAAAAACCGTATCCAAATCCATTGAGTCTAAATAATGCTGAGTAGTTTTAGTGTTGGAATGGGATAACATTTCTGATATTTTATCAATAGAAACCCCACTTCTTTTTAAAACTGACGCATAGGAATCTCTTGCGGTCTTGAGTTTCAAAGGAACGGAAAGTTCTAATTTTTCTGATAATTCCGATAGTGAATAATTAATCTGTTTTCTAAGTTTACGATTATAATAATCAAAGTTCTGCTCTGAATATCCTTCTTTTAGAAAACCCAATACAAATTTACTGTTTCTATCACCTACTTTTTGTAGCAATAGTTCCAGCTTCCTGTCAATAGGAACAACAACATCCTTTTTTAAATTTTTTCTTGTTTTTTCAGTTTTTTTCCTGAAAAACACAAAACATTTTCCATTTTGCTGTTCCCACCTCAATCTCAATAAATCGGCAAAGTTGATCCCATTACAACGGTAAAGAAGTTCCCAAATATTTCTTGCAAATTCTTCTTCAGGATTTGCAAAATTTTTAAAATTTACGATCTTTTCAATTTCTTTATTTGACAACACATATTTTTTGGGAATATATTCTGTAATCTTATATCCTTCTGCTGAAAAAGGATAAACATAATCTTTTGGTATTATTTTCTTTTTATTGCAAAAGTAATTGATAACCGTTCTGAGATCCCGTAAATTGGAATTAATGGATGATATAGACGTTCCTTTCCTAAGTCTCTTTTTTTCATTAGTTACTAAAAACTCTTTGTCAATCTCGGTAATACTAATCCCGGAATTTCCTCTCAAAAAAACATTCCGGGAATGCTCCATATGTTTAATAGTTCTAAAACTCAGATGCTCATTTTCTGAAATGTACCGTGTAAATAAGTCTGATAGTTTTAAAGAGGTAAAAATCTGTTCATTTTTTAAATCAGTATCTTTATTGAAAAACTTAGTTTTAATCTTATTCCGGTCAAAAAAATCAAGTTCAGATATTATTTTTTCAGCTTGAGAAACCCGTTTAATGCATTCATGGCGGAATTCTACTGATTTTTCCTCCATATTCTTTTTATCAAAAATATGAGAATACTGTACCTCTGTTAGTTTTGCGATATTGAGATACAATTGATTTTTACCTTCAATAATACGGATGCTTAGATTATAATTATTATTTTTCAGTTTAACTCTTTTGTCGAGTACGAGACTACATGTTGCCATTTTTGAAAATATTTAAATTTAAACCACTAAAACCGGAATTTTCACTTCTTTTTTCATTTTTCCGCCTTCATCAATCCAACGGTCAATCTCCTCTTTACTGAATATTAGTTTTTTTCCAATTTTTTTAAATGGTATTTGATTTCTGTTTACTTTTGAGTAAATCGTTGCCTTTGTGAAAGGGATATATTTTATTAATGAATTGAGATCCATATATCTGTTTTCTTGCATAGTTTTGATATTATTTTGAAAACAAAGGCATCGCAATGCTAAGCCTTTGTTTTGATTTTGCCAAAGCGGCAGTTAAAAATTTACGTTTTTTCAATGTAACCATACCCAAATTCAAGACATGACTTATTCTGTTCACAAAATCTGTGAATTAAAAAATTTGATAAAAGTTTAGATTAAATTATAGGAAACGGTAAATAAAAATTTCCTGATGGTTATTGAAAACCTTTAGGCAGCAAGATCAATTTGATCATCTGAGGAAAGAAAATCTTTTCTCAAAGAAGAATATTCATTTTCATCATATTCAGAAACACCCTTTTCAAGAATTTCTGAGATTTTGGCAACGTTTTTTTCATACAGTTCACTGATAATCACTTTACGGTTCAGCATCAATGCCGCTCTTCCTGTTGTTCCAGTTCCGCCGAAGGGATCCCATACAGTCCCGTTTTCAGGAAAAAATGATAAGATAAATGGAATGGGTAGCAAGGTTGGAAACGACCCGAAAAACCCATTCTGAAGACCATCCTTCTGTGATCTCTCCTTTGAGATATTTAACTTTAAAATTTGTTCAATGTCGTTATCACATAGGAAATTTCTCATCGTTTTATAGGGATTAGAAATATGATATGATTTCTTTTTGCCCAAACCTTTGTTTCCCTGTTCTGAACAACCACTTTTAACGGTTGCTGATTTTTCTGGATCAAATATTCTCAGTTGATCGTAGTAATAATCCGGTGATTTGGAAAATATAAGAATAGATTCGTATGAATTTGTAAAACGTGAAGTTTCGTTACTTTGGGGCTTAGGATTTGATTTTTGCCAGATAATCTGATCAATAAAAAAGAAACCAGCCTTCTGCATCTCTAAAATCAATAACGCAACGACACCAACACAAATTGAACCTTTATAGGTATCATGGAGATTGATAATGATAACACCATCCTCAGTCATATGATCTGCCCCTATTTTCATAACATCAACAATATTTTCTACGAAATCTTCACGTTTTTTCTCTCTTCCAATTTCCAACTCAGATCCTATATCTCTACTTCCCTTCGAAATATTATCTTTTCCATATTCTATTAGGTTGAAATAAGGAATTGAGGTAAAAATACCGTTGATCAATGTTCCTTCCGGAAACTGAGTATCCAGACTGTTACCGGGAAGTATTAAATATCTGTCTGAAGAAATATAATTTAAAACAGTGATTTCAGATGTTCCCCTATCAACTTTAGTATTGTATTGACGCATCATTGACTCTGCTTTTTTTAAGTCATAGTTTTTACTGATATATCCTTCAAGAATTTTAGCCTCATTTTCCTTTTGGAGGTCATAATTATTTTTTGGATCTGCTAAAATATCAAGACATTTTTTTGCTCTGTCGAATGATATTTCATTTTCTAAAAGTCTTGTAGAAAGATTAAGGGCATTCTCCGGATTTTCGTTATCGAAGACCAATGATCTTTTTGCCGTAATAACATTATTTCGTCCCCATCCTCTGCCATATTGTTCAGAAACGAATCCATACTTTTCATTACATGAAATTTCATCCTCTTCATTACCATCTACCACTCTCAAATAGTGAGAGAGTAATCTTCTGCGTTCCTCAACAGTTGGAACCGATTTCAGATTAAATTCAATAATCCAATCTTTGACTTGGTCTTTCGAGTTGGGTGTCTTTTCAATAATTATACAGTCGATTTGGTTTAAATTTAAATCCTGTAACGCTAAAAATCTTAAAACACCATCTACAATGACATATTTATCGTTATACCTGAAGACAACCAGAGGAATATAACATCCTGTCTTCTCAAACTGTTCCTGTAATTTTTTAATGAACTGTTTCTTTTCTTTCCTGTCAAATAACTCATCCCATTCTTCCGGAATTTCAATTTGATTTAATGATAATTTGGTTACTCTGTTAAATAACGGCAAAACTACCCCTGCTGTAAATGTTTCTTTGTGCATGATATTATTGTTTAAATATTATGATGCAAAGTAACAGGGGTCACCAAAAAATGTGAAGACAAATTACATTACAAACCTCGTTTTGTAACGTTACAAAAATGACGATTATTTTGTTTTGCCTTTCTTTAAAATGTATTTCTGATCCATTGATATAATCTCCTTTTGAATATTGATTTTATAGTATTTATCAACAGAATCATCGAAAGTATTGATCATGTAGAACTCCGCTAATTTCTCACCGACAGTCTGATTAATTTCCTTATTGATAGAATTTTTTTCTTTTAAAAATCTTTTATACCCATAATCGTTTTCAAATAATTTCTTTACGATTTCATCAACCTCTTTCTGTTTTAAAACTAAAATATGATCTTTAATCTCCTCCTTATCTCTATTCTTTAAAGACTTTGTTGGTGGATATTTTATCTGAACATAAATTTCAGTCAGATCTTCTTTATATTCGTCTAATTTATTTGTTAGAATACCATTTAAATGATTCAGAAAAAGGTAATATAAAGATTTAGGTTGGGGACCCAGACTGATCTTATGTTTTCCTATCGTAAGTATTCCTTTTTCATCCACACATATCGGTTCTTTTGGAATCTGGTTTAGAATTAAACTAAAATTATCCACCATCGAATTCCGTATAGAATCTATAATTGATTTCAAATGGCTTATAACAACAATATCAATATTTTCACTCAAAATTCTCTGTACACACGAGTCACAGATATACCCCTGACGAAGTTTAAACATGATGTCTTTCTTGTTACCACAAAAATCATTAATACAACCTATGGATTCCTTATGGATATTAGGTTCAGTATAAATATTATCGATATTTAATTTCATTAAAGACTGAATAATATTCTCGACAATTTGAAAGGCTATCCCATACTTTGAATCTTTATCAGAAAAATATTCCCAATCGTTAGAATCCACAAATATATTATGACCGTTAAAACCACTGAACCAATTCTCATCATGTTTATTTGGTGATATTAATACAGCATAATTATCGGTTGGGATTTTATTAATAATCCTGTACATATTGAGGATTTCCCAATACTGTCCGAAGGATAAACGTTTTTGCAAAGAATAATCCTTAATCTGTAGTTGAAGTATTTCGGTGGGTATTGTTTCTCCCTTTATAAATTTTACCGTTCCGGGAACAGTGTTAAGTAATTTTACAACTTCATTCAGTTCTTCCATTGGATATTGAGGAAGGGCAGTGACAATAATATTCATTCTGAAAATTTAAACCCCTAAATTTAATGACTGTCTGGATATTAAACAAGAATCTTTATAGGGTATGTTTATGTCAGAGTTTTTTGATAATTTTTAGAAATCATATTTCTTACATGTTTTCAGTGAAATATTCAAGTCATGGAACGTAAAAAAAAAGGTTCTCGCAAGAACCCTTCTCTACTTTATCTTTTATTAAATTTTTCTTTTCTTCTTTTAGAAATAACTTTTTTATATGATTTATTCAACATTTCTAAAGCGGTATTTTCAATTGTTTTAAACGGATCTTCACGTTCTTTTATTGATAGCCCGATTTGTTTTCCGGTAGTTTCACTTATTACTGCCGAAAGAATATTTTTTACCGTTTCTGACATTCCTTCTTCAACAGCAACCGAATCATGAATTGTGAAAAAGTTTAAGTTGGGATGTTCTTTCAACAGTTTCTTAATTCCTATATCCAACAAAAGGGTTGATTCAAACCTTTGAAGAAGGATAGCTAGGCAACCTTTAGAATTATCTAACCCATTGATCAATTCGATAACATGACCGACATTTGGAAATTTTTCATTCATTTTTCTGATGAACGTATTATTTTCCCGGTGTTTTTTTAAGTTGAGATAACTCATTACATTTCTCTTTATATACTCCCTTGTTTTTTTCCCATCAAATAGGATGTTATTTAAATGCTGGTACAAATTATTATCAAAAGGTAGATCATTGAATTGTTCAACATCTTTCTGATTGAGAAAAGTGCCACACATATAGGGTATATATGATTTATTTTTATATTTAAATTTATTTTTAATTTGTTCTTTTATATAATACTTAGATTTATAAAATTCTGATTTTATTATATTATAAATATTTTTATCAATTTTTATTAATGAATTCTTATTTTTATTTGTATAGAAGGATGGTTTTAAAATATTTGAAAATATGTATAAATGACTATTACTAATATCTATCTCATTAATTTTTTTTCCATTTATCCTAAGAAATTGTCTTATTTCCTTTTTACAGGAGGTTAAAGTGGAGTAAAGTCTTAAATTATTGTTGTTTAGCGTGGGATCAAATTCTCCGTTTTTAATTTGATGAACACTTCTTTTAATTGCTAGTATTTTATCATCAATACTTTTCTTTAGATTTTGATAATAGATTTTATTTTCCTTCTTCTTTAGTTTTGAATCTAAAAAAAATTCTAGTTGCTCTATGTACAGGTCAACAGAACTATCAATGGTAATAATTTTACTGTTTAATTGTGGGAATAAATGTTGAAATTGAGAATTATTTTCTAATTTGGAATCAGTTTTATCCGTACCGGTTACAGACTCCATCATTTTCAAATAATTATCTCCAACCCTAGAGTTCATCGTAATTTTTTCAGCTTTACAGAAAAGGAAAAAGTCATTTTTAAGCTTGTAGGATTTTGAATATTTCCCAACTTTATAACTTTTGCTTTCTATCACTGGATAGTCTGTATTTTCTAAAAGGGCAACAGTTCTTGTTAAAAAATTTCTAGTAATTACATTAAAGTCTGTACTCTTTATTTTCTTGTGAAAACCATTATTCTTTGTATAAGTCATATAATTGGAAGACGGATACAGATAGTGAAGAAATAGTAATGTTGAATCTTTTAATTTGGATTTATCCCCTTTACTTAGGTCAGGATTAGTATTAATTTTGTCCCAAAGTTTTTCGTAATTAATATTATTTGGGATGATGAGACTTACATCTGAGAATTTGCTCATTATTTTGGATATTTCTCTTTTATACCGATATTTCAGGTACGTATAATATAAGATTTTTTTATGAATTTCCCAAAAAATTAATCAATAAGTGAATTACTTTTATTATAATCTGACATAGTTTTTTTTCATAGAGAATAGATAATATCTTCTCTATTTCATATTTAATATGATATGGACAACTTCAAAAGTTTCACCGTTATTCTCATGTCTCGAAATACCAATTTTAATGTTAGCAAAATTATGTAAGTCATCTCTAACAGAAAATCCTGAAATAGGATACTTTTCGCCATAATTTTCATTAGAGTTAAGGTTTTTGATATATTGAGAATAATTTGTCCACAAGTTATCAAATCTCTCAGCCTCACCAAAAACAACTACAAATTTACGTTTTAGTTCGTGCGTATCATACTTATTCAAAAGTTTAGAGATATGATCAGAAACAACTGTATTTTTAGCGCCACAACTTTCAAGTCTAAAACATTCAATAATTGTGACCGGAATTCCATTGTTCATCCTAATCATTATATCTAATTCTCCTGCACCCTTATCATTATTTGAGATTCCTGATCTTGTTTGATCGGCAATATTATGTCCTTTCGTTCTAAGGAGGTCAACAATATCATCATTGATAAGGTCTTCTATCTTTTTTATACGCTTTCTTTCAAGAATTCGTGAACTGATTTCAACAAGGTCATTTAAAATTTTATCAAGTGAATACATAGGATTATTATCAGGCTCTTGACTCTCAATTTTATATAAGCCTAACAGTTTATGTACATTTACTCCTGTAGCACTCACTTCACAAGGTATCGTTTTGAATGTGTTTTCAATTCCAATTCTTTTTACGAAAGAATAATTAAAAAGATGAGGACTCATCGATTTAGCGCATTCTTGACAATTACATGGAATCTTCTCCGGAACATCTGGATAGTTTAAAGATTGATGGATATCGTTTAATTCTTTTCTAATAACTTCAAGTAGAAAAGAAGAATTATTACCGTTAATCCATATAAATAATTTTCTTGAGTATTGATCTGTAGTTATAAGTGCCCTTGTACTTTCTCTTTGAATAATCACTCCATTTTTCCAGAATGTTTTATCATATATCAATTTTCTAATCCTAACAATAAATCGCGCCATTATACCTGCAGGCATGAAATCATAATGATATTCAAAGCGTAAGTTGTCTAGATAATCCCAATCAAAATCAATCTTTTCCGGTTTAAGTAACTCGGGAATTAGAAAGATGTTTTGTTCAACCTCAAAACATAACTCAAATTTCTTCATAAGTGTAACAATGTAAGCACGTTTATCACGTTCAAAATCATCAAGAATAACATCCAACATATCTGGGTCAAATTCACCGTTACGAGTTATTACATCTTTTGAATCTAAAATTTTATATACTGCATTTGTAGCCCATTCAGGCTTTAAAAATAATATATTTCGCAACAAAGTATCATCTTGAAAATGGAGAAAAACACCTAAATCGTGAAAATATTGACTTAAAAATAATGCTCTTTTATTTGATAGTCCATGTTGGTTGCATATATATAAATATTGGTCTGCCGAAATATAGTTAGACTCTAAAGACTCAAGTACTGTTCTAATTTCCAACCAAACCTTTGGCAGACTATCACCTATTAGTGGTAGCGAATTAATCTCGGTTCCAATTTCATTTATTAACAAATTAATATTTTGCCCAGTATATGCACTTACTTGATGGAATGATACTATATTTTTGAATTTTGTTTTAAGTGATCGTTCATCAATATTAATTATTCTTTCATCGATTTTATTTAGAACTATTATGACTGGTGAATTGTTACTTAATAAGCGAATCACATTAAGCCAATAATCAAAACTGATAAGATGTTGATCAGTTCTCGCTTCCCATACTAAGAGATAAAGTGATCTATTGGTTAAAAAAAACTGATGTGTTGAATGATAGATTTCTTGACCCCCAAAGTCCCAAATATTAACACGAAAGTCTCGTGATGAAGTAGTTTCAATCTTCCAAGTTTTTATGTCTATACCTTCTGTCGTATAGGTTGCGGGTAAAGTTCCACTTATTAATCTATTCATTAAATAGGTTTTACCAACATTGCCTTGCCCTACTATTAGTAGTTTTGCTTCAAATAATTGAGCATTATCTCCAAGAGATAAATAATAATTTATAATTCCTGAAACACCTTGAGAGGAAATTTCTAAAGGAACTCTACCAATTGGATTTCCATCAAAATCTAAAAATTCTAATGATGTTAAATTTTCAAACTCCTTTGGTAGTGATTTAATTTTGTTTCCACTCAAAATTAATCTTTTCAATTTTTTTAAATTACCTATACTGGTAGGTAAATAACTCAGATCATTAAAGCTAAGATCTAATTCAATTAAATTTTCAAGATTATCGAATGCATCGTCATCTATTGAACTTATTTTATTTTCAGATAAATCCAATTTTTCAAGAGTGTAGGCATCGCTCAAGGAGGTTGGAAATTTTTCTAATTTATTACCTTTAATACTTAAATTCTTACATTTGGGATACTCAATTTTTTCTGTTGGCAAAGAAGATATTTGATTATAGCTAATGTCAACTTTTTCTATATCAATTAAATTCCTGAAGTAATGTCCTCTAATTTCACGAATTTGATTGTCTGACAAATTGAAATATTTAATATTTTCAATAGTAAATACTATTGTTGGTAGTTCCTTAAAAGAGTTGCTTTTAAGACTTAAATGCTCTAATTTTTTGAATTCGAAAAACCAATCAGGTAATTCATGGATTGAATTACCAAACAAATCCATATACTTAGTTAAAGGACAGTTTTTAAGTTCTTTTGGAACCTCTTTAAGTCTGCCGGATGTTAACTGTACTTTACTTGTATTAGATTTTAAGTCTTTGAGCTTGCTCTTTATATGAGGTTTCATAATACGTGTTTTTTAATAAAAGTAATAATTTTGCTTAATCAATCTACTTCTTAAGATTCATTTTGTTAAAATACGTAATTTTTTTTGGAAAAATACTTATGTACCATAAAATCCTATCAATATAACAATTAATCTTTGGCATTAATAGAAATTATAAAATAGCATAACACTAAATTGCGAAAATCTGAAAGAAAATTTGGAAAAATTTTTATTTTTATTTTGGGGTCAATTTTTTTTAACAAAGTTTTTTCCGGTTTAAATTTAAATTTTAGAAAGTCAGATTTCTGAACCAAAAACCTAAAATTTTTTTTTTTTTTAAATGGGTATTATTATGATCTCAAGGAAATAAACCAAAAACTACGTGTATACATTCGAACCCCATTTTTAAAGGTTCTATACACCCACGGGTGCAAGGGGGGATTTGATTCCCCGGGCTCCCGGGGGACTATAGTAACTTTAATATATCCGGATGAAATAATTGTTTTGCCCGAAAGGGCAAAATATATTTTCAATCCGGAGATCAACCTGTACCATGCGCAATTGTAGCTCTAGCTTTCTACAGGACCTGCGCTAATGATTATTTTGCTCTGAAATTTACTGCAGTGACTGCGGACCTTGAGTGCTAAATTTTATTTTGCTATTCCAACTAAAAACCAGAACTATTCCTGATCAAAAACATGTGATTATTATTTTGCACAATTCTGCGGTCATAAAATTTAAAACAAAAACTAAATCTATTTTAAACGCTAAATAGTGCTAAAAGCGTAGGCAGAACGGCGATTCCGCCGTAAATTTAATCTGAAATTAAAATTACAACAAAATGAGGGTTAAATATAATAGAGTTTCTACTTTAGGTCAGACAGGAAATCGTTTTGAAGCGGATACTGATAAATATGATTTGGTATTATTAGACAAAGTTTCAGGCACAGTAAATTTTAGAGACCGAGAGAACGGACGGATCTTAATTGATCTTGCGGGAAAGAGTCAAATAACTGAAATAGTGGTCGAAGAAATTTCCCGTTTGGGTCGTAATACAAGAAACGTACTCGAAACGCTCGAGATCTTTGAGGAGCATGGGATTAATGTGGTGGTAAGAAACATGGGACTACAATCCCGACCTAATGGAGAGAAAAACCCTATATGGAAAGTCATAATTACTATAATATCAAGTCTTTACGAGCAAGAATTGTCCAATCTAAAGGAAAGAATCGCCGCCGGAAAAATAATCGCTCTTCAGCGCAATGTAAAATTTGGCCGTCCGTCAGGTAGTAACGAAAGTGATGCAATCTTTATAAATAAACCAAAAAATAAAAAGGCGTTGGAATATCTGAAAAAAGGAAGAACATTAAGAGAGATTGGAAAACTACTTGAAATGTCAACTAAAACAGTACAGAAAGTAAAAAAAGTTGCTGTAAAACTTGATATGATGTAAATGTAAGTAAGTAATCCATCCATTTAACCTTAAATTTTGAATTTTTCAAAAAAAACTAGCACTTGCTTGTTAATAGGTACGGTTTTTTTCGGTGCAAAATAATATTGTTTTTTATATTATAATTGAATGAACACTGTTATATGTTCCCAGATAAAGATTTTTATTTTCCGGTTTAAATTTCAATCTTTTATGATTTACGGCAAAAATGTACCTTAAAGGTACCGAAAAGTACATATAAAGTCTTAATAACTTAACATAAAGTACACTTTCAACTGATTAATTTTGAGTTTTGTATATTTTGCTACAACATTTACGAAAATAAATTTTCACTTTAATGATAGACTAATTATATTTGCTATTGATAAGATTAAATAATCCTATCAAATACATTTCGAACACATAGAACGCTTGTCTAACGACATTCCTCAGGTAAATCTGGTACATTTAATTAGGGGGAATATGTTAGCAACTCTCATGTCATATCTATATGGCGTGGGGGTCTGCTACTTATTTGACCCTAACGGTTTACCAGAACCTACCTGATAGAATAAGTTTAGTAGTCCTCACGCTTTCTTTATTAATTAACAACTCTTTTTCGGGACTGAAAGGAAATAAAACTTTAACTATGAAAAAAGTTTATTTATCTCTATTAACAGTAATCTTTTTAGGTTCATGTTCAAACAATGATTCTGAAACTACAGAAGAAAATAAAAATCAATCACAACAATTTATCGGTAAATGGCACCGTTACAAAACGGTAATTCTCAACGGTAAAACCGACACTCCCCTAAGTTCTTACGATCATGCTAAATGCGAAATAGAAGCAATACATGAGTTTACAACAAACAGTAAATACTTATTGACAAATTATGTTTTAAATTCTTCCACTCAACAATGTCAACAAATAGGGAGTATAGAAACATATCCTTATTCTTATAATGCTACAACAAATATTTTAGATATTGATGGAGAACGTTATTACATTAAACATAGTGATTCCAAGGAATTAATTCTTCAGGATTATGAATATTATGATCAAAATGGTGACGGAACAAAGGAGAAAAGATTAGATTACTATAAAAAATAAACCACCGAAAACCGAAATTCATCATGAATTATTTAAACTACCTTGAGAATCTTGATTTCGAATCAATGATTACAACTTCATTTCTATTGCCTTTCTTCGCTATAATGGTGGTTGTTAAAATTCTTTCCGCAATAATTTTTTCTTTCGTCCCGGATGATTATGACGATGATCCTTATCAAGTTACCGTATTTTCGAATATACTTTTGTACTTCATTTTCTCTTTCTTTATTGTAACAGTATATGATTATAATGATAGGAAAGGGATATTAGATTTCCGGTATTCTCAAAATGTATTTGAGGAAAATTCTAAAGAATTCGTAGTGAAAGAAGATACTAAATTAGAAAATGATCAAAACATTAATATTGAAGATCTAAATTCTTTTGAAAGTAAAACATTTTCTTGGGATGATATAGTAATTACACCCGAAGCTGAAAGACTAATAGATAATGCAAACCTAACCGAGAAATATGTGGGATTATCATCTGAGGATATTATCAAACTAAAAAAGATAATGAGTGACCCGAATCCCGATCCACTATCTAAGGCTGAAAACAAGATCGAGGTTGGAAGCACTGAATGTAAATGGTGTGAAAAAAAGATTGATATCAAAGCGATTATTTATACTTCAAAGGATTTGTTAGGGGTAATTGTAAAACCTAAGTCTGAAGACCCTTTTGAAATGATTGCTTCTGTAATGACGGTTTTAACAGTTAGTCCCCAAGCCTGCATTGAAAGTTATGAACTCCAAGATACAAATCAACATAAATATCAATTTATTGTAACCGATGAAAAAGAATTTTGTTCCTTAAAATGTGAGAAAGAATTCAAAAATAACAGAGGATACTAAAATTTAAAATAAACTTATGAAAACATTATCACTTATTGGAATTTTGATCAGTATTTTAGGAATTGTATTGTGTTTAGGAATTATTGATAATTTTGTCGCATACGGGAACAAACTTATTGACTATTTAAATTTAAACCACAAAGAAATTAAACACGAAATTTTCTCGATAACTTCCGTTTTAGATACCGGTAGAACTATTTGTTTTGTTTTAATGGGTCTTTTTGCATTCAATCTTTTTGTATGTACTAAAGTTTACCGTTCCAGAACTTAAGATATGTATTCCAAAAATATTAATACAAGTCAAAAGAGGCTGTCTCAAAAGTACCCTCTCTCTCGGACTCCTGTTTGACAACTTTTATCATTTAGGAGATTCTCAGAGCATTAGTTTACCTTTTGGGACAGCCTCTTTATTTTTTTCCGAATTGTTTCTTGGCAGTCCAAT
This sequence comes from Chryseobacterium sp. HNCC26DJ239, assembly GCF_057180445.1. NCBI lineage: Bacteria > Pseudomonadati > Bacteroidota > Flavobacteriia > Flavobacteriales > Weeksellaceae > Chryseobacterium > Chryseobacterium sp. HNCC26DJ239. Next base: position 252,428 of record NZ_JBXUGJ010000004.1, read on the forward strand.
TTCATGTTCCTGAGGATAAGGCTTTCTAAAAGTCATACTTACATCTTCTTTAATTTGACGGTGAATATCATATTGTTTTTCTTTATCGTAAGAATACCGGGGATCGGTGATCATTGGCATCTTTGCCATTTTATGAATAGTAATGGTAGGAAAGTGAAAATCAACTTCAACCCTTCCGAGTAATAAATAACAACCGCCTTCCTGAAAATCATATTCCTTTAAACTATTGGGAAAATGTGCGGTGTCAAAATAATCACCGTTGACATCGATCCAAGTTCCAAAATACATCGTCCCTTTTTTAGTGGGAACGTGTTTTCTGGAAATAAGATATGCTAACATTTTTACCTGTCTTTTATGAAATTTCAACAAGTCTTTTACAAATACTGATCCTCTGTATTTGGTTTTTAATAAATCAAAAGGACTACATGAAACTGGAAGTCCAATTAACTCAATTTCATCAAATGCATCCTCGAAACTTTCTCTTTTCAGTTGTGGAAGTTTAAATTCCTGAACAGGTTCTTCAATTAACATCAAACCCCTATTCTTAGGTTTAAAATTTATTAATAGTAATCTTATTTCAACAAGCAATTCATTCTTTGGTTTACAAGTAAACCAGAATGCTCCAATAAAAATTAGAACCTTCATCGGTTCCATCATAATATTCATCCGTCTGATAAAATCTTCTTATGCTTTATAATCTCCACAAATTTTCAATTTCCATAGCAATATCATGAGATACTTGATTCAAAATTTCCAAATCTTTATCACCTCGATATATCATGGAAATGAAAGCATACATTTCAATTTCTTTTTTAATCCTTGGGATAAATTTACGACGCACTCATCTATGCCAAAAATAAAACAAACTCATAATCAATATATTAAAAAATAAGTTTAAATTTGCACTTCTATTAAAATCAAGATGAAAAATAAGATTGCCTTAGTTTTAGGATTATTCACAATAGTTACTGTAAAATCACAGAACACAGTACGCCCCGCTTCCGAAATATTTTCAGATTTCAATGGTTATTGGAGAAGCTCCAACAATGCAGTAATACCCAATAACAATCATAATTTACTTGCCTTTACTTGGAATGCAAATGGAATTAATAATATTAACACACCCATAACTTATTCTACCGGAGTTAATAATTCGGCTTTATCCAGCAATAATATTCCTTTCACATCTGCCACATTTATTTCATTACCCATTTACACAATCCCCTCTCCAGGTAGCGGAACTTTTATTGGGGTAGGACAAGCATTTGGAGGAAATGGTAATGTAACGCCGGTGCCGGTTAATAATAATTTAGTACAATATCTTACTGATGGTATTAACGGTTTAGGTTTAGGAACTGCTATTTTTAATATACCACAAGGCTCTAACATTGCCTTCAATACGATGGGAATTGTTCCCACATCAATCGGAGATGGTGTACCGGATCTTATTTTTACTCAGATGGGACAACCCAGCAGTACATCAGATGTATTTCACTTTCAAAATGGTCCCACCCCATCAGATCCGATGGTAGGAACTCCTTATTCGGTAGCTTTTGGTGCAGAAGTAAATGGTATACCGGTAGTTCCGTCTATTGGTAACGCCTGCTGGAAATTTTACAGAGCAAATGTATCGCCTCCTCTTTATGATGCAGGAACTTCAAGTGGATGTACGAGAAACATTAGAGTTATCGCTTTAGATTGGTCTGAAATGGGAATAACGACCGCAAATTATCAGAGTGCAACAACATTAATTCAAACATATTCAGGAACATCAGACCCTGCTTTTATTGGTGCTTATAACGCTGCATCAATTACTTTTGCGTCTACTTTTAGCGGAACTGTCTTTAATGATAACAATGCAGGAACTCCTGATGGTAACGGATATCAGGGAGCAACTGTTAAGCTCTTTAATAATGGAGTAGAAATAGGATCAAAAACAACTGATGTAAACGGATATTATTATTTTGACAATATAAACATCAATACTTATCCCGGTCCTTACACAATTCAGTTAACAGAGCCAACAGGTTTTAATGTTGTAGGTAATAAAGAGGGAACTACTGCCAACAGTTTCACAGCAACAATCTCTAACAGCATTTCTTCAGGGAATAATTTTGGAATCAATCAACCTCCTGTAGCGGTAGATGATAATGCTTCTGTTGGTAAAAATATGTCTAAAACATTCAGTATCGTAACGAATGATTATGACTTGAATTCAGGGTCTTTAATATACTCTACAATTAATCTCATCGCTCCCTCTGGTGCAACCAATATTATAACTTCCGGAGGATATACGAAAGGATTTATAATTGCCGGACAAGGAACTTGGCTGGTAGATAATCTTGGAAATCTAACATTTACCCCCGCTATCGGATTCTTCGGAAACGCTACTACCGTTAATTATAATATTAAAGATTTAGCCGGGCTTACAAGCAATAATGCCTCAATTTTCATCGCTGTAGATTACTGCATAAAACCAGGAGCGTCAGGAATTCCTGATGGATATTCAAAAGTAGGAATTACTACATTAAAAACCCGTAACAAAAACTGGCCCGAAGGCCCAACAATCAATGAAGGAGGTGTTCCCAATGGTTTTATTGCGTTAGAATCTAATACAAAAGGACTGGTTATTACCAAAACTACAAGTACAGCAAATATTATTAATCCCCAAAAAGGTATGATAGCATATGATATTACAGATCAATGTATAAAACTTTATAACGGAACTACTTGGAAATGTATAAAAAGAGCGTGTAACGATTAAATATAAAATATGAAAAATATAAAAAATACAAAAACATTCTATATAGGCAGTCTTATATTTTGTTCTTTAACCTTATCCGCCCAGGTAGCCATTGGTAAAACATCAGTAAATGGAAACAGTACACTGCTGGATTTCGGGGGAGCAACAGCTACTAATTCTCCGACAGATGTTGAAACCACTAATTTCAAAGGCATCATTCTCCCTGCATTAACAGCAACTCCTACATTTTCTGCTACCACTCCAACTACTAATAATCCACAAAACGGAACATTCATATTTGATAAAACTTCAGTAAAAGTGAGAATGTTTACTAATGGTAGTTGGGTAGATATGTCAGATACGGGAAGTTTAACCAATCTTACATCCAATACAAGTGCAGAGAGTGGGAATGGTGTGATAATAGGTTCCAATATAAGTTCGGCTACGGGAGTACTTGTTTTAGAGTCTCCCAATAAGGCAATTATATTACCTCACATTAAAAATCCTCATACAACAGTAAAAAGTCCCTATGCTGGTATGATGTGCTATGATACAGTAAGCAATTCGATTGCGGTATATGATGGCAGTAACTGGAACTATTGGAAATAAAAATCTTTACCAACTCTACGCCTCTGTTTTTGCTTTAATAACTGATAGAAGATTTTAACGGAGCACAGAAAGGATTCACAAAGATGGAGGTTTCCTGCGGAACGTCGAAGACTATTCGAAATACCCCGAACCTATTCACTTTTAGGAAAATAGCAACAGTGGCAGCAAAGCTTAAATTTAAACATAATATTCTGAATATAAGAAGTGATTCAATATCCTTCAACTCCACCAAAATAAAAGGGTATAACACCATTTAAAATCTAAAAATATTTTATAAATTGCTCAAATTCATTCCGTTTCATTGATTGCCTTTGTGGTGATTGAAATGGTGGTCACAAAATTTAATTATTTTTTAAAACATATTTTCTTACCGCGCTCGACGAGATCATTACATCCTTCTTGAATTTTCTTTACATAAAAAAATGTACGGAAATTATTGATGATGATGTGTACTTACAAACCTTCTAAGAATGGAGTCTTGCCGGTTTTGGCGGGATATAAATTTTAAAAAAGTTGCAAGATTTATTGCAAGACTTTTTTAGTAAATGGTCATAGAACATATTAAATCATCAAAGAAATGAAAGTACTATATTTTTTCAATCATCTCATATTCAGAACCTTAAAATCAAAAACACTATGACTGTTAATCAGAGGGTCGCTGGTTCGAGCCCAGCAGGAGGAGCAAAAAGACTTACAGAAATGTAAGTCTTTTTTATTTCTATAAATATTCTATTTCTCATTTCAGCCATCCTTAAATAAACTTTCTAATCCGCACAATATTGGCAGGTTTTTTTTCGTTACATTTGCAGCTTAATAAACAACAACAAAAGCGTTTAAAAATATTTTATTTTGAAGTTTTTACAGCACGCTTTTTGTTTAAGCTAAATGCTTGAAGAACCGAATGATGTCATTACCTATTAACAAATATCTACTCTTTATATTTTCCCTTTTCACGGCAGGCTTTTTTTTCGCACAAAACTCTGTTTCAGGCAGAATTTCAGACGCAAAGACCAGCCTAGCTCTTACGGGGGTTGATATTTACATCAACAACAGAACAACTCCTATTTTAAGAACAACCAGTGCAGATTTTAAAATCGAGGCAGATACGGTTATTGTTAAAGTAAAATTCAGTAAAAAAAACTATTCTTTATACGAAATCAGTATTACAGGAGAAGACAATAACAATCTTGCGATTGCACTTTCACCAGAAAAAGAAAGCAATATTGCCGAAGTGGTTATTCAGAAAAGCAAACCAAAATACAAGAGCAAAAAAGAAAACCCAGCCTACGCCATTATGCAGGAGGTTTGGAAAAGAAAAAAGAATAATGGTCTTGATAAATATGACAGCTACAGCTACAAAGAGTATGAAAAGATAGAGTTTGATGCCAATAACATAGACAGTACGTTTATGAATCAAAAGATATTCAACAAACTTGATTTTATCTTTGATTATGCAGACTCTACGGCCAATGGCAAAATGGCTCTGCCTATTTTCTTAAACGAATCTATTTATGAAAATTATGGTTTAAACAAACCCGCTAAGAAAAATAAACGCTTGCTTACCGCTCAGAAAACATCTGGTTTTCAAGACAATCAGGTTGTAACGATTACGGCAAAAAATCTTTATCGTGAAATTAATATTTATGATAATACTTTAAATTATTTTGATATTGGCTTTCAAAGCCCTGTTTCTTCCGACGGTTTCAGCACCTACGATTATTCTATTACTGACACGATTAGAATGAATGGAAATCGTGCATATAGAATTCGTTACGAACCTAAAAGAAAAGACGTTCTCGCTTTTCAAGGGTATCTTTATATTAATACAGAAACTTACGCCGTTTTGGGCGCAACGCTGAAGTCTACCCATCGAATGAACGTGAACTTCATCAATTCAATTGCGACAGAACTAGAATTCGACAATCCAGACGAAGAAACATTTTTGCCCAAAAAAGTTGTTACCCAAATTGAATTAAGCCCTTTTTCCAAAAAGAAAGGTTCAAAAAGCATTATTGCGAGACGCTCTGTAGATTATTCAAATTATCAGTTTAATCAACCCATTGCGGACGATATTTTCCTTAGAAAGAAAGAAGAATACGAAGATAAATTTCTTGATAAAGATGAAGCTTTTTGGGCCACGGCAAGACCAGATTCTTTATCAAAACAAGAAAAAGGTGTTTACGAAATGTTGGACAAACTTAACCAAACACCAAAATTCAACCGAATTGTAAAGATTTATGAAACTTTAGCTTCAAGATATTATAATATTACAAAAGGTGTAGATTTAGGTCCTATCACGTCTATTTACGGTAAAAACATGGTGGAAGGTGATAGAATTAGACTCGGAGCCAGAACGTATTTCGGACAAAACGACCCTTGGAGAATTGAATTTTACAATGCATACGGTTTCAAAGACCAGCAATTCAAATACGGTGCTGAAGGAAGATATATGTTCAACCGTGTAAACCGTTTTATGGTAGGAGCAGGAACCAAAAGAGACATTACCCAACTTGGCGTACAACTTACAACAGAAGACGGTATTTTGTCACGCTCTTTCGCTTCTTCAACAGTTTTTGCAAGAGGAACGAATGCTTCCTTAAGCTCGGTAAATCAAACAAGTGTTTTCACCTCAATTGAGCCGTGGAAAAACTTCCAGATTAGAATTGATGGAACAATGCAAAGCATTAAATCTGCCAATCCAGAAGGTTTCAGTTTGATGTATTATAAAGATGGAAACTTGAGAAAAACAACAAACGATTCTCACGTTACCATCAGTTTAATTGCGAGACCTGGAGCAAAATTCTCGCAAACAGGTGTAGACCGCTACGAGCACGGAACTTTGGCTCCAACTATCGTTTTAAAATATACACGCGGAATAGAAGGCTTATTTAACGCCGACTTCAATTATAACAAGCTGCAGTTTATGTTTTACAAACCTATCTTAATTGGAAGTTGGGGAAAAACTTTATTGAATTTTGAAGCAGGAAAAAACTTCAACACAGTTCCGTTGGCCTTACAAAACATTATTCCAGCCAACCAAAGTTATGGTTTGGTTCAGAATACATTTTCACAGCTTAATTATTACGAATTTGTTGCAGACACCTACTCTACACTTCATATTGAGCATCATTTTAACGGAAAAATTCTTTCTTACATTCCTTTAATTAAAAAACTAAAATTAAGAGAGGTTGGCTTTATTCGTGGCGCTTATGGAACTTTGAGTGATGCTTCAAAAAACATTAATGTGGATGGTGACAAATATTCTGCTCCAGACCAGCAAATTTACTACGAATACGGTTTCGGGATTGAAAATATAGGCTTTGGAAATATCAGAATTTTCAGAGTAGATTTTAACTGGAGAGGAAATTATCTCGACAGACCCGATGTTTCTAAATTTGGAATTAAAGCTGGGTTTCAGTTTGGGTTTTAAACAAAGCTAAATTTCTTTCAAATTTAAACAACCCTATCATCTTTTATTTTTAACGATCGTATTGATCATATTTCAGAAAAGCTAAAACGTCTTAATTTCAGATAGCGCTTCTACGGAGCGCGCCATCACAAAAACATTCATCTACAAAGGTTTGGCTCCTCCGGAGCCTCCAAAATCCTCCAAATTATTTTACAATACTGAACTTTAATTAAAACTAAAAACAACAAAAATCCCCAACCAAAAGGTCGGGGATTTTAGATTTTATGAAACGCTTAAATTATGCGTTTGCTTCTACAGATACGAAAGATCTGTTGTTTGCTTTCTTTCTGAAAACTACTTTACCGTCTACTAAAGCAAACAAAGTGTGGTCTTTACCGATACCCACGTTTGCACCTGGGTGGTGTTGAGTACCTCTTTGTCTAACAATAATATTTCCAGCAATAGCGTCTTGTCCTCCGAAAATCTTCACACCTAATCTTTTAGAGTGAGATTCTCTACCGTTCTTGGAACTACCAACTCCTTTCTTATGTGCCATTTTATTTTAAGGTTTTGTGTGGTTTAACAATTATTCTGCGCTAGCTTCCTCAGTCTTAGGAGCTTTTTTCGCTTTAGTTTCTTTTTTAGCTCCATCAAAACCTGTAATACCAGTGATTTTGATTTGAGTTAATGACTGTCTGTGACCATTTTTCACTTTGTAACCTTTTCTTCTTTTCTTTTTGAAAACGATTACTTTATCAGCTTTTACATGATCAAGGATCTCTGCTTCTACAGTGATTCCGCTTACAGCTGGGGCGCCAACAGTGATTGCTCCGTTTACAGTAAGAAGTACTTTATCGAAAGATACTTTACCTCCTTTATCTCCTGCTAAACGGTTCACAAACAATTTTTGGTCTTGCTCAACTTTGTATTGAAGCCCTGCTATTTCTACAATTGCAAACATTGTTTATAAATTTTTTAGTTATTTCGAGGTGCAAAGATAAAAATAAATTTCACATTTTCAAGCACAAAGACAAAATTTTTCTTTATTTCTAAATTATTTACTTTTGGCAAATAATTTTTATAACCAAAATGAACAGAGACCTCTACATCGATTTTGCTAAAGGTTTAGCGACGCTTTCCATTATTTTCATTCATACCGCGTTTTGGTCGGGGCAGTTTTATATTCAGCCTGAAGTAAGAGTTTTTTCTCTTGTTTTTGATGTGGCTTTGTTTTATGCTTTAAGCGGAATAACTTCCGGCTCCAACATCGAAAAAACTTTTTACAGACTTCTAAAACTGCAGATTACCTACATGATTTTTGTAACCCTGCTGTTCTTTTTAGATTATTTCTTTAAAGTTTTCGGTCTTGCATTTTTCTCTTTAGAATGGTTGCAAAGTTTTTATTCTACTTTCGGGTCGAAATATGCAGCAACAAGCATTTCAACGATTCCTAATTGGGAAAATTTAGGAAATTGGTATTTGCACGAATATAGAAATGCAGACACTTTTCCCGTTGTAATGGGAAGCTTTTGGTATTTGAAAGTCTATTATATCCTTACCGTTTTTGGAGTTTTAATTTTAAGATTCTTCCCGAAACACATCAATTGGTTTATAGGAATTTGTATTAGTTTAACTTTACTTTTCAATATTTTGCCTGAAATTTATCCTAGCGGACAAGTTGGTTATGTTGCTTTTTACATGACGGTTTTCTTGATTGCACATCAAATGAAAGGTAAAAAAATCCCAACGAAAATCATTCCTTTGCTTTACGGATTGGTTGCTGCAGCTTTGGTTTGGATGTTTTGGTATTTTGGTGACGATATTTTCTATAAAATCAACAAACAAAAATTCCCGCCGAAAGTTCCTTATATTATTTGGTCTTTATTTTCGTTGGTTACGCTGTTCGTTTTTTACAACAGATTAAAAATCACCAAAGAAAATTTTGTTACGCACATCGGGAAAAACGCGATTTTCTTTTATTTCGGGCAAGGAATTAGTTCATCACTTGTCTATTTTATGGTTGTTCCAATGAAAGATTCTATGCCTTGGTGGATTTTAATGATATTAATTTACGTCATCAATGTTATTTTAGCATTTATCATTTCGGCAGGTTTGAAGAAATTTGATGCTTTTGGATGGAAAACATTGGAATTTTTAAGGTTAAAAACTGCTTCTAAATAGTTTGTCTTTTTTAAATTAAAAAGCCATGACTGATTATAACACCATTGCGAACTAAAAAAATGCTCATTGCATTCACCAAAAACATTTCGTTCGTTGCGTTTAACCATCAAAAAAATAAAATCTTCCATCTTATTACAAATTATTTTAATTTTACAGAAATTTTTTAAGTCATGTTTAAGCTGAAACTTCCTACCGATCCAAGGTGGGCAAATATTGCAGAAGGAAACCTTCAGGAAATTTTGACCGATCATGCGTGGTGCGAGCAAAAAGCGGCTACAAATGCGATTGGGCTTATCACGATGCTTCCAGAATATCCGGAAATCGTGACTGAACTTTTGGCAATTGCACAGGAAGAATTAGAACATTTTAATCAAGTTCATCAGATTATCTTAAAAAGAGGGTACACTTTTGGGCGTACCCGAAAAGACGATTACGTGAACGAATTGGTAAACTTCATCCAAAAAGGAGGAAACAGAGACACTTTAATTATCGATAAAATGCTTTTTGCAGCGATGATTGAAGCGAGAAGTTGCGAAAGATTTAAAGTTTTAACTGAAAACATACAAGACGAAGAACTTAGAGAGTTTTATAGAGAATTGATGATTTCTGAAGCCAATCATTATACCACATTTATTGGTTTTGCAAGACAATTGGGCGATCCAGAACAGGTAAATGCACGTTGGGAAGAATGGTTGGAATACGAAGCCAAAATCATTAAATCTTACGGAAACAAAGAAACAATACACGGATAAAACGTTGAAAAAACCGACTTTAGAGAGCATGACAAACGCCTTCCTGAAAAACTTTTTTCAGGGACTCATAATTATTGGTCCAATTGGGTTAACGATTTTTGTGATTTGGTCGGTAATCACTTCTATCGACAATATTATTCCGTCGGTGGCCAGACAAATTCCGGGCTTGGTTTTTATTTCAGTATTGTTGGTAACGGCTTTGTTGGGATTTTTAGGAAATAAATTTGTTGTAGGAAGATTTTTTGTAGATTCGATAGACAGACTTTTAGAAAAAACTCCTGGAATAAAACATATATATTCTCCAACGAAAGACGTGATGTCTTCATTTGTGGGCGATAAAAAGAAATTCAGCGATCCTGTTTGGGTAAAAACCAACGAAAATCCGGAAATATGGAGAATCGGTTTTCTTACGCAAAAAGAAATGGCAGATGTTGATAAACACAATTATGTAGCGGTTTATCTTCCGCATTCGTATGCAATTTCCGGTTGGGTAATCGTTACTGAAGAAAAAAACATTAAACCTGTTGTAGGGATGACCGCAGCGACTGCCATGAAATTTGCGGTAAGTGGCGGTGTAGCAGGTTTTCATTCAGACGATAATATTTTTAAAGCACCTGAATAGCTTTTCTTATTTCTCGAAATATCGTTCGGATATTTCCTTTTCTTTTTTTGAATATTAATAGCTGGATTTTTTTGCGAAGCTTTATTTTATTTTAAAACTTAAGCATGTATAATTTTAAGTCTGGCAAATCTTTATATTAAGCTAAAAATATAGTATTCAATTTAGAAAAATCAGTTATTAATTTCCGCCATAAAATTCTGAAGCTAAATGATTTTATAGATTCATTTTCAGAACTTTAGCATTACATTTAAATAAAACTAAACAATACGATTAAAAATCAAAACAAGATGAGCAAAGTTGCAATTATAGGAGCAGGTGTTTCCGGTCTAAGTATGGCCAATTATTTAGAAAAAAATAATTTTGAATATCACCTTTACGAAAGAAGAACTCAAGACGACCTAAAAGGGCACGGTTTTATCGTTCCAAAAGAAGGAATTGAGTTTCTTTCAAGCATCATCAATATCGACGAATTGTACGAAAGAGGAAGTTTCCTTAAAAAATATATTCATTACGACCATAAAGGCGAAGTTATTTCTGAAAAAGATTTAGACGACGTTTTTGTGGTTTCTAGAAGTGCGTTAATCGAAATTTTAGCAAAAGGACTTCCTGCTGAAAAGATTTCTTACAACACAACGATTGCCATGAACGGTTTTGAAAACGGAAAAGCGTCTCTTACCGTTGACGAAAATACGCCCGTTGATGCAGATGTAATTATTGCTTCAGACGGTTCTAGAAGTAGAATCAGAAGGCACATCTTCCAAGATGAAGTAATGAAAGCCGTTTTGGAAAACGAAGTGGTAAACATTATCGAAAACGAAGAATTAGCAAGCCAAATTGAAAGCAACTTCTTAAAATTTCACCACGAAAAAGGAGGTTTAACTTTCGGTGTTTTAAAACTTTCTGCTAAAAAAATCCTTTGGTATTGTCAGTTTGATATTTCAAAATATTTCATCAACGAAGAATATAGTGCAGATTGCATTAAACAATTTATGTTGGATAATTTTGGAGATTGGAACCCGCTTATTTCATCAATTATAGAAGGTTCAAGCTACCAAAATGCTCACATTTGGAGAGTGTACGAATTGGAAAAACTAAACCCTTTCTATCACGAAAACGTAGTGTTTGTAGGTGATGCAGCGCATCCTTTAATTCCATTTACAAGTCAGGGAGTTACATCTGCGTTGAAAGATTCTTTCACTTTAACGAATCTATTAATGGAAAATAACGACCTTCAGGAAACTTTCAAAAAGTACGAAGACGCGAGAAGACCGGAAATCGATATTCACATTAAAAATGGAAGAGCTTTGCTAGAACAATTCCTTTTACCACTAAGCGAACAGCCGAAAAATACTTTACCCATTTCATACAAATAAAAAAATGTTTACAAACAACTATATTAATTTTGAAGCCCTAAAAAGAAAGGCCTACAACGGAAGATGGGCAACTTTGGAAGAAGGAATTATCCCTTTAACAGCGGCAGATCCAGACTTTAGAATGTCTCCTGCAATTGAACAAGGAATTATTGAATACATTAAAGACGGATACTTAAGTTACGGTCCTTTTTCTGGACTCCCAGAGTTTAAAAAAAGTGTTTCTGAACATTTCAACAGTGGTAAAAACGGAAGTTTTACTCCCGACAATGTTTTGGCGGTAAACAGCGCTGCAATGGGAATGTACATGGTGGCAAAATATGTTTTGAACCCAGGAGATGAAGCCATTATTTTCGACCCGGTAGATTTCTTATTTAAAAAAACCGTTGATGCGGTTGGTGGAAACATCAAACTTTGCGCTGTAGATTCTAAAACCGGCGATATCGATTTTGATATGTTGGTTTCTTTAATTGGTCCAAAAACCAAATTAATCAGCATTTGCAACCCGCACAATCCGGTTGGAAGAGTATATTCTAAAGAAATTCTAAAGAAAATATCTGAAATCGCAGCTGCGCACGACCTTTGGGTAATGAGCGACGAAATCTGGAGCGACATTGTGTACGACAACATTGAATTCAACACCTACTCTTCTGTTTCTGAGGAAGCTAAAAAGAAAAGCTTTACGGTTTTCGGGTTTTCAAAATCGTTTGGAATTGCTGGTTTAAGAATTGGCGCGGTTCTTTGTAATGACCAAGATTTATTGGATGATTTTACAGAGAAATCTCAGTTTAATTCTACTATTGAAGGCGTTTCTACATTATCACAAATTGCAGCAAGCGTTGCGATTGACAAAGCGAAACCTTGGTTTAATGATTTCTTAGGTCATCTTCAAAGCAATAGAGATTTTGCATACAATACCTTGAAAAACTCAGGCATTCTAACGCCAAATTTCCCTGAAGCAACTTTTGTAATTTTCCCTAAAATTGAAAACGGAATGACGAGTGAAGCATTTGCTCAGCAAGCATTGCAAAAAGGAAAAGTTGCCATTGTTCCAGGTTCGGAAAGATGGTTCGGAAAAGGCGCTGAAGGACACATCAGAATTTGTTTCTCTACTTCGCAAGAAATTCTTGCAGAAGGATTGGATAGAATTTTGAAAAGTTTTTAAGCTTAAAAACTTAGTCTCAGCGGCGGCTTCGCCGCCGCTGAGACTTCAATAAAATATTACTTGATTTATCAAACCAAAAAAGCGATTTCAAAATTTGAAATCGCTCTTTATTATATGTTTAAGATTCTATAAATCGAATGCAACTCCTGCCAAAACTGCAAATTGATTATTCAGAAGTCTGTATGTGTCAGAATTTGTGTTGTATTTCGCGATTGGAATTTGGAACTCTGTGAAAACTCCGAACCCTTTTTTGAAGAAATATCTCGCTCCTGCGTGTGCGCCAAAGTTTTTCAATCCTAAATTAAGACCTGGATACACATCGAAATTTGCCGGTAAACCAATCACTTCGCCAAGATGTGCATTCGCTCTCGCTTTTAAATCAAAACGGTGTTCAACTCTAGATTTTTCGCCATACACTTCAGAAATTCCTAAAAGATAACCGGTTTGCAAACCAATTGAAAAGCTATCTCCCAAACCGTAATCCAAAGAAGTCATAATCCCGGTTCCGCCGCTTTGGAAATTTGCTCCAATGTCTAATTTCAAGTCTCCTTTTCCAGAAAAAGCGTCGTTTTGTGCGCTTGCAAAGCCACCAATAGCAATAGTCATTGCTAGAAATAATTTTCTCATTTGTTATTTTTTGAAGCTGCAAAGATAAAAAATTATTATGTTTTGTTATTTCGATTCATCCAATAAAACATTCCGAAGAATAAAATTCCTGAAAAAACACTTTGAACAGCCACTTTTATGAGTGATTCTTTATCTTCTTCATTAAAGAAAAAATAATTAATAATAAAAAGCAGAACGCTATAAACAACACACCCTAAAAGTAATTTTCTTGTTTTCAATTGTTATATTTTTTTCAAAGACAAATATAGAAAAACCACATTCGTCTATAAAAACATTCATTAAAGTTCATTTAAAAACAGTTCACAAAGCGATTTAACACTGAAAACAAATCATTTACAAAAATATTTCTCAAGTAAATTCTAAAAAATAATCACAAAAATATTTGTTTGGTTAGATTTTTATTCTACATTTGTAGAACAAAATATAAAATTGTAGAACATGAAAGAAATAAAACTTACAGATTCAGAGAAAACACTCATGGAAATTCTTTGGGCAAAAGAAAAAGCATTCATGAAAGACATTTTGGAAGCTTACGACGAACCGAAACCCGCTACAACAACCGTTGCAACTTTGCTAAAAAGAATGCAAAACAAAGATTTAATTGGTTTCACTTTGTACGGAAACTCGCGAGAATATTACCCAAAAGTGGTGAAAGGAGAATATTTCAAAGAAGAAATGACTTCTATGATTGACCGTTTTTTTAACTCATCTGTTGCACAATTTGCTTCGTTTTTTACCTCAAATTCGAAACTTTCACAGAAAGAATTAAAAGAACTACGAGACATTATCGACAAGCAAATAGAAGAATAACCATGGAAACCATCATCACAAAAATTATTATTTGCTCCGGCGTTTTGCTCGGTTTATATTACCTGTTTTTAGCCAAAGAAAAAACGTTGGTTTTCAACCGATTTTACTTAATTTTCTCTTTAATTTTCTCGGTGGCAATTCCATTTTTCACGATTCAAGCACCGGAAATTAAGCAAGAAAAGGCGCCCATTATTTTTGAAGAAGCTCCTGTTGAAACCGTTTTAATTAGCCAAGAAACACCCATTCAAAGTGTTGATTACAGCCAAATTCTATTATATCTCTACGGAATTATCACCGCAATTTTATTGGTAAAACTGATTGTTTCTTTCATTAAAATCAAAAAATTAAAAGGAAGAAAAATGGTGTACAAAAGCAGAAATTTGGTTCTTGTAGAGAAAGATGTGGCGCCGTTCAGCTTTTGGAAAACCATTTATATCTCAGAAAAGTCTTTTGCAGAAGGCAAAATTGATGACCAAATTTTCCTTCATGAAGAAATCCACATTAGACAAAAACACTCTTTAGACCTTTTGTTGGCAGAAGTTGTAAAAGCGATATTTTGGTTCAATCCGTTTGTGTATCTCTACAAAAATGCCATCGTAAGCAACCACGAATTTCTCGCCGACGAAGAAGTAATCACCAAAAATAAAAACATAAAAAACTATCAAGAACTGATTTTAAAGGAGGTTCTAAAACAGCAAAATCTTTCTCTTACGCATCAGTTTAATTTCAACAACACTAAAAAACGATTTATTATGATGACAAAACAAAATTCAAAATTTGCTAAGGCAAAAAGATTTCTGGCAATTCCGGTGTTTGCGCTTGCTGCACTTGCTTTTGCGGAGAAAGTCTATGGAAATGACACCATAAAAAACACTCTTTCAGAAAATACAATTGTTGAAAATACTACAGATGCGGAAAATCCAAATGCTTATTCTGAGTACATCAAAATTATGCAAAAGTATTATCGTTTTATTGATGAAAAAGATTATCGTGGTTTTAATCGTAATCTTTCTCAAAGTGATAAAGCAGAGCTTTTTAAGCTATATAATGAAATGTCATATTTTCAACAAGACCTTGTTCCTGTTGCTTTTAAAGAAAGAACATGGAAAACACCTAGAAAACCAATAACAGACGAGATTATAGAAAAATATCAGGATGAAAAAAAATACTTAATAAGAATTGATGGAATTCGCATTAAAAATTCTGACTTGCGTAATTACGACAAGAAAAATCTCGCAACCTTTTTGGAATTACACACAGACCCCAAAAGAAATTTAGAACAAGATTACGTTATTATCTTTTTTACTGAAGAAAATTACAAAAAGCGCTACAATCAAAAATATATAGAAACAAGTATAAGATTTAATGAAAACACAAAACCAGCAATTCTCGATACTATCGTTCCTAAAAAAACTGTCGAAGCAAAAATTAGCACAAAAAACAATTCAGTAGAAAAAACAAAATCTGTAACAGATGTAGCCATTGCAACTCCACAAGCAGACAATACTGAAAAAACTCCTGCAGAATTTCCAGATGGAATGGACAATTTTAGAAGGTCTATTGGAGAAAATTTTAATCATGCTCGATTTGAGAAAAAAAGTGGTATAATCTCGACCTCGGTTATGATTAGCATTGATGAAAATGGAAATACAACGAACGTTACTGCCACAGGAGATGATCCCGCTTTTAATGAAGAATCTGTGAGAACTGTAAAATTTGTCACGAATAACAAAACTTGGAAACCCGCAACAGAAAACGGAAAACCGGTAAAAAGCGTGTCCAAACTTCCTCTAAAAATAATGTTTGCCAACCAAGCACCTACAAAAACACAATAACCATATCGAAGCCGTAAAGTTGATTCTTTGCGGCTTTTTTTGTGAATGCTAAAAAACTAGCGATAAATAAACAAAAAGTTCCCGCTAAAAGGATTAAAATCATTATAAAACTAAAGCGTTCTAATTTTTTTGAACGCTTTTGGGTTCAAAAAAATTATACTAAATTCTTCTTTTTAAGCTATAAATGTTAATAATATCTATTTTTGTGTCTAACAAAAATTTTTCAAATGAAACTTGAAGAAAATGAAACTATTCTTGAAGAGATTCATCATTCAAATAAAATTCCATTAAGGTTGGAAGATATGTTAACTATACCCTTTTTCACAGTATTTGCTTTCATTTTTGTTTTGGTGACGAGCAATATAACTCACAATAAAGATGTCATTTATTACTTTCTCTACCCAATTGCTACGGCATTTGTCGTAATGATGACAGTTGGTAGAATTTTTCTTCGGTGGTTTAAAACCAAAACAAGGAGGTTTTTTCTTTCAAATAAAAGATTAATCTTTTCAGACAAAACGGGCAAAATAATAGATAAATCTTTCCCTTTAAAAAATTTAGAAATAAGTTACAGAGAAAATCTAAATGGTAATGGATACATAATAATTGGAAAACCAGAACCACTTTTTCAGGGCAGAGGTATTAATTTTTTTGAAGATTCTGATGTCATGTATAATGTAAACAATGTAAAAAAAACATTTGATAGAATTTATTCTGAAAAGACTCTGTTGTAATTTTTATTTTTAATTCAGTCTGACTTGATTTTTAAAAAGTTCATCAAACCAACCTCTCCCTCAAACTTTTATTTCCTAAATTTGTTCAATGCAATTCAAACTTCATTCAGAATACAAACCAACAGGAGATCAACCAACTGCCATTCAAAAACTGACAGAAGGGATTGAAATTGGCGAGAAATTTCAGACACTTCTTGGGGTAACTGGCTCAGGAAAGACTTTTACCGTTGCCAATGTCGTCAATAATGTACAAAGACCAACTTTGGTTTTGGCTCACAACAAGACTTTGGCGGCGCAACTTTTCATGGAATTCAAAGAATTCTTCCCAGAAAATGCGGTAGAATATTTTGTAAGTTACTACGACTATTACCAACCAGAAGCCTACATTGCAAGCTCCGGAACATACATTGAAAAGGATTTGAGCATCAACGAAGAAGTTGAAAAACTAAGACTTTCGGCGACGGCAAGTTTGCTTTCCGGAAGACGCGATGTTTTAATTGTAGCTTCGGTTTCTTGTATTTACGGTATTGGAAATCCGCATGAGTTTCATAAATCATTAATTTCTCTTGAAATTGGCGAAAAAACAACTCGTACAGCACTTCTTCATTCTTTGGTCAGTGCATTATACGCAAGAACTTTAAATGAATTTCAAAGAGGAACTTTCCGTGTGAAAGGCGATGTAATTGATGTTTTCCCGGCGTATGCAGATAATGCGATAAGAGTTCAGTTTTTTGGTGATGAAATTGAAAAAATTCAAAGTTTTGACCCTGTTTCTGGAAATGTAACGGCAAATTTTGACCAGATTCAAATTTATCCAGCCAATCTTTTTGTGACCTCCAAAGAAACTTTAAATGGCGCGATTAGAGAAATTCAAGATGATTTGGTGAAGCAGGTAGATTTTTTCAATTCAATCGAAAAACCTTTAGAAGCTAAAAGATTACAGGAAAGAACAGAGCTAGACCTCGAAATGATTAAAGAATTGGGGTATTGCTCTGGAATTGAGAACTATTCTCGCTATTTAGACGGCAGAAATCCGGGCTCTCGACCCTTCTGTTTGATTGATTATTTCCCGAAAGATTTTCTCATGGTGATTGATGAAAGCCACGTAACTGTACCGCAAGTTCATGCGATGTACGGAGGCGACAGAAGCCGTAAAGAAGCTTTGGTTGAATACGGTTTTAGACTTCCTGCAGCGATGGATAACCGACCTTTGAAGTTTGAAGAGTTTGAAACCATGCAAAATCAAGTTATTTACGTTTCGGCAACTCCGGCTGACTATGAACTTGAAAAAACCGGCGGAATGTACATCGAGCAAATTATTCGACCAACCGGACTTTTGGACCCGATTATTGAAGTACGCCCTACTTTAAATCAAATTGATGATTTAATTGAAGAAATTAACAAACGTGCAGAAGCCGACGAAAGAGTTTTGGTAACGACTTTAACCAAAAAAATGGCGGAAGAACTCACGAAATATTTTACCAAATTCGGAATCAGATGTCGCTACATTCACTCGGATGTTGAGACTTTGGAGCGTATCCAAATTATGCAAGATTTACGTTTAGGTTTGTTTGATGTTTTAATTGGGGTAAACCTTTTGAGAGAAGGTTTAGACTTACCAGAAGTCTCCTTAGTTGCCATTCTTGATGCCGACAAAGAGGGAATGTTGCGCAGCAGAAGGTCGATGATACAAACAGTTGGTCGTGCCGCAAGAAACATTAATGGTAGAGCCATCATGTACGCTGATAAGATTACAAAATCGATGCAGGCAACTTTAGACGAAACCGAGTACAGAAGAGCCAAACAAATAGCTTATAACGAAGAACACGGTAAAGTTCCGACAGCATTGAACAAAAAGATTTCTGAAAATCTTGTCGGAAGAAGCAAAGATTTCCCTGACGAAAAATATACGCAGAAAGAAATTGCGCAGAAAGTTGCAGAGACAAAAGCTACTTATTCTTCTGAAGATGTAGAAAAAATCATTCTTCAAAAGCAAAAAGAAATGGAATCTGCTGCAAAAAGTTTAGACTTTATAAAAGCGGCAAAATTGCGTGACGAAATTGAAGCGTTGAGAAATTAACGAGGAAGAAGGTATTTATAAAACTTAAGTACCTTTTTTATTTTTCTTTTACGAACCATACCATTAATAGCGCCGTTAATTTTACCAGAACAATATTCGGGAGTCGATTTTACTAATTTTGCGTACTCATCTCCGATCAACGCAATCACCTCTTTATCAGATGTTAAACGTGCAAAATTCTTCAATCTTTTTTCAAGATTCATCTCATGAAAATTCATTCTATTGAGATCCACCATGTAGAAATTGTTTACGCCGTTTTCGTTTTTAATCATGAAATTTCCGGGTGCGTTGTCTAAAAATTCAATGCCCTGTTCATGAAGTTGAAACATTAATTGCGCATATTTTCTAATGATTTGCTCTCGGTCTGGAAAAGAATGATTTACAATTACTTCCATTAAAGTTGGGCATTCTTCCAATTGTCGGCTCACGTAATAGCTGGAAGTAAGTCCCCAAAAGTCAAAATTCTCGATGTAAGCAATGGGTTCTGGTGTATGAAAACCTTTATCTAAAAGCATTTGCGCATATTCAAAAGAGCGTTTTGCTTTCGATTTTCTGTAATATTTATAGACGTGTCTATTGATGAAATTATGCTGTTTGAAAGATTTAAAATTAAATTTTTCCGCATCAATTGCAATTACTTTTACCACATTTCGGCTTCCGGGACCAATAAGAGTTCCTTCGTTTTTAAAATTCTTTAAAACGTTGATAATGTTAGGTTCAAGATGATGATAACCTTCAGCATAAAAACTCTTCATAAGCCTAAAATGTAAATTTAAAGTAATAAATTCTTAAAGAATCTTTTTTAACAAATTAATAATCTCATCCATCGAAATTTCGTTGGTATTTACAGAAAAACTTCCGTCGTTGTATGGTTTATAAACCGCTTCTTCTGTAATCATAAACAAACCAACAGTTGGCGTATTTACGGCACTTGCCAAATGCATTACGCCATTATCTGCCGCAATAAACACTTCGCAATTGGCGATAAAACCTCCCATTTCTCGAATATCTTTGCTGTAGAACGATGGAATTTTGAAATTCAGTTTTGAAATATTTTCTACTGGTAAAAGTTCAACAAAATTATAGTTTGGAAACTCTTTTTCAAGTTTTTCGTAGAAACTATGCCACCATTCTTCAGAGTAACATTTTGCTCCTGTTGCATTGGTGAAAAGACAAACAGATTTTTTATCATTTTTAACCAAATCATGAAGCTTTCTCTTCCCTTCTTCCCTTTCTGCATTGCTTAATTCAATACTTAAATCAGGGATTTTAGTATCATTTCCCTTGATATCAATCTGCTGTAAAAACTCTCTTAAACTATAAATAGAATTTTTCGCAGCATGACGGTAATCTGAAATTTGAGCAGCCGTTTCTTCATTAGATTCTCCAAAAACTTTGTATTCTGAACGAGCCATTGAGGTAGACAATCTTCCAGAAGAAGAGCCATAACTTGCGTTTATAACCAAGTCGTATTTTCTACTTTTCAACTGATACCAACCTTTTATATACTGAAATAAATTACTGAAAGGCTTTTTCGGAAGTTGAATAATACGGTCGATATTTTTATAGTTTTTGTAAATAATAGGCGTAATTCCGCCCTTTACAAAAAGGTCAACTTTTGCATCTGGAAAAGTATTGATAACTTCCTGAACCAAAGGCGAAAGCAACAACAAATTTCCCAACCTATGATTCGGTCTGGAAATCAATATTTTCTTAATCGGGATATTTTTCTGAGTAATAACTTCCGTATGAGATTTACCAATATTTTTGGTAAGACCTCTCATTAAAGACCTTCTGGCCGCATTTATTTTTTTAGGTACTTTCATTTAGAAAAATAAAAACATCTAGCAAAGGTCGGAAATAATTTTGAACGAATCTAATTAATTTCGTAGAGGTCGCAGTAATTCTGTTAAACCATTAATTTTTATTTCATAAATCGTAGAAAGTTGCATCCCCAATTTTCCGGGAGGCATTCCTTTTTTGTACATCCATTCTAAGTAAGAAACGGGCAAATCGGCTAATATTTTACCTTTATATTTTCCAAACGGCATTTTAACCACGCAAATCTCCTGCAATATTTCAGGTCTTAATCCTTCCATTTATTATGATAATAAGTCTATATCTCTTTCAAATTCTTCTTTCTGGTCTTTTTCCGACAGGATGAGCTCATTACCGCTTTCAGAAAATTCATTTCGATATACCTGAATAAGTAAAACCGTGAGAGAAACCATAATTGGCCCAAAAATAAGCCCCATAAAACCGAAAAGATTCATCCCCATGATAATTCCGAAAACGGTATTAAGCGGATGTATATCTTCTAATTTTTTTAGTAAAGTAAAACGAAGCAAATTATCGGTAAGGCCAACAACAATAGCGCAATACGCAAGTAACCCTACTCCAGAACCTGTATTTCCTTCTGCAATCATAAAGACTACAATCGGCACATAAATAATAGCCGCTCCAACAACGGGAATCATCGAAGCCACCGCAGTTAAGGCAAACAAAAGTATCGGACTTGGAGCACCGAAAATATAATATCCAATTAAAGCAACAATACCCTGTCCGAGAGCTACAACGGGAATTCCGATTGCATTTGCCATGATAAGTTTTCGCATTTTCTCGCCAATCATAGCTACATTAGCTCTCTTCAGAGGAGCAGAAGAAGTAAGAATTCTTTCAAAAAGCCTTGGTTTTTCAAACATAAAATACAGAATAAAATACATAGAAATTACTACTGTAAGTGTATTGAAAGTTCCACTCAATGCAGAAGTAGAATATTTTCCGGCTGTTTCTTTAAGTTTTTTTAAATTTTCTTTGCTTAAAAGATCTACATGAGTCTTAGAATAAACAAAATCATGTATTTTATCTACAAATATGTTGAATTTTTCCATGTAAGCTTGTGCGTTTCCAAGCTTTTCAATAAGCAAATCTATGATAAAATATAACGGAAGCACAATAACCACAAGACTTGCCAACATTAATACCAACGCAGATGCCCAAGGTTTCCATTTTTTTTCTTCCTGGAGATAAAAATTGTACTTTCTACACACCACGTAAATGGTGATTGCTCCTAAAACAGAAGGTATGAAAAGAGCAAGATTAAAACATATTAAAGCAATCATCGTGATAATGATTGCCAACAAAAAAACCTGTTTAATTTTTGTCTCGCTAATTTGCTCGTTGATATTCATTGTAGTTTTTATTTATAAATCTGTCGAGGCTTTCCGCAGTATGCACAATACGCAGAATACATCATTACATAGATAAATGGAATAGTAAAAACTATACCAATACAACAAAGAATAATCCCAGAAATTGCTATTAAAATTCCCAAAATTCCAGTTCCTAAGAACACACCATAATTCTCTTTAGTGATATTAAAGCTTTTCGACAGTGCATCTACCGCCGATAAGTTTTCAAATAAAAGAAAAGGCATACCCAAAATCAACAATGGAAAAACAAAAAAAACAGGAAGACCACACATTAATGCAGAAATCCCTAAAATTATACTAGAAATAAGCCCATACAAAAGAGTTTGCCCTACATTTTGTCTAAAGCCTATAAATAAATCAGCAATCTCAATGGTTTCTTTATTGTTGTATTTATTCGCTATATACAGCAATCCTAAATGTAGTGGAGTAAGCAAAATACTCACCAACGTACTTGAAGAATAATATATTCCTGAACCTTCTTGTTGCCATACCCTAGAATCAGAATTCCGGAAAGTACTCCAATCCATCGTATTATTCATCCAAAATCCAAAACCACTTATCAGCTGTAGTAAAGTATCTAAAGCTATATTAATGATTACCGCAACAAGCACATACACGAAAATACCTTTATACATTTCGAAAGCGTGCGAGATAATAGAACCACTATTTCTTTCAGGTGTTGTTCCCTGTTGATCAAATTCGTCGAATTGAGACATCGTTATTAATATTTATGATGACTCAAATATAATTGTTTTTTAGCACAAAATATTTCTATTACGACGCTTTCTCTATTTTATCTTCAAAAAGTGAGGTATAAAGTGAATAAATCATCGCATTCCAAAATGGAAATGTGAAAAGCGCACCTACAAAAAAGACAGCGAAACCAGCATAGCAGAAAATAAATGCCACCAACACAGAAACGAAAATTTCAATAAAATTTGTTCTTAAAGCATTCCAACCAATGGCTAAAATCTCAAATATACGTTTGTTTTGGAAGAACATTAATGGCGCTGCAAAAATCGTTAACATCACCCAAATAATCGGCAGAATGATGGTCTGGGTAATAAAAGAGTAAATTAACACCCAAAACATAAAGAAGCTGATAAATTTGAAGAAATTAATACCATTGTATCCTGCAAAAAGATCACTAATTTCAATATTCTCCTTCAAATCTATTTTTTTATAAATCTGAAAAAAACCAATATTTAAAGGGTAAAGAAATATTCTCACGCCCATCATGGCAAACATAAAATACTGGAAATTTACAGTATCTGTTATTGTTGCAATCGCTGTTTTAAAATCATCAATTCCACTTGGTCCGGCTTCTTGATAATCCAAAAAAGCACTTTGGAAACCTTCAAACAGTTCATACTTCATTCCGAAATAATAAAAAACTGTCATAAAAATTCCAAAATATACAATAGAAAACATGATTTGAAGACCTAGAGTTTGGCTCCAATAAGAAAATGCTCTCTTTAAAATTAAATCTAGTCCCTGTTTCTGGGGATATTGCTGCTGCATTGAAAATATTTTGTGCAAAAATAGTCATCAATAACTATTTTTGCGGAATGTTTTTGGCAAATCATAAAAATTTTCAAAGAATGGACGAACTTTCGGCTCAGAAGGTTCCCTTTTTTTTCGTGACCGACTTCCTCGCTGAAACCGTTTTGGTGTACACCGAAGACGAATTAAAAAAAGAAGGCTTATTAATTGATTTTCAACTATTTTCAAACATCAAAAAGAAACATGATTTAGCTAAAAAAACAGAATGGAAATCTTTTCCAGAAACACTGGAAAGCTTCAAAAAAGGTTTCGACCATGTGCAGAGCAACATCAAACTAGGAAATTCTTATTTAACCAACTATACCCGAAAAACAAAAATTGAAACCAATTTGAGTCTGAAAGAAATTTTTTATCATTCTCAGGCTAAATACAAGGTTCTGTTTAAAGATTTTTTCGTATTTTTTTCTCCGGAAACTTTTGTAAAAATCATTGATGGCGAAATCTACACCTATCCTATGAAAGGAACGATAGATGCCTCCATAGAAAATGCAGCAGAAGTTTTAAAAAATGACCCAAAAGAAAAAGCAGAACACTACACTGTGGTCGATCTTTTACGAAACGATTTAAGTATGGTGGCAAACAACGTAAAAGTTGATAAGTTTCAGTATATCGATTTTTTGAAAACGAAACAGAAAGACCTTTTTGCGATGAGCTCGGAGATTTCCGGAACCTTGAAACCGGAGTTCGAAGGAAAAATAGGAAGCATTTTGCATCAGCTTTTACCTGCGGGATCAATCTTAGGCGCACCTAAGCCTAAAACTCTAGAAATTATTTTGGAAGCAGAAGGCTTCGACAGAGGATTTTACACAGGAATTTGCGGCTGGTTTGATGGCGAAAACCTAGACAGCTGCGTGATGATACGATTTATTGAAAAAGACGGCGATGAGCTCTTTTTCAAAAGCGGTGGTGGAATAACCCACATGAGTAAACTTGAAGACGAATACGAAGAAATGAAAAACAAAATTTATGTCCCAATTCATTGAAAGCATTAAAGTAGAAGATCAGGAAATTTTCCTTGCCGATTTGCATCAAAAAAGAATCAATGATACTTTTTCGCATTTCGGAAAAGCAGAATCTATCGATTTGCAAAAGATTTATAAACATCTTGAGCATGATGAAGACGGCCTTTTCAAACTTCGAATTGTGTATGATCTAGATAAAAGAATTCGTACACAGCTTATTCCGTATGCGATCCCTGAAATTCAATCTTTTCAGTTGGTAGAAAACAACAGCTACGATTATTCTTTCAAATTTGAAGACCGTAAAGAGCTGGAAAAGATGAAGATGAAAGCCAAAAGCGAAGAAATCATCATCGTAAAAAACAATCACATTACCGATACCTCTTTCTCTAATATTTTGTTTAAAAAAGGTAAAGATTGGTTCACACCCACAACTTATCTTCTGAATGGCGTGCAAAGACAACATTTGCTGAAAACCAAGAAGATAAAAGAAGCAGAAATCACTTTACAAAACATTAAGGAATTCTCACATTTTCAATTGATTAATGCGTTAAATGACTTCGATGATATGTTTATCTATCCGATTGCAAAGATTACCAATCTTCCGGGAAATGAGGATTATTTTGATTTATAATTCTTCTTGTTGTTTTTTAATTAATACAGAATAAAGAATAAGCAGATAAAACGAAAATAAAATACCAAAGCCGATTAAAGCTGCTTTTAAATGCATTTTAGATTCTTCTTGCATTAAACTCTCCCAATTATTGTATGTCATTAAAAAAGAGCATAACACGGGTAACAAACCAATTATTAATGATGACTTTTGGTCATTTTTTAAGACACTAAATCTTTTAATAATTTTTTTAATCATTTCTACTGTATAAAATTAAAATACGCCTTCAAAATATCTGCATTGCCTTTTCCGGCGGTAATTACTTCTAGAATTTTTGGTTTTACATCTGCTTTAAAGAAGTTTTCCATCACGCGGTCGAGTGTCATTTCGTCTTCAACTTTGGTGTAAGAAAACCCAAAATGTTTTGCCAAAAACTCCATGTTTTTATAATGTTTTGTGGCGATAAACTCGTCTAAAGCATTAGAATTTGCATTTGAAGGACCAGGAATAATCCTAAAAATATTTCCTTCCATATTATTAAAGATAATAATCCTGGTAAATGGCGGAATATATTGGTTCCACAAGCCATTAACATCGTACATAAAACTCAAATCTCCAGTCACTAAAACAGTCGGCTGGTTGCTTTTTATGGCAAAACCCATTGCGGTAGAAGTACTTCCATCAATTCCGCTGGTTCCTCGGTTGCAGAAAATCCTGCGTTTTCCTAAATCGAACAACTGCGCATATCGAATCGCCGAAGAATTACTAAAATGCACACAATAATTCTCTGGAATACTCTGTGTAACTTTATTAAAGAAATAAAAATCTGAATACTCGGCGCGGTTTAGGAATTGCTCGTGTTTTGCATCTTTTTTATCTCTTAAATTATCCCACAGATTATAAAAAGGTTTAGGCTCAAGATTTACAAAACTTAAAAGTTTAGCAAAGAAAAGTTCTGGCTTTATCTCAACTTTTTGCGTTAATGAAAAATAAGTATCGGGTTGCCAAACCTCATCCAAATGCCAATGTTGCTTAGGATGTGCTTTTCTTAAAAACTGCTTCACCCTTTTGGATACTACATTTTGCCCTACAGTAATCAAAAGATCGGGTGCATACTGTTTATAATCTTCCTCTGTAAAACTGGTAATATATCTATCAATATGCTTGAAAAATTTCTCGTGATAAAGATTAGAATTCGCCTCACACAAAACCACAACCGTATGATTTTTAACCAATTGCGTTAATTGATTTTCCAATTCTGGGCTATAATCTCTTGTTCCCACAAGAATCATGATGCGTTGCGACGTATTCCAATCTGCAACGAGATTGGAAGGAATATCGTATTCTTTGTGACGAATTGTATGCTCTACAGACGGAAAAGTGGGCAATTCGGAAACCAAATCATACAAAGGTTCTTCCAAAGGAATATTGATATGAACGGGACCTTTCTTTTCAAAGCAAAGCTCAATGGCTTTTTTAATAGTTTCGGCGTTTAAGTTTTCAGCATTTTCTTTTGAGTCTTCCAACAATTGAAAATCCCCATAAGAATGTTGATGAAAAAGGTCTTTCTGACGAATGGTTTGCCCATCGAAAATATCGGTATAATCTGTTGGTCTGTCTGCCGTTAAAATCAACAAAGGAATATTCGAATAAAACGCTTCTGTAACTGCAGGATAATAATTAGCTGCTGCTGAACCACTTGTACAAGTAATTATCACAGGTTTTTTCTCGCTCATTGCCATTCCCATTGCTACAAACGCAGCGCTTCTTTCATCTACAATACTGTAGCATTTAAAGCTGTCGGTTTCAGAGAAATGTATAGCCAAAGGAGCGTTTCTAGACCCCGGCGAAATGACAATATCTGAAATTCCGTACTGCTGAAGAAGATGCGCAAGAACCTGCACACTGCGTTTAGAAGAATATTTTTTCATTTGAAAATTTCCATTTTGTTTAAAGACCGAAAATTTCTGCCTTTAGATGATACGTTTAGAAAAAGACATTTCAAGAACGGCGTTTTCGTTGCACAAATTTACTCCTTTATCTATTAACTCTGAAACCAATCTTGTCTATAATTAATCATCTTTTTTACAATATCGTAAAGTTCAGGAAACGCAATTCGTAATTGGTCAGGAGTTTCAAAAAAATGTTTTAAGATTACTGAAGTAAATTCGTTTACACTCGTAAAAGCATAATTCCGAAAATAGCTGGAGTTCACAATTTTTCTGCATTGTTCCTCATCAGAAAGAATATCTTTTATCAGAAAAAAACCTTTTGAAAAATCTTCTTCGGCAACGGTTTTAGAAGCATCTCTTTTTCTTCTGGAAGCTGAAAGTATGGCATGTGTAAACTCATGGATTCCAAGATTATAATTGCTGGTATCAAACCTTATCCCTTCCAAAAAATTCTTCCAAGAGAAAACCACCACTTTTAATCCGGGATTAAATTCCCCAAAATGTTGATTCCCTGTAATGCTCGACACATAGTAATCTGGATACACCAAAACGGTACGAAAAGAATCTACAAAACAGGCATTCATCCCAAAACTTAGCTGCGTATAAGATGCCGCAATCATAATTTTTTGCTCCTCTCCTACATAAAAACTTTGTCTGCCTACAATAGGATATTTCTTTAAAAAGCTCGCCACTCGATGGTCAAAACTATTCTGAAAATAAGGACTCAATCTTCGGTAAAAAGAAAAATGCTGCGCAATAATATTTTTTTCTCTCGTAGAAAGCTTCCTCGGAAACAGATGAAAATGAATGTATTTCGGAATTCTTTCAAGATATCTTCGCCCCAAATCTATCCCAAAAAACAACACCGTTACGGTAAGCGAACAAGCAACCAAGAATACACTTTTGGTAAGCCAATAATAGAAAGCCGAGAAACATATAATGCCTAAAATCGCTCCGGGTGTACTTTTGAAATATCTGTTCATTAAAATTAATGTTAACCAAAAATATTAAAATTATTGCGATTCAAACCAAGGACTTTGAAGAAAGTAATGGCGCGAGCGAAGCGAGCGTCGAAACAGTTAGTAGTAACATCATTGCCTTCAAAAGTGCTTTCATATTTAAAACTCTGAAAGTCTTTCAAAAAATTTCACATTCTAAAAACCCAGTTTTCTCAACACTTTTTTCCCTGTCATAAACTGAGTTTCTACGGCGAAGTCAATTTTGAGGAAGCCGGAAACCTAATCTTTAACACAAAAGTAATTCTAGAGAAGCTGGAAACTGAATTTCTAAAACAAAGTCAGTCTTGGGGAAGCCGGAAACCGAGTTTTTGGGGAAAACTACTTTTTAAGACGAAAAAATGTAACACCATCACACAAAGGATTGTACACAAAATTTCTGTACATTTGCTCCACGTAAAATTTCTATAAAATGGATAAAATACCTAGTGTAGACCTGCGTGATTTCCTTTCGGATAACCCGGAACGCAAACAGAAATTTGTAAATGAAATCGGAAAAGCTTACGAAGAAATTGGTTTTGTTGCCTTAAAAGGTCATTTCCTAGACGATAAGCTTGTGAGTGAATTGTATGGAGAGGTGAAAAACTTTTTTGAACTCCCCGTGGAAACTAAACAAAAGTATGAGATTCCCGGTATTGGCGGACAAAGAGGTTATGTTGGTTTCGGTAAAGAAACCGCAAAAGGATTTAAAAAAGGTGACTTGAAAGAGTTTTGGCATTTCGGACAGTATGTTTCGGATGATTCAAAATACAAACAAGAATATCCTGATAACGTAATCGTTGAAGAACTTCCGAAATTCAACGAAGTAGGTAAAGAAACTTACCAAATGCTTGAAAAAACAGGGAAATATGTTTTGAGAGCTTTAGCTTTATACCTTGGCTTAGACGAGTTTTATTTTGATGATAAAATCGCAGAGGGAAATTCTATCTTAAGACCAATTCATTACCCTCCAATTACCCAAGAACCAGATGATGCGGTAAGAGCTGCAGCTCATGGAGACATCAACCTCATCACTCTTTTGATGGGTTCTCAAGGGAAAGGACTTCAGGTTCAAAACCACAACGGCGACTGGATTGATGCAATTGCAGAGCCAGACGAATTGATGATTAACGTTGGTGATATGCTTTCCAGACATACCAACAACAAGTTGAAATCAACGATTCACAGAGTGGTAAACCCGCCAAGAGAATTATGGGGAACTTCAAGATATTCTATCCCTTTCTTTATGCACCCAGTAAGCGAAATGTCGCTGAATGCACTAGAAAACTGTGTAGACGAAAACAATCCAAAATTGTATGAAGACACGACAGCAGGAGAATTCTTACATGAAAGATTAATCGAACTAGGATTAATAAAAAAATAAACAAAAACCGCTCTTCTGGAGCGGTTTTCTATTTTAAAGCGGCTTTAATTCTAGAATATTTCTAGCGAATTATTTTCTTTACGCACTTTGTTTTCTAAATATTCTTTAGTCTTTTTTATAGTATCTCTTTTATCTTCCTCACTGCGAAAAATCATTTCACCCGCCGCAATCTTTTGCATATAATTCGCCATCGGATTTTTACGATATTCTAACTGCATTTTATTATATTTTTCGACATCTAATTTTATCGTATTTTGATAATCGTACTCGTTCATAAAATCATAAAAATCGCTTTTTTTAGAGACTGAAATTAATTTATAAACATGAGTTTTGCTTTCATCTGACATTTCGATAATCAATCCCGGCAATCCATGAAATTTATACGGTCCGTCCGAAATTGGAATCTCTGTTGTAAACCAAGCTTCCCAAATCCTTCCGCCAAAAGCAACGGTTGCCTTCTGAGCCATATACTCTCCTACTTTCTTTTTTTCTTCAGTTACTTTCCAATTCATGGGTCTTGAATCTTCAACTTTATACACCTTTTCAGGCATATGGTTTGCAGTGTAGAAGAACGTTTTTCCCTGATTTTTTTCTACGACTTCCCTCACTTTCAAAGTTGGGTCGGGAAAAGAATAAACTCCTTTACTTGCATCAGCAACCATTGTAGAATCTGATTTTATCTTCTTTAAACCCGCGAACAAAGACTGTTTCTTTTCTGGCTTTACCATGAGCGACATAATTTCACTTTCTACTTCAGACTTATTTAAACTGTCTTTAGCAAAGCTATAATCATATAAAAACTGATAATTTTGCGCAGTAAGTGCAGCGCTCATAAACATCATAATTAAAAAAAATCTTTTCATTTGAATTCTACTTTTTGGTCTAATTCTATTGGGTTATTGTGTTTTGCTAAGTTTTTCTGAATGCCTTTAGTAAATTCCCTATAATCCACTTCTTTTGTGCCTCCTTTACCATCATCAGTATGAACTTTCGTGCCCATTGCTTTTAAAGAAAACATCGGGTCATCGTAAAAATTACGCAAAATCTTCTTGTATTGTTCCCAAGAGATTTCTTTTCCTAAATCCCGCTCAAACAAATCTTTTGTTTTCATCTCTTCAATTTTGGTTACCGTGAACGAAAAATTGTTTTGATTATCTTCCATTTTTAAAATCAAACCAGGAAGCCCATGGAAATAATAGGGACCTTCGGAAAGAGCTATTTCTTTACAAAACCAGGCAATCCAATGTCTTCCGCTAAAATCTACCTCTGCTTTTTGACAATTATAGATTCCTATTTTTTGTGTTTCGTCTGAAATTTTCCATTGAAGCTCTTTAAAATCGGTGATAAAAAATTTATCTCTTCCAAGAGAAAATACGAAGTGTTTACTAAATTTTTGCGTTGAAAAATCTTTGGCAAAATAAAGTTCCTGATTGATATTAACTCGATAACCATTACCATATTGACCTTGGTTTTGAAGAGAATCCGATTTTCTTCGAGACTCTGTTCTGAACAAAGATTTATTCCCCAAAATATCTAATCTGTATTCTCTTTCTACACTTTTGGGATCAGTTTCTCCAAGACTATTATCAATAAATTCATAATGAACCGACATATTTTGAGCAGCAGCAAAAAGCGGAAAAACTAATATTACGAGGTAAAGGAAAGCACTGAAAGGAGTAATTTGAATAATCTTTTTCATGTTTAATATTTAAAGCAAAACTACACTTTCACCATCTATAATTCAACAAAAAAAGAGTTAATATTCGTTAATTCTAAAACAACCTCAACTGCTGTTCTTTAGTTCCTGTAAAAGCATCGGTAGAGAGTTTGGGAAATTCTTTTCCGTCAAAATATTTCTTTCTTCCGATTTTAAAGGTATTGTGAATCATTTCTGCGATATTTCCTTCGCCAATATGTCTGTCGTACATTCTTTTGTCTCCCAATTTTCCGCCACGCATGGAACGAATTAAGTTTAAAACTTTCTGAGCTCTGTCAGGAAATGCAGTTTCAATCCATTTAACAAAAACAGGCTCTACAGCATCATTTAATCGAACTAAAGTATAACCAAAACTTTGCGCACCTGCATCTGAAATAGATTTTAAAATCGACAAAGGTTCATCACTGTTCAAACCTGGAATAATTGGCGCAACCATTACGTGAGTGGGAATTCCGTTACTGGAAAGAATTTCAACCGCTTTTAATTTATTTTGTGATGAACTTGTTCGGGGTTCCATTTTGCGGCGAAGTTCTTCGTTCATTGTTGGAATGCTTAACGAGACTGAAACCAGATTTTGTTCTGCCATAGGTTTTAAAATATCCAAATCTCTCAAAACTAAAGCATTTTTAGTAAGAACATTCACCGGATGTCTGTAATCTAAACAAACTTGAAGCAGTTTTCTTGTGATTTCAAATTGTCTTTCGGCTGGTTGATAGCAATCTGTGTTTCCAGAAAGTAAAATAGGAGCAGGTTTGTAGCCTCGTTTTTTAAAGAATTTTTCTAAAAGTTCAGGAGCGTTTTTCTTCACCATAATTTTTCTTTCAAAATCGATTCCGGCGCTGTATCCCCAATATTCGTGAGTAGGTCTTGCAAAACAGTAAGAGCAGCCATGTTCACACCCTTGATACGGATTCATAGAATATTCCATTGGCAAATCATCACTTTTCACTTGGTTTACAATGGTTTTAGGGAAAACTTCTGTAAAAGTGGTTTTTATGGCTTCCAAATCTTCTTCATCAGGTTCATAGGTGTATTTTTCGAAACGATTAACGACGTTTCGCTGTGCTCCTTGTCCTTTTATGAAGTTTTCGCTGCTCATATTCTTTGGTAAAATTAGAAAGGAAACTTTCTACAACAATTAGTTTTAACACAAAACTTTTCCACAAAAAAAATTCCGACAATCTAAAACAGATTGTCGGAGCTTGTTATACAAATATAATTGTGTACTACTTCTCTTATATGTTATTTCATAGCAAAATACTCTACACCGTGTTCTTCATCTGCATTTTCTTTGTGAAAATGTCTGTGATGATCGGCGTAATAATCATTGTATTTCTTTTGTTTTCTTTGTAAAATTTTCTTAATTCCGATAAAACTTAACGCAGCCAAAAAACCAATGCTTCCTGCCAGTAAAATTCCTGCTTCTTTTTTCATATTCTGAAATTTTTTGTTTTAGAGCAAAGCAAAAAATATACCTTTTGAGATTGTGTCAGTAATAAATTTTGTTAATCTAATCACAAAATTCTCTTTATATAATGGTGTAATAATTGCAGTTTTAAAGTTAAAATATTATTATGGAAAATAAAGAAACTGAAGACAAAATGACAACCTTAAGCCAAGTAATGACTACTCTTGGCAAAAGAGGAATTCACAGAGAATACAGAATGAACGAGGACGGAGAAATGAAACTAGACAACTCTGAACATGTATACCAACCTCAGAATCTTACCATTTTGCGTACCTACAGATTTGAGGGAGACAGTAATCCTGCAGATAATGCGGTATTATATGTTGTAAAAGATCACGAAAAAAACATTGGTTTCATCTTAGATTCTTATGGAGCAGAAAGCAATTATCCGGGAGAACAATTTGATAAATTTCTTAGAGAAATTCCTGTAGAAGAAAGCGAAGAATATTAATGCTCCTCATTTATACAACTAAAAAATCCGGAACTTTACTGAGTTTCGGATTTTTCTTTTTTCCTAAAAACACCTTTCAGAAAACCTTTTTCTTTTGGCGGCTCCACTTCTTTTGGATCTTCTTTTTTGGAAGGAGTTGTGGGAGATTTCAAATCTTTCTTAAGATCTTCCACAGACTGCTTTATTCCATTTACCTTTTCGACCTTATTTTTTATTGATTTTTCTGTTTTACCAATATTTTTGCTGATCAGTGTTTTCTTTAAACCATCTTCAATCCCTTTCCAAAAGAGGTTAAAAAATGATTTCGTGGGATCTCTTTCTATACCTTCCACCACGACAGATTCGGGAAATTTTTCCGATGTAGTTTTAATAAAAACATTTGCAACGGCACTTAAAAGCGTATTTTTCTCTTTAGTATCCTTATTTAACACCGCAATTTGAAGATCCTTATGTTTTAAATTAAAGCTTCCTCCCAAACCAGCAGGATTTCCTTTAAAATCGAATAACATCTCTTGTATGGTTCCTTTGGCCGAAACATTCATGTAAGGAACAATAAAAACATTCAGCGATGTCGCAGGAATACCTGTAGCGCGTCCTGAAATCCTAAAACGATCTTTTAAATCTGCGACATTAAAGTTCCAGTTTACGGAAAGCGGCGAAGCATTTAGGAAAGAACAATCGATTTTGATTTTCACATCGGTTGGTTTTCCCTTCATTTTGGCAGAGTTCAAATTTTGAACATGCATATTGAAATTGCTAAAGCTCAATTTCCCAGGCCCATCACTTTTCTCGGTATCTTCTTCGTATTCTAAATATGAGTTTTTGAGGTTTAAATTTTCAATAAACATGGGAATTTTAAGCGAGCGAAGCATTTTTGAATACAACGGTTTTATCTTCGGGTCGTCTTTTGGAATTTTACTTCTGAAAATATTTGCATTTACAGCAGAAATATTAACTGTTTTAGCCTCAATTAATGGCCGATCCGAAAACAAATCCCACTTTCCTATTGCCGAAATCTGATCTATCTTCAAAGAATACAAATCGCTCTCAACAGGAATCATCTTAATGAACTGTGCTCTCGAAACCAAAGGCTTCATCGCAAAATTCTGGATAACAGCTTTGTTTTTGCCTAAAAAAAGTTTCCCCAAAGAAAGATGATAAAATTTGGTGCGGTAAGAAAAATCTGATGTCGTAAAATGATAATCTTTTACGTTAAAATCCAACTCAGATTGGTTTTGTTTGGGAGATATTTCAAGATGATCTATTTGAGCATTCAATTGCTTAAAAGCCATAGGCTGATTTCCTTTTTGAAAGGTAAGATCTGAGTTTCTTAAATTAATTTTTCGCACAACAACCGGAAATTGAATTCCAGGAAAACCGGCATTCTTTTTAGATTTTTTTTCCAATGACGGAATATAAACTCCTTGCGCTTTGTCTACCAAAATATTCTTAACATCAAGATTCAGTTTTTCGTCTTCAATCGCCCATTTATTTATATTAAAAGCAATTTGCTTTGCTTTTAAATTAGTCTTTGTCCTATCGTTTTCAACAGTCACCTCATTGAAAATTCCGCTTTTAGGATTTACCGAAAAGTTTTTAAAACTAAAATTTTCGTTTACACCAAGAAACACGTTTTCTCCACTCAATTTAAAATCTTTGTAATGAACAGGTATTGTTTGGCGAGCAGTTTCTTTATTGAATATAAAATCTGTAATGCTAAGATTAAGTTTTTCTGCTTCTGCAAGATGAGTTCCGTCTGGTTTAATAATCTTCAAGGAAGCATTTTTTAATAAAACCCCGTGGAAATCTACTTCAAAGTTTTTATTTTTCGCCTCTTCTTTCTTTTGAACAGTACTGTTAGTGTATACCAGAAATTGTGGATTTACAATCTTTGCTTCAGAGAGTGAAATTTTGTTTTTCTTTAAAGCAATATCAGAAAAATTCATCTTCGGGATTGTAAATTGTACAAGTTGTCTTTTATTAGGAAACCGCATTTTAAACTCATCAAATCCCAATAATGCCTTTACATTAAGCTCATCTACCGACATTTGCCCATTTTCGGTTTTAATTTTCGCAATTGTTATTTGATACAAATCATCTGGTTGCAAGAAAAAATCATTCCCTTTAATACTGTATTGATCAAAAACCAGTGGCAACTTATCTTCTACCGCTTCTTCTGTAAGTTGCAAGTTTTCTACCATCAAATCCAAATTTTGAACGCTAAGAAACCTTTGTTTTGTTGGCTTAAAAACACGGATTTTTCCTTGCTGAATTCTAATATTTTCAAAAGAAACAGGATTTTTTTTCTTTCCTGTTTTTTTATCTACAGCATCGGCTAGAGTAATTGTAAGATCGGGTTTTAGCAGCAATAAGTCTGTAGAACTAATTTTTTTATTAAAAATGGCATCATAAATTCCGAAACGGCTGATTTTTAAAGTATCAATCGTTCCATCTAGCCCAATAACCTGTGTATTATTAGGATTTTTAGACTTCACCGCAATTTCTGAAGCAAAAATATCGCCCGTTCCAAGGCTGATTTCTAATTTTTTATAGGAAACTTTATAATCTGTATTGTCTTTAATGTACGCAGGAAGTTGGGTTTTCAGCCAGATATTCAGTCCAAAATTGACCAACAATATCAGTCCGAAGAAAATTCCTAAAAAAAGGAAAAGCTTTTTCACCCAAGGTTTTTTCATGGCGTATTAATTTTTAGAGATTTTACATCGTTTTTTTTCTTGCTAAAATTAGACCAATAACAAAATCAAACGCTTCCTTTAAAACTCCAACTCAATCACATACCCTTCATGACCTCTTACATTGATGAAATTTCCGCCTTCAAAACCAAGATACTGACCTTTAATACCGGTAAGTTTTGCTGTAAACTCTGGCTTTTTATCTAGGGTGAAAGAATTTACTTTTTCGGGTTTTTCAAAAGGATAATCAAATTTCCATAATTCTTCTCCTTCAGAATAAAATTTTTGAAAATCTGCGGGGAAATATTCTTTTATTTTTTGTTGAAAATCAGCCAAATCGATTTCATCTTCAAAATCGTCCTGAAGCATTTTTCTCCAATTTGTTTTGTCTGGAAGATGCTGTTTCAAGGCAACTTCTATCATTCCGGCTTCGTAACGATTTTCGGTTCTTGCGATGGGAAGCGCAAATGTTGCTCCCTGGTCAATCCATCGTGTAGGAATTTGAGTGTTTCTCGTAACCCCAACTTTTACATCTCCTGTGTAAGAAAGATACACCGTGTGCGGCTGCAGCTGAATTTGTTTTTCTACCTCCAAATCTCGCTCTGCAATGCCTAAATGCGCTGTAGAAAGTTCCGGACGAATAATTGTATCACTTGCATAAGGACTTTCGAAAAAGCAACTTTTACAAAAACCCATTCTGTAAATAGGCTTGTCTAGGTTACAATTTACACACTGAAAACCGGTATGTTTTATGGTAATTTCTTTCCCAAAAAGCTCGTTCATGTGAATCAAATCGCCAGAAAGATTTAAATAGTATTGAATTGGCTGAGCGTTGTAGCTCGTCATTTTTAAAATTTGCCCCTGAAATTTCATGTGATGTAAATGTTACTTTATCGAGTAAATTTAGTAATTTCAGTTTCAAAACCTATAAATTTATACTTTTGTACTAATAAAAAAACGCGGATGAATTATCTCATTACCGGAGGAAGCGGTTTTATCGGTTCTCATTTAATTGAAATTTTATTAAAAAACGGACATTCTGTCATTAGCATTGATAATTTTGATGATTTTTATGATTATCGAATTAAAATCAATAATACGCTAGAATCTTTGGGTTTAGAAAGAAATTTCAGTTTTACTGATAAAAAACAAGACATTGAAAGATTAATTTCCCTCACAGAATCTTCAAATTTTAAATTATACTCCACAGACATTCGTGATAAAGATGGCTTGAAAAGTGTTTTTGAAAACCATCAAATTGACCTTATTATTCATCTTGCGGCTCTTGCGGGAGTAAGACCTTCTATAGACCGACCTTTAGATTATGAAGAAGTGAATATTAAAGGAACGATGCATCTTTGGGAGCTTTCGAAAGATTTTAATATTAAGAAAATCATCTGTGCGTCGTCTTCAAGTGTTTATGGGAACAATACAAAAACACCTTTTTCTGAAACCGATTCTGTAGATCACCCTATTTCTACATACGCCGCCACAAAAAGGTCTATGGAAATTTTAGGACATGTTTATCATTCGTTGTATGGTTTGGATATGATTCACCTAAGATTTTTTACCGTTTACGGGCCAAGACAAAGACCTGACCTTGCGATTCATAAATTCACAAAATTGATGGTCGAAAATCAGGAAATTCCTTTCTATGGTGATGGTTCTACAGCTAGAGATTATACTTTTATCAACGATATTATTCAAGGAATTTTAGGTTC
Source organism: Chryseobacterium sp. HNCC26DJ239 (assembly GCF_057180445.1). Lineage (NCBI taxonomy): Bacteria > Pseudomonadati > Bacteroidota > Flavobacteriia > Flavobacteriales > Weeksellaceae > Chryseobacterium > Chryseobacterium sp. HNCC26DJ239. The sequence continues at coordinate 290,093 of NZ_JBXUGJ010000004.1, forward strand.
TATCGATTATATTTCTACCCACGAAAATGTCTATGAAATCCTAAATTTAGGCGAAAATGAAGTGATTACTTTAGAAGAAATGGTAACTACTTTAGAACAAACATTAGGAAAAAAAGCAATAAGAAAAAATCTGCCAATGCAACCGGGAGATGTCACAAAAACCAATGCAGACATTGCCAAAGCAGCCACTTTAACAGGCTATAAACCCACCACAAACTTCCAAAATGGCATAAAAATCTTTGTGGAATGGTTTTTGAGAAATCGAGAGCAGAACTACTGAGAGGTTGTTTTACCCAATTCTTCAGTCGTTAACAAATATTTAATAAAAAGAATTGAAAATCAAGGATAAAAAAGGCTATAATATAACCTATTTTTATACTTTTGCAAAAAATTGACAAATTATGTACTGGACATTAGAATTAGCTTCATATTTAAGTGACGCACCTTGGCCAATGACAAAAGCAGAGCTTATTGACTATGCAATTAGAACTGGTGCACCCATGGAAGTAGTAGAAAACCTTCAGGCTATTGAAGATGAAGGAGAAGTCTATGACGCAATCGACGAAATCTGGAGTGATTATCCTACAGATGAAGATTATCTTTGGAACGAAGACGAGTATTAATCGGCCTTTGGCTTTTGGCGCTTTGCCAATAGCCTTTTTTTTAACAATTAATGTGCAATTAGCAAACTGCTGATTGCCAATCGCAAATAGCAAACTATGAGTTTTTTAAACAAAGTTCTTAAAGGGTTTTTGGGAGACAAGAAAGCGCAGGACCTGAAGGAAGTAAAAAAAGTTGTAACAAAAATCAAAGCTGTTGAACCATCAATTCAGCAATTGTCTGACGATGGTTTAAGAGAAAAAACGGCGGAGTTTAAAGAAAATATCAAAGCAGCTACCAGCAAAATTACTGAGCAGGTAGAGCAAGTAAAAGAGCAAATTAAAACATCAACAAACGTTGACGAAAAAGAAGCTCTTTTCTCAAAAATCGAAAGACTTAAAAAAGAATCTTACGAAATTGAAGAAAAAGTGCTTAGCCAAATTTTACCTGAAGTTTTTGCTTTGGTAAAAGAAACTGCCAGAAGATGGGCTCAAAACGGAGAAATCCGTGTAACTGCAACAGACTGGGACAGACAATTGGCTGCTGCAGGAAAAGATTTCGTAGAAATCCAAGGCGACCAAGCGGTTTGGAAAAACCATTGGGACGCCGCAGGAACTGCCGTAAACTGGGACATGGTACATTACGACGTACAGTTTATTGGTGGGGTTATTCTACACAGCGGTAAAATTGCCGAAATGGCAACCGGTGAAGGTAAAACTTTGGTAGGAACACTTCCAATCTTCTTAAATGCGCTTCCAGGAAGAGGTGTTCACGTTGTAACCGTGAATGATTATCTTGCAAAAAGAGACTCGGCTTGGATGGGACCATTGTATCAATTCCACGGAATGTCGATTGACTGTATCGACAATCACCAACCGAATTCAGACGGAAGAAGAAAAGCATACAACTCAGACATCACTTACGGAACCAACAACGAATTTGGTTTCGATTATCTAAGAGACAATATGGTGAGTTCACCATCAGAATTGGTTCAAAGAGAATTAAACTTTGCTATCGTCGACGAGGTTGACTCGGTTTTGGTAGACGACGCAAGAACTCCTTTGATTATTTCTGGACCTGTTCCGCAAGGAGACAGACAAGAGTTTGATGTACTAAAACCATCTATCGACAGAATCGTAGAAGTTCAGAAAAAAACAGTTTCTGCTATCTTCAACGAAGCGAAAAAATTAATCGCTGCTGGAAATACTAAAGAAGGAGGTTTCAAATTACTTCAGGCGTACAGAGGTCTTCCTAAGAGCAGACAATTAATTAAATTTTTATCGGAAAGCGGGAATCGTGCTTTGCTACAGAAAGTTGAGGCACAATACATGCAAGACAACAACCGTGATATGCCGATTGTAGATAAAGACCTTTACTTCGTAATTGAAGAAAAAAACAATCAGGTTGAGCTTACAGACAAAGGTGTTGAATACATGTCTCAAGGAAATTCTGATGCAAATTTCTTCGTACTTCCAGACATCGGAACTGAATTGGCAGAACTTGAAGCTAAAAATCTTTCTAAAGAAGAAGAATTTGAAGCAAAAGAAAAACTTTTCGGAGATTTTGCTGAAAAATCTGAGCGAGTTCACACCATGAGCCAATTACTAAAAGCGTACACATTATTCGAAAAAGATGATGAGTATGTGGTAATTGATGGCGAAGTAAAAATCGTAGACGAGCAAACAGGTCGTATTATGGAAGGAAGACGTTATTCAGACGGTCTTCACCAAGCGATTGAAGCGAAAGAAAATGTAAAAATTGAAGCGGCAACGCAAACTTTTGCTACAGTAACACTTCAGAACTATTTCCGTATGTACAACAAATTGGCGGGAATGACGGGTACTGCAGAAACTGAAGCAGGAGAACTTTGGGAAATCTACAAATTGGATGTAGTGGTAATCCCAACCAACCGTCCGATTTTAAGAAACGACAAGCAAGATTTGGTGTACAAAACCAATAGAGAAAAATATAACGCAGTAATTGAAGAGGTAGAACAATTAACAGCAGCGGGAAGACCAGTATTGGTAGGAACAACTTCTGTTGAAATTTCTCAGTTACTTTCTAAAGCTTTACAGCTAAGAAAAATTCCGCACCAAGTTTTGAATGCGAAGCTTCACAAAAAAGAAGCAGAAATCGTTGCAGAAGCTGGAAGACCAGGAGTTGTAACGATCGCAACAAACATGGCGGGTCGTGGTACCGATATTAAATTGACGAAGGAAGTAAAAGATGCAGGTGGTTTAGCAATTATTGGTACGGAAAGACACGATTCTAGACGTGTAGACAGACAGTTGAGAGGTAGAGCAGGAAGACAAGGAGACCCAGGAAGCTCACAGTTCTATGTTTCTTTGGAAGATAACTTGATGCGTCTTTTCGGTTCTGAAAGAATCGCTAAAATGATGGACAGAATGGGCCATAAAGAAGGTGAAGTTATTCAGCATTCTATGATTTCTAAATCTATCGAAAGAGCTCAGAAAAAAGTAGAAGAAAACAACTTCGGAACAAGAAAGAGACTTCTTGAGTACGATGATGTAATGAATAAGCAACGTGACGTAATCTACAAGAGAAGAAAGAACGCTTTATTCGGAGATCACTTAAAGTACGATATTACGAATATGATTTTCGATGTAGCAAACTCAATTGCAGCAAAAGGAAAAGCTACAGGAAATTATAAAGATTTCGAATATGAAATCATTAAAACTTTCACAATGGAATCTCCGGTTTCTGAGAATGATTTCAAAAATAAAAACGTTCAGGACTTAACGAATATTTTATTTAAAGCAGCTCAGGAAGATTACCAAATGAAGCTAAACTTGTTGAAAGAAAAATCTTTCCCAATCATTGAAAACGTGTACCAAAACCAAGGTTCAATGTTTAAAATGATTCAGGTTCCTTTCACAGACGGCCATAAGACAATGACGATTGTTACGGACTTAAAAGAAGCTTATGACAGCCATTGCGAAAGCATGATTAACGATTTTGAAAAGAATATTACGCTTTCTATTATCGATGAAAACTGGAAACTTCACCTTCGTGAAATGGACGACTTGAGAAGATCTTCACAAGGAGCTGTTTACGAGCAGAAAGATCCGTTGGTAATTTACAAACAAGAATCTTTCCACCTTTTCAGTGAAATGATTGATAAATTGAACAAAGAAATTATCTCATTCTTATACAAAGGAGAAATTCCTGCATAAGGAATTTTTAGATAAAACATTCATAAACCACTTCGTTTGAAGTGGTTTTTTGTTGTAAAAGGAGTTTTTATTTAAATAATATGACAAATATCAATATTTAGCCTTATTTAGAATAATTAAAAAGAATATCTTTGCAACAAAAATAAGCTTCATGAAAAATGTACTAATCTGTGCTTCAATGTTGGGTTCAATGCTATCGTTTGCACAGGAGAAAAAAGATTCTACAAATTCAAAACATATCGAGGAAGTAATCATTAATACTTTGGTGAAGAAACACGACACCGAATCTTCCAATAAAATGCCGATAAGATTTATCGAAAATCCGCAAGTTTACTCATCAATTGATAAAAGAATTTTAGAAAACGAAAACATTTTCACCGTAGATGATGCTTACAGAAATGTAACTGGTTTACAAAAAATGTGGAATTCTACGGGAAGAGCCGGAGATGGAGGTTCCTATTTTGTGTTGAGAGGTTTCCCATCACAAGCTTCGACAAGAAATGGCGTGGTTGCGCCCGTAACTTCAACAATTGATGCCATCAATGTAGAAACCTTAGAATTCTTAAAAGGTCCTGCAGGAACGCTTTACGGAAGTAATGTCGCTTCTTATGGAGGTCTTATTAATAGAGTGACAAAAAAACCACAAAGCAATTTCTTTGGTGCAGTTTCTGGTTCTGCAGGAACTTACAATACGTACAGAGCAACGGCAGATGTAAACGCACCGATTACAAAAGATTTATTTTTCCGTGTAAATACAGCCTATACCAATGAAGGCAACTTCACGAAAAACAATGCTGGAAACCAATACACAACATTTGCACCAAGTTTAACCTGGAATGTTTCTGAAAAACTACAGTTGAATGTTGATTATGAAATGTTCAACAACAGAGTAACGGCAAATCCTTATTTCTTCTATCTTTCTCCTAAAACATTGAACGGGATTAATAATATGAAAGATTTGGAACAAGTTGCTGGTTTAGATTATAAAGAATCTTACACCGGGAAAGATTTGTACATGACAGCGAGAAACTCCAACGTATTCGGAAACGCAAAATGGAAAATCAACAAAAACATTACGTCTAATACATACATCAATAATTCTGATTCGTATTCAGACGGTTACAATCCTTATTTTTCGCTAAATTATGACAATGCAACTTCATCATATTTAGTAACAAGAGCAGACCAATCTACGAATAACAGTAAAAAATCTTGGTTCCAGATTCAGCAAAACTTCAACTTCAATTATGATTTTTCCAACGGAATGAAAAACAAAACGATTGTTGGTTTTGATTATATGAGAACAACGGAGAGGTTACGTTACAAGTATTTAAACTCAAATTTTGATACTTTAGCCGCTTCTGGCGCAGATTATTCAGGAATGAATGGCGATGCTTTAGCTGCACTTTATGCAAATACAGCCAACTTTTCAACTTGGGATTATATCAGAGATTTAAATACCTATTCAGGTTATATCTCCAACTTATTTACTCCGATTGCCAACTTACACATTATGGCAGGACTTCGTTATGAAAACAACGATTATTTAGGAGGACTTGTAGGTCCTGCTGCTACAGCAAGTCCAGAAAAAGCCTTCAACCAATCTGCATTTTCACCAAAAGCAGGGATTGATTATGAAATTGTAAAAGACAGATTCTCTGTATTCGGAAACTATCAAAATTCTTTCAAATCTAATGGTTATTACACTTCTGATGTTGCCGGAAACACAACATTATCGGATCCGGAAACAGGAAACCAGTTTGAAGGAGGTTTCAAGGCGAGTTTATTTAAAAACAGATTCAATGCAACGGTTTCTTACTACAATATTCAAGTAAAAAATCAATTGCTTTATACAGGACAGCTTGCCACAAATGGATCTTCAGTTCAAAACCAAGCGGCTTCTACATTGAGCAAAGGTTTCGAATTGGAAGTAAACGCATATCTTGTAAAAGGCTTCTCTTTAGTCGGAGGTTTGGCGTACAACGACACTGTAGATGAATCTACTAATACAAGACCAACAACTGCAGGTTCTTTCTGGAATGCCAATTTCAATTTAGCATATCAATTTGTTGATGGGAAAGTAAAAGGTTTAGGTTTTGGCTTTGGAGGAAACTATGCGAGCGACAACAATGTAACAGGAGATTTTATTTTACCAGAATATTTCGTTTTGAATGTTAATGCGTTTTACGATGCAAGAAGATTCAGAATTGGGGTAAAAGTAGACAACTTCACCAACGAGCATTATTGGACAGGCTACTCTACTGCTAATCCGCAAAAGTTAGCAAACTTCTTAGGAACAATCGTTTACAAGTTCTAATCATTCATATATTTTGTAAACCTCTGGCAAAAGTTTTCGCTTTCGCCAGAGGTTTTCTAATAGTATTTTAATTACTTTTATTCATTCTAAATTAAAACTTAGCGTATCTTTGCCCAAGTTTAGAAAAAATGAAGAAGAAACATCATCATAAAAAGAAACCAAGCGTATTCAAAAAATGGACGGGAAAGCTTCACCTTTGGTTTGGCTTGTCTATTGGTTTGCTTATTTTTATAATTTCGATTACAGGAACTCTTTTCGTTTTTAAGGATGAAATAGAAAACTTCAGCAGAAAAGAATACATCTATCATCATGAGCAAAATATCGCCGAGAAGAAAGTTCTTCCTATTCGTGTGCTCGAAAAACTGGTAGACGAACAAGTAAACGAAAAATACAAAATACATTGGGTAAATGTGCCCATCGACAAAAGCATGTCTTACCAATTTTATTGGTACGAACACAACACAAAAGCCTGGAACTATTTTGATGAATTTCCCATCTACAAACAAGCCTACGTAAATCCTTACACGGGTAGAGTTTTAAAATTATATGATGAAAAAAATGGCTTTTTTGCCATCGTAAAATCAATACACTGGAGTTTTCTTTTGAAGCAAGATTGGGGAAAATATGTAGTCGGAATTCCCGTAATTATCTTCATCATCATGCTGATTTCTGGGATTATTCTTTGGTGGCCGAAAAATAAAGCCGCTAAAAAACAACGTTTCCGTTTTCAATGGAAAGATACCACAAGATGGAAACGCAAAAACTACGATATGCACAATATCTTTGGATTTTATGCTTCTGTTTTAGGTTTAGTTTTTACAATTACAGGTCTTTTTTACGCGTTTTTTATCGTACAAACGATGATTTATGTAATCTTTTCCGGCGGAAATACAACATATCCCGATTTCTCTCACATCACGACAAAAGCGCCTATTGAAATGCGCAACGAAAGTACTTTAGACAAAGTTATCGCCACTGTAGAAGAAAAATATCCGGACTCTTTTGCTTTTTCTGTTGACTTAGGACATCCGCATTTAGACGACCACGAACATCCGAATTTTTCGGTGTTTGTAAGACATCTCTCTTACTCGTACCATAAAAATGCAAGTTTAATTTTCGACGAAAATTCAGGAGAATTACTTCATACACACGACCATTCCGACAAAAATTTAGGAGAGAAAGCTGTCGCTGCAAACTATGATGTACACGTAGGTTCTATCTTAGGTTTACCTACAAAAATCATTGCATTTATCGTAAGTTTAATGCTTGCTTCATTGCCTGTAACTGGTTTTCTAATTTGGTGGGGAAGAAGAAAAAAGACTAAAACAATCGCTTAACCTTTTGAAATTCATGGTTTTTTAAATGATTTAGCCTTTCTTTTTTTATTAAATTTACAAAAGAAGCTAATCACCATGAAAAATATTACTCCCCTCGTTTTGGCAATATGTTTTCCTATTATCACTTTTGCCCAAGACACCATTCGGAAAAAAGAAAAGAAAGTAGAAATCACCCCTATTCCCTATTTAAGCTACAGCCAAAGCCAAGATTTAATGTACGGCGGTATTGGTTTGGCCACTTTTAGGATGAATCATAGAGATACGATAAGCCCTCGTTCCACGGCTGGAATTTCTGCGATTGGAACTACACAAGGTTCGTATTTTGTGGCTGCTTTTGCTAAACTTTATTTTGATGAAGACAAGTGGCGAGTAAGTGCGATGGGAGGCTTTGGAAATTATGCTTTTCAAACTTATTTAGACGAACCAGAAATTGAAACAGGATTCTACGATTACGATTCAAAGACCTCAATTTTTACGCTAAGAGCGCTCAGAAAAGTTTATAAAAAAAATTATGTAGGTCTAGGTTATTATTACGACAAGGCGCATACCGTTTTTGAAGAACTTCCCACTGAATCTACACTTACAACGAGTTCTTTACAACTCATTTATCTTCATGATTCCCGAAACAATGTTTATTTTCCGACCAAAGGTATAAAAGCATCCTTTCAATATACAGCTTATCCAAAATGGATGAACGAAACAGAAAGTTTTGGTTTAGTTAATGCTTACATCAATGCCTACGTACCGACAAAGCGAAATAACGTGTGGGTTTTTCGAGCTAATTCTAAATTCGGCACAAAAGACCTTGAATTCCAAAAGCAAGTAGTTTTAGGACGAGTAGATCTTAGGGGTTATGCCGATGGAAAATATCGAGGAACAGGTAAATTTGATGTGCAAACAGAATTCCGTTATCAGCTGCCGAAAAGATTTGGATTGGTTGGGTTTACAGGTCTTGCAACTATTTACGGTTCAGATATTGAAGAATTCAACTGGAAATTGTACCCAACTGTGGGTATAGGCGCAAGATATACTGCCGTAAAATCTACCAATATGCGTTTCGGGGTAGATGTTGCAAGAGGGAAAGACGATTGGGCTTTTTATTTCAGAATTGGGGAATCATTTTAAATCTTATGCCAAAAGCAACATTTTTAACACATAATTTAATTGTAAAAACATAAAAAAATTACTTTTCTCAATATTTTTTTTACCTTTAGCTCCCAAAAAGAAATAAATGTCATTAGTAGATCTATCAAAACATGTTGCACTGGGAATAGACATTGGTGGAACAAATACAAAATTTGGCGTTGTAAACCATAGAGGCGAAGTACTGGAGAAAGGAAGCATTAGTACAGATGCATATCCTACCGTAGAGGAGTTTATCGATGCTTTATATACAGCTGTTTTACCGCTTATTGAAAAAAATAGTGGAGAAAAAAATTTCGACGGTATCGGAGTAGGCGCTCCGAATGCCAATTATTATTCTGGAACCATAGAACACGCTCCTAATCTTCCTTGGAAAGGTGTAATTCCTTTTGCGGAAATGATGACTAAGAAATTCAATCTTCCAACAAAAATTACCAACGATGCAAATGCAGCAGCAGTAGGCGAAATGCTTTTCGGAGCTGCAAGAGGGATGAAAGATTTTATCATGATTACCCTTGGAACAGGTGTAGGAAGCGGAATTATCGCAGGAGGAAAATTAATCTACGGACATGACGGTTTTGCAGGTGAACTCGGTCACACCATCGTAAAACCTGGTGGTAGAAAACATTGGAGCACTGGTTCTGAAGGAAGTCTAGAAGCTTACGCTTCAGCAACAGGAATTGCCATCACTGCAAAAAAAATGAGAGCAGAATTTCCAGAATCAATGTTGAATGAATATCCTGAAGAAGCCATCAACTCTAAAACAGTACACGAATGTGCATTGAAAGATGATCCAATTGCAAAAGAAGTTTTCAGATATACCGGGCAAAAACTCGGGGAAGCTTTAGCTAATTTTGTAATGTTCTCTTCGCCAGAAGCGATTCTCTTATTTGGTGGGGTTATAAAAGCTGGAGATTTCATCCTAAAACCTACCAAACTTCACATGGAAAGAAACCTTCTTCCAATTTTCAGAAACAAAGTAAGGTTGGTATTTTCAGAACTAGACGAAGCAGATGCAGCTATTCTAGGCGCAAGTGCTTTAGTTTGGGAAAAATAATAACTGTTTCCTTCAAATCAACATACAGCATCCTTTTTAGGGTGCTTTTTTTTGATTGATTTAACATAAAATGAAGTCATAAAGCATTACTTAAAGTCTAATTTTGAAAAACTTTTCCTTATTTTTGATTGGCTTTTTCTAAAGCAATTAATTTTAAAAACGATTCAAAAAATGAGCAACAATCAATTGGAACAAATTACTTTCGGAGGAGGATGTTTTTGGTGTGTAGAAAGCTGTTTTAATATGCTAAAAGGTGTAGAATCTGCCATTTCTGGTTATTCGGGAGGTCATAAAGACAACCCAACTTACCAAGACGTTTGCACTGGCGAAACTGGTCACGCAGAAGTTGTTCAAATCACGTATCATCCAGACCTTATTTCTTATGAACAATTAATGGATGTTTTCTTCTTTTTGCACGACCCAACCCAGCTCAACAGACAGGGCAACGATATCGGTACACAATATCGCTCAGTAATTTATTATAAAGATGATGCTGAAAAAGCAAAAGCAGAAGAAGCTATTAAAACCTCACAAGAATCAGGAAGATGGGAAGGAACGTACGTAACAGAGCTTTCCCCATTTGAAAAATTCTGGGCTGCAGAACAATATCATCAAGGATATTATAATGAAAACCCTACACAACCTTATTGTAGCGCTGTAGTAGGTCCAAAAATTCAAAAGTTTAAAAAATATTTTGGAGAATTAAATCTTATTAAAGAATAAAAAAATGCCGGCTTAAAAAACCGGCATTTTTATGTAAGAAAAAGAAATTATTTAATTTCAACACAGCCGACTCTTCCACCAGCATTTCCCGTAGGTTGCGTGTGGAAATCATCAGCAGCAGCGTGAATAATTAATCCTTTATTCATAATATTTTTAGAAGTATCGCTGCAATCCATACACCATTTATCGGTAGCAAAACTTAACTCGGCTTTCCCATTCGCATCGGCTGTAAGATTTCCGATATCTCCCATGTGGAAATGGTCTGCTCCCCATTTTCCGTGGTCGTCTTTCGCAGGATTCCAGTGTCCTCCAGTAGAAGTTCCATCTGCAGCAGAGCAATCTGGTTTTTCATGAATATGCACTGCGTGAATTCCGGGTGTAAGGTTATTTACTTTCAGTTTCAAAACTACACGGTCTCCTTTTTGAGTAAATTTTGCAGTTCCTTCAGTCTGCGTTCCGCTTTTTCCTTGGATGTCGAATGTTTTACATGTACCACAAGACACAGCGAAAAGAGCAAAACTTCCTAATAAACTAAATGCTTTTAAATTCATTTTTGATTTTTATTTGATTTAATGATACTAAAGATAAGGATAATATTCAGTCTGAAAAGCCCAAAATGCTTTAAATCTAAATTAAGCTACGGTTCGGTGTCGAAAAAATACCGTTCAGCTAAATTTTATTGATCCGCTTTTTTGAACTGTGTATTTTTACATCAAATTATCAGCCGATGAAAACTTTTTACTTTAGAATACTCTTACTAACTTTTGCTTTTTGGTGTGTTTCATTATCCTCACAGATTAAAATTTCGGGAAAAGTAAGTTACAAAAACAAGGGAATTCCTCAGGTAAATGTAACTTTAAAAGATACTTACGACGGCGCGACAACAGATGCTGAAGGAAATTATTCTTTTGAAACCTCAGAAACAGGAAACCATATTTTACAGTTTTCCCATTCAAAATACATTGAAACAGAAAAGAGTTTAATTATTGAAAATCAAAACATTACAATCAACGCCGAGCTTAAAGAGCAAATCAGTGAAATTGATGCCGTTGTGATTTCTGCAGGTTCCATTGAAGCGTCCGACAAAAACCGAGCAACCGCTCTACTCTCTCCCATCGACATTTATACAACAGCCGGCGCAGACGGACAAATTTCTTCGGCGTTAAATTACCTTCCCGGAGTGCAAAAAGTAGGAGAAACAGAAGGTCTTTTCATTCGTGGAGGAACGGGTTCTGAGGCAAAAATCTTTATGGATGGAAGTTTAATCAATAATTATTTCACCAATTCTGTCCCGGGAATTGCGGGAAGAGACCGCTTCAACACCTCATTATTTAAAGGAAATATTTTCTCCAGCGGCGGTTATTCTGCATTGTACGGACAGGCTCTTTCTGGCGCATTAATGCTCGAAAGTGTAGATTTACCAGACCAATCTTCATATGATTTTGGCGTTGCTCCTATCTTTTTAAACGCTTCCATGCAAAAAGTAAATTCAGAGAAAACATATTCTTATGGAGCGAGTGCAGGATATTCTAACCTAAAACTAATGCAGGAAATCTTGATCTTTAACACCAATTTTTCTGAAGCACCGAGCGGTTTTAATGGTGATGCAAATTTTAGAATTAAAACAAAATCAGGCGGTTTTTTAAAATACTACGGCTTGTTCAACAGCAATGTGATGGGCGTAAAAACGCCAAGCTTTGAACCCGATTACGATTATTCTTCGGTACATTTAAAAGGAGCAAACACTTTTCACACGCTTTCGTATCGTCAGAAATTTGGCCGATATTTACTAAATCTCGGTTCTTCGTACACTTTTAATCGTTCAGATTTAAATTTTTCAACAGAAAATAATGATGTTTCCAACGGTGAAACACGAATGATTAATGACGGAAATTATTTAAACTTTAAAGCTGTTTTAGAAAGAAAAATCAACAGAATTTCTGCTGTAAGAGGTGGTTTCGAACTGAATCATGCGAAAGAAAATCTTTCGGTAGAAGATATTCATAAAAATTACTCAGACCTTATTTCTTCTGCTTTTGTGGAAACAGATTTGGGTTTCAGCAACCGTTTTTCAACTAAAATTGGCGCAAGAACCGAATACTCTTCTTTTCTAAAAGCGGCCAATTTTGCTCCAAGAATTGCTTTAGCTTATCGATTGGCAAAAGAATGGACAACCTCGCTTGCGTACGGAATTTTCTACCAAAATCCGGAAAATAAATACATCAATTCATCGGCAAAACTAGATTTTCAGCAGTCGCAACATTATATTTTTCAGCTTCAAAGAAATACGGACGGAAGAAGTTTGCGCTTCGAAGCTTTCTATAAAAAGTATGATGATTTGATAAAAGTTCAGAACATCGCCAATATTCCGGGGCAATATCAAGCGGTACAAACTGCCGTAAATAATAACGGAAATGGCTTTGCTAAAGGAATCGAGTTCTTTTTCAGAGATAAAAAAACATTTGAAAATATCGATTATTGGATTAGTTATTCGTTCTTGGATTCGAAAAGAGATTTCCTAAATTATCCGATGAGTTTGAAACCCAATTTTGCCGCAGAACACACCGTTTCTGTTGTTGCCAAAAGGTTTTTTCCGAATTTGAAATTTGGAACCAATCTATCTTTCAATTACGCAAAAGGGCGCCCTTATTATGATATTATTACTGAAAATGGCGAAAATATCATCAGAAATGAAGGCAGTTTGAAAGATTTTTCTTCTTTGAATTTTAGTTTTAATTATCTTCCAAATCTAGGGAAGAAAGATGCGAAAGCTTTTACTGTACTTGTTCTAAGCGTTTCGAATGTTTTAGGCAGAAAAAATATCTACGGCTACAATTTTTCTACCGATGGAAATTACAGAACAGCGGTTGTTCCGCCAGTGAATACCTTTGTCTTTGTAGGAATGTTCATCAGTTTTGGTGTCGATAAAAGTCAGGATGCCATCAATAATAATCTTTAAAAATCAATTATCTTTAACCTAATTAAAATTGAATCATGAAAAAACTATTTTTAAGCTTTGCTTTAAGTTTAATCAGCTTAACAGCTTTTGCACAGACTACTTACGAAAAAATAATGGGCGAAAAAATTGCCAAAATTGAAACCTGCAAAACACCGGAAGACTTCCATACTTTAGCGAATGATTTCCAAAGAATTGCAGAAAAAGAAAAGGGAAAATGGTTGCCCAATTATTACGCTGCATTTTCTTACATTCAAAAAGGAAGAGTTTTAATGCGAGAAAACAAATTGGATCAATTAGACGCAACAGCAGATCAAGCACAAAAATTTGTAGATGCTGCAATGGCTTCTGAACCTGATAATTCTGAAATTTATTTGCTACAAAAAATGATTTATTCTCTAAAAATGATGGTAAACCCAATGCAGAGATATATGACTTTCGGAATGAAAGCTCAGGAAACCATAGAAAAAGCACAATCTTTAAATGGAGAAAACCCAAGAGTAACCCTTATAAGAGCGGAAGATATTTATTTTACTCCGGAACAATATGGCGGAAGCAAAGCAAAAGGAATGGACTTGTTTAAAGCGGCTCTTCAGCAATTTGAAACTTATAAACCAGCAACAACGCTAGACCCAAATTGGGGAAAAGCAGAAGCTGAATATTTCATTAATCTTGATAAAAAGTAATTAAAACTTGTCTTTTTTGATACTTTTTAATGTTTTTTGATGAAATTTCGTCTAAAAATTCAATATTAAAATCATTCTTTGATTATGATGAAACGCAAAGATTTGCTTGGTCTTATGTATGTATCGATTGGTACATCGATGTATTTTTTTCTCTTTGTAAATGAGGAGAAAAGTATACGCTCGTTTTTTCTCACACTTGCTATTTCGGCGATGTACACTGTTTTTTTAGGTTGCGGGAATCATTTTGTGAATGAGTTTCTGAACCGTAAATTTCCGTGGTCTGAAGCCACGAGAACTCGAGCAATTCTTAGTATCGTTTCTTTGCTTATCGTCAACTTTATACTCGTTTATGTTTGCAATTATGTAAATTTTGTGATTTACCAAAAAGCAGCTACTCCCGCAGAATTTTTTTCCGGAAAATACAATTTTGTGAATTGGTTTATGATCAACCTCACACTTTTAATTTCGGCGTTTCTCCATGCAAAAGGTTTCATGGAAGAACTGAAAAAAACATCGAAAAAGGAAGTTGTAGAACAAAAACTGATTGCCAAATCTGCCAATGCACAATTTGAAAGCTTAAAAAACCAACTCGATCCTCATTTTCTTTTTAATTCTTTGAATGTTTTAAGTTCGTTAATAGACGAAAACCCAAAACAGGCACAGAAGTTTACTGCTTCAATGTCAAAGATTTACAGATACGTTTTGGAACAAAAAGACAAAGAACTGGTAACCGTGCAAGATGAGATAGATTTTGCAAAAACCTATTGCGAATTGCTGAAAACGAGGTTTGAAGACAGCGTAGATTTCGAATTTAATGTGAATGAAAATGATTTAAGGAAGTTTGTCGTTCCGCTTTCTCTACAGCTTTTATTGGAAAATTGTATTAAGCATAATTTTGCAACTTCGTCGAAGCCTTTAATCATCAAAGTTTTTACCGAAAACGATTGTTTATGTATTGAAAACAACCTTCAAGCGAGAGAACAAATAAAGGAAAGCGCAGGAATTGGTTTGGCGAATATCGTGCAGCGATACTCTCTTTTAACCAAAAAAAATGTGTTTATAGAGAAATCTGAATCCTTTTTTAAAGTAAAACTTCCTGTTTTAGCATCAAAACCTATCACAGAAGAAAAAATTGAAGGCAGCGAAAATCTTACCTACGAAAGAGCGCAAAAACGCGTAAAAGAATTGAAAAGCTTTTACTCTAATCTGATAAGCTACATTATTGTAAACACGTTTTTAATAGTGCTGAATTTCATCACATCGCCCAATCATCTTTGGTTCTACTGGTGTCTTTTAGGATGGGGAATTGGTCTTATTGCCCATGGAATGAGCGTTTTTGCCATTGGAAGAAACTGGGAAGAGAAAAAAATTAGAGAATTAATGGAAAAAAATAAATAGAATGACAACTCTCATCACAATTTTTTACATTTCTATTGCGATTTGGTTTTCCAGCGAGATCTATTACAAAAGAATCCTGAAATCTGAAAATTCTGCTCAGAAAAAAGACAAATCGTCTTTAAATATTCTTTGGCTGGTAATTTTACCTTCCGTTTTTCTCGGAATTTTAATTCAATTTGTTTTAAAATCTCCCATTGCAGACCGCATGTGGATCTATTTTGTTGGTTTATTATTAATTATTTCGGGTGTTGTTTGTCGATACTTAATTATTAAAAGTCTCGGAAAATATTTTACCGTTGATGTGAGTATTCGAAAAGACCATAAAATAAAACAAGACGGCATTTATCGTTATTTAAGACATCCTTCTTACACTTTTGCATTGCTTCCGTTTGTTGGGTTAGGTATGTTTCAAAACAACTGGATTTCTTTAATCGTAAATTTTGTTCCGGTTTTTATCGCTTTTAGATACAGAATTAAGGTGGAAGAACAAGCTCTTCTGGAAACCTTCGGTGAAGATTATGAAACGTATCGCAAAAAGACCAAAATGCTGATTCCTTTTCTATATTAAAAACCCGAATTAATCATTTTAAAGGTTAAAAAACAATCCTGATTCTCAATGAGTCAGGATTTTTACAGTTCAGTAAGCAAATTCTACCGTTCGGTCATATTAAATTGATTTGAGGTAAGTTTCCGTACTACATTTGTCTCAACAAAAACAAACAATTACCAATTTAAAATAAAAACATCATGGAAAATCTTACTTACAACAAAGAAAACTTAGCGTACGAAAAAGCAGCAAAAAGAGTGAAAGACCTTAAAGGATTTTACGGAAACCTTACTTCATATTGCTTAGTAATTCCTTTTTTAATTATTGTAAACGTACTTACATCTCCCGAACATTTGTGGTTTTACTGGCCAATGTTGGGATGGGGAATCGGGATTGTAGCGCATGCTGTTTCAACCTTCGGAATCGGAAAAGACTGGGAAGAAAAGAAAATCAGACAATTGATGGAGGAAGATAAAAGACAATCAAAATCACTTTAAATAAAAACTAATAACTAATTTAATATTAACATCATGGAATTTCAAAAAGCACAAGAAAGAGTAAAAGAACTTAAAAGATTCTACAGAGGATTATTATGGTTCGGAATTGTCTCGGTTTTGCTGTTTTTCTCAGACACAATAGACAACGGAACATTTGATATTAACCGCTTTGATGGCTGCATCATTCTCGGAGTTTGGGCAATCATTCTTTTGGTAAAAGCTTTACAAATTTTTATTCTAAACCCAGATTGGGAACGCAGAACTTTAGAGAAAGAAATAAAAAAGTTTTAATTACTTTTATCTTTTCAAAAACTGAAACCACACACAATGATTAAGACCATCATCATCGAAGACGAAAAACCTGCCGCAAGAAAACTGGAAAGAATGCTCAGCGAATTTCCGGACATTGACCTCATCGCAAAAATTGAATCTGTGGAAGATGGTGTCGCATGGTTTTCTAAAAACGAGCATCCACAACTTATTTTTTCGGATATTGTTTTGGGCGACGGTCTTTCTTTCGATATTTTTGAGAAGATTCCAACAAAAGCATTTATTATCTACACTACCGCTTTTGACCAATATACTTTAAAAGCTTTTAAACTGAACAGCATCGATTATCTTTTAAAACCGATAATGGACGAAGATTTGGGTGCGGCAATAGAAAAATTCAGGTCATTTATTCCTTCAAATAACGAAGTTAATTCTCAAAAAATCAAAGAATTAATAAAAAAAGACAAATCTACATTATCCAGAGTTTTGGTAAAGATTGGTTATAATTTAAAAATTGTTCAAACCTCAGAAATCAGTTGTTTTTATAGCGAAAATAAAATCGTTTATCTTCAAACTCAGGAAAGAGCTTACCCTTCTGATTTTACTTTAGATGAATTAACCGAAGTTCTTGATAATCAAAAATTTTTCAGAACCAACAGACAGTTCATCATCAATTCAGATTACATAAAAAATATACATACTTCACCCAATTATAAAGTTGAGCTCAAGTTTCAACCCGAAGAAGAAATTACCGTAAGCCGAGAACGTGTAAAAGACTTTAAAGATTGGCTCGTTTCCTAAAAAAAATAGATCGAAATTGATTTTCGGTCTATTTTTTTATCTAAAAGGTTTGTTATGCTCCACTTTTTGTCTTTTTCACCTCCTTTTTTCTGGTTTTGAACATATTTAAAGTACTGGTCTTTTGTTAAGATTTTTTTCAAACGCATTTCATATGCACGCTCATTCAATCTTTCTCTTTCCAAAGACTTTATTTGTCTTTCTTGGTGGCTCGTTAATCGAATTCCGTAGAAATCATTTTGCTGATGTTGGTATTCTACTCTATCTTTTTGTACCTCAACTCCTCTTTTCTGTGCTGTTACTGCAACGGCAACAAATAAACTTGCTGCAAAAACTAATTTTTTCATAAGACTTTTATTTTAAGGTTAATTAATTGCTTTCTTGTTTTAAAAGAATCAATTCACATGCCCTAAAACCGCACAAATAAAGGCTTATAGAAGAATAAGCCTTTTGTATAGATAAACGTTGAAATTATATCGACCAATGAGAAATTTTAATTTTTTAGAAGCCATTCCCGCTCTCCGCACTCGCTATTTTCGGGGTTTCGGCGGCGGCTTCGCCGCCGAAATCCCGAAAATGAGCTCAAACAATTGCTACGATCGGGGCTAGAAACCCGAACTCACCTTGTACTTTTTATTTTCATTAAGAAATTACGCCACTTCCCAACAACTCTTCGCCGTTGTACCAAGAAGCAAATTGCCCTTCAGCGATTGCAGATTGAGGGTTTTCAAATTCAACATAAAAACCATCCTCGAACTGATACAAAGTTGCTTTCTGCAAAGGCTGTCTGTATCTGAATCTTGCCATTACCTCCATCGATTCTCCGTTTTTCAAACGAAGATCTTCTCTTACCCAATGCAGTTCAGAATTAGCAATTTTCAAGGCTTTTTTCAACAAACCAGGAAATTGATGACCTTCACCTACGAAAAGAATATTATTTTCCATATCTCTAGAGATAATAAAACAACTTTCCTTATGACCGCCAATTCCTAAACCTTTGCTTTGTCCGATGGTGAAAAATTGAGCACCTTGATGTTTTCCAATTACCTTTCCGTCTGATTTTTTATAATGAATTTTTCTGCTCAAAAACTCCAATTCTTCCTGTTTTGATGAAAATTTGGGTGTTTCTTCTGCAAAAAGAGGCGAATCTTTAAAAATTTCAACAATTTCTCCTTCTTTCGGAACCAACTGTTGTTGTAAAAATTGCGGTAAACTTACCTTTCCGATAAAACACAATCCTTGAGAATCTTTTTTATCTGCCGTTACCAAACCAATTTCTTTCGCAATTTCTCTTACTTCTGGTTTTGTAAGCTCTCCAATTGGGAACAACGCTTTCGAAAGCTGCTCCTGGCTCAACTGACATAAAAAATACGATTGGTCTTTATTATTGTCTTTTCCGGCTAAAAGATGGAAAATTTCTTTGCCGTTTTCATCGAAAGTAGAATCTACTCTTGCATAATGTCCCGTTGCCACTTTATCGGCTCCCAAAGACATGGCGGTTTTCATAAAAACATCAAATTTTACCTCTCTATTGCATAAAACGTCTGGATTGGGGGTTCTGCCTTTTTCGTATTCGGCAAACATGTAATCTACAATCCTTTCTTTGTAAAGCTCGCTCATATCGATTACCTGAAAAGGAATTCCTAATTTCTGAGCCACCATTAAGGCATCATTACTATCCTCAATCCACGGACATTCGTCTTCCAAAGTTACGGAAGCATCGTTCCAGTTTCTCATAAAAAGAGCCACAACTTCGTGCCCTTGTTGTTGCAACAAATACGCTGTTACACTTGAATCTACGCCTCCAGAGAGACCTACTACTACTTTCATTCTATTCAATTTTACGAAACTCTTAACGGGAGTTCTTAGTTTGACACGGCAAAATTACGATATTCATTCACGTAAAAAAAGCGATAATATAAAGGATTGATAAAAGTGATAACCTATTTCTGTTTTATAATTTATTTACATTTTAAACATGATGGAATATTTAAAACACAAAATCATATAATATCTTGTAAATTGAATCAGAGAAATTTATTACCTTGTGAACATAAATACACAATGTAAAACATGAAAAAAATAGCATTTCTAGCCTTATTATCTATTTCGGCTTCTCTTTTTTCTCAAAATGTAATCGGAACTTCAACAGCCCCTGCAAACAAATGGACATTTGGAGGCGGAATAGGGTTCGGTTTTGGCAGCAACTCAACTTTTAATCTACAAGCTTCCCCAAGAGTTGGTTACAGAATTACCGATAATCTTGAGGGAGGAATTACGGGAACTGTAATGTGGCAAACTTCAGATTATTTCAACTCTACTATGTTTGGCGTAGGGCCATTCGTAAACTATTATTTTGCAAGATCTTTTTACCTGAGTGGAAATCTTCAGCAATTTTTCATCAATTACAAAGACAAATACTACGATTTTTCTGCAAGTGATGAAGAAACGGCTCTTTATTTAGGGGGCGGTTATTTACAGAGAATGGGTAACAATTCTTATTTACAATTAGGCTTAATGTATAATGTTTTATACTCCAGTAACAATAGTAATTTTTCTAGCGGACTTATTCCTACCGTTGGATTTGTTGTAGGCCTTTAATTGATTTTTATAAAATTCACCTGATTTTTTTACCTCTTTTCTACAAAAAAATCAGGTGAATGTTTTATTTTTCAAAAAGCATTTTGGTGAGAAAGTCTTTCTCCCCGTTTCCTCTTGCAGGCGAATATTCTCTTCCATAAAAAATTATTTGGAGGTGAAGTTTATTCCAAACGCTTTCATGCCATAGTTTTTTAGCATCTTTTTCAGTTTCTACAACGTTTTTCCCTGATGTAAGCTTCCATTGCGTCATCAGACGATGAATATGCGTATCTACTGGAAAAGCGGGAAATCCAAAACCTTGGCTCATCACCACAGAAGCGGTTTTATGCCCCACTCCCGGAAGCGCTTCGAGTTCTTCATACGTTTGAGGAACAACTCCATCATGTCTTTCTAATAAAAGCTCTGCCATTTTTTTCAAATTCTTCGCTTTTGTATTCGCAAGACCAATTTCTTTTATCAGCTCTTTAATTTGAAACTCTTCCAATTTTGCCATTCTTTGTGGCGTTCCGGCAACAGCAAAAAGCTCTGGTGTTACTTCATTTACTTTTTTATCTGTTGTTTGAGCAGAAAGCGCAACAGCAACCATTAAGGTATAAACATCGGTATGATCCAACGGAATAGGAACTTCTGGATACAATCTCTCAAGTTCTAGCTGAATGAGCTCGGCTCTTTGTTTTTTTGTCATTTAAAATCTAAATTTGAACAAAATTAAAAAATATGCTGAAAGTCGGAGACTCTTTACCAAAATTCGAAAGTGTAAATCAGGATGGTGAAACAATCAATTCAGAAAAATTTAACGGTAAAAAACTTGTCATTTTCTTTTATCCACAAGCGAGTACGCCAACTTGTACGGTAGAAGCGTGTAATATAAGCAACAATTATTCTCAACTAGAAAAAGCGGGATTTCAAATTCTTGGAATTAGCGGAGATTCTGTAAAAAAACAAAAGAACTTCCACAATAAATTTTCCTTTCCTTACGATTTAATAGCTGATGAAAGCAAAGAAATCATTGAAAAATTTGGAGTTTGGCAAGAAAAGAAAACTTTCGGGAAAACCTATATGGGAATCGTAAGAACCACATTTATCTTCGACGAAAACGGAATCTGCACAAGAGTAATTGAAAAAGTTACTTCAAAAACCGCCGCAGAGCAGATTTTGGAAGGAAATTAAAAAAGTCTCAGTAAATCTGAGACTTTAATTTTATTTATAAACAAATGTAAGCGTTTGTTTCAAATCTGGATGTAAACTTTTGGAAACCGGACAATTGAAAGCAATTTCTTCAATCGCTTTTTTCTGCTCGTCAGTATATTGGTCTTTAAATATAAATTCACAAACAATTTCACTGATTCTTCTAGGATTTGTTGCCATTATTTTTTGAAGATTGCAATAAGCGCCATCAATATTAATACCTTTATCTTTTCCCAAAATAGCAATCGTTGTAAGAGCACATTCTGCTAGAGAAGTGGCACACATATCTGTTGGCGAAAACTTTTCACCTTTACCGTGATTGTCTGTCGGTGCATCACTTTCTATAATAGTTCCTGATTGTAGGTGTTCAGCTGAACATCTTAAATCGCCGAGATATGTTATTTTTGAAGTCATATTTTCTTTATTTAAAATTCATTTTTACAGGTAGCTTATAACTCTCAGTTTTAGCAAAACCTTTATTACATCTTGGAGTCCATTTCGCTAATTTATAAAGAGTAATTTCTAAATCCCTGTTAAATTCAGCATTTTCTCCTGATGCCACTACATTTTTTATAAAACCATCTGCTGTAACCTGAAAAGTAACTACGCTACTCAAATTATCTTTGTCGTCACTTTCTTTTGTTTTTATCTTACTTACGGTAGGTTTATACTTAGGCTTATTTGAAAAATCAGGCATTTGGAAATCTTCATTGCCCTCACATCTTAAAAATTTTTGCGGGATTTTTAACTTTTCTATTTCCAGTTCTCGACTTTTAATTTTAGCTAACTGAATTCTTTCCTCAATTCTTTGCTTTTCAAAAATCTTTGCTTCTTCTGCAGCCATAATCTCATTACGTATGTCTTTTTTAAGATGAGAAAGAGAATCTTTAGCTTTTTTCTGATAAGCAATAAGCATTGAATCATACCTTGTTCCAATATTTTTAAGCTCATCAATTTCTTTTAACTGCCCTTTTAATGTAAGACTTAAAATAGTAAATATTATTAGATAGAACTTATTCATAATTTAAAAATGAAACACATCTTTCGCTTTATTGTAAGCGCTTTCAAAATTTAGTAAATTCAGTTTGTGAGGTGCTTTTTCTACGCTCATAAAGTTAATGACCTGTTCTGTGGGCATGTTTCCTACCAAATCATCTTTCGCCATTGGGCAACCTCCAATTCCCTTAATTGCAGAATCGAATCTGCGGCAACCTTGGTCGTAAGCTGCTTTAAGCTTGGTATAAGACTCTTCGTACCGATTGTGAAAATGTGCCCCGAAATTAATTTCAGGAAATTGCGAAGGTATTTTTTCAAACAAAAGCGTAATATTTTCTGCTGTTGCAACACCGGTGGTATCGGAAAGCAAAATATTTGTAATGCCTATTTCAGCAAATCTTCTCGCCCAAAATTCTACATCTTGCCATTTCCACATTTCGCCATAAGGATTTCCGAACGCCATTGAAAAATAAAGATTTAAGCTTTTATTTTCTGCTTTTGTAAGCTCGTGAATTTTCACAATATCATCAAACGCTTCTTCCTGACTTTTATTGGTATTTCTATGCTGAAATGTTTCAGAAATTGAAAACGGAAACCCCAAAATATCAACAACCTCATACTTCAAAGCTTTTTCGGCGCCTCTATAATTGGCAATAATAGCCGAAACCTGTGTTTGAGACTTAGATTTATCAATATTTTCGGCAACTTCAGCAGAATCTGCCATTTGCGGAATCGCTTTCGGAGAGACAAAACTTAGGCAATCGAGCACATCAAAACCTACATCCATCAAGGCGTTGATGTAATCAATTTTTTTGGAAGTCGGAATCATTTCACCCCAACCTTGCATGGCATCTCGCGGACATTCAGTAAGAAACATTTTTACATTTTGATTTTCTCAAATATAATAAATCTTGTGCATTTTGCTATCAATCATTTTATATTAAACAATCTATTAAAAATCAAACCATTATAATTAAAATTCAGTAAAAAAGCATTTGAAATTTTATTCCGCAAACTTTAAGCACCTCGCCTTTTTTTCTAATTTTAAATTTAATTTTTTTTTATCCTGAAAAAACTATTCAAACTACCTAAAATTAAGTATTTCAAGACTATTCAGAAAAATTTAACATTAAATAAATACTTTTCATTTAAAAAACAGACAGATTTGGTAAAGGAATTGCAATACTACAATCAAGACCTCAAAAACATAATGCTATGAATATTTCTTTCTACGATTTTAAAAACTTAGCAGATCGTGATCAATGCAATCTTGTTATTCATAACGGAAAAGTGATGAACGAAAGAACAAACAACCATTTGAAATATATTCTTTACGAATTTTCAAATTTTACAGTGGAAGTAATTCATGACATGAATAAAGAAAAGACCTCTGTTATCAATGTTTTTCAAAATAAAGCTGCTTATGCAGTATAGTTTTTTTATATAGTTTCTAAAAAAATCCGCAGAAAATTCTGCGGATTTTTTGATGGCGCGAGCGAAGCGAGCGTCAAAACGGTTAGTATTAGAAACTTCATTATTAGAAATAAAACATATTTCAAATGCTTTTCCATACCTTTTCTTCAATGATAGAATACATCGTATATTTGTGCAACTATAAAAATCAATAATGAGTACGATAGAATTTAACCAAGTTTGGAAAGAAAAATTACTGAATAGATTTATCAGTTACGTAAAAATATATTCTACCAGCGACGCTGAAAGCGAGTCTACACCTTCCACAGAAAGACAGTGGGAAATCGCAAACTACATTACACAAGAACTTAAAAATATCGGTTTAGAAGACGTTTCAATAGACGAAAATGGCTACATCATGGGTTATGTTCCTTCTAATATTGAGAATGACGACAAGCCAACTATCGGTTTTATTTCTCATTACGACACGTCGCCAGACTTTAACGGAGAAAATGTGAACCCTAAAGTTTGGGAAAACTATGACGGAAGCGATTTGTTGCTAAATGCAGCTACAGGATTCACTTTATCTCCTTCAAAATTTGAAAGTTTAAAGAAATACATCGGTCAAACTTTAATTACTACCGACGGAACTACTCTTCTTGGAGCAGACGACAAAGCAGGTTGTGCAGAAATCGTAACAGCAGCAGAATACCTTATCGCTCATCCGGAAATTAAGCACGGAAGAATTGCAGTAGGTTTCACTCCAGACGAAGAAATCGGAAGAGGAGCTCACAAATTTGATGTAGCAAAGTTCGGAGCTGAGTTTGCTTACACAATGGATGGTGGCGAAGTTGGTGAATTGGAATACGAAAACTTCAATGCAGCAGGTGCTGTGGTAAAAATTCACGGGCTGAGTGTTCACCCAGGTTATGCGTACGGAAAAATGGTAAATGCAGTTTTATTGGCTGCGGAATTTGCACAAATGCTTCCTGCAAACGAAACTCCTGCAACGACAAAAGGATTCGACGGTTTTTATCATTTAATGGATTTAAACGCTGATATTTCTGAAGCTAAACTTCAATACATTATTCGTGACCACGATGCTGAAAAATATGAAGCGAGAAAGAAATTCATGGAAGATAAAATTGCTGAATTCAACCAAAAACATGGAGAAGGAACGGCAGAAATCGAAATTAAAGAGCAGTACAGAAATATGAAGCAGCAGTTTGAAGGCAAAATGCACATCGTAGACATTGCCGCTGCAGCGATGAAAGAAGCGGGAATTGAGCCAAAAATTAAAGCCATTCGTGGCGGAACAGATGGCGCGCAATTGTCTTACATGGGATTGCCTTGCCCGAATATTTTCGCAGGAGGAATCAACTTCCACGGACCATACGAATATGTTGCTTTGGAAAGCATGGAAAAAGCTACCGAAGTGATTATCAACATCGTAAAAGCTTAACATTTTAGCATACAACAATAAAACCCCAGCAAAATTTGCTGGAGTTTTATTGTTAAAAATTTTTATGAAATATTAATGCGGAATTTCCTCCGCTAAAACTTCGTTGCCTGCTTTGTCAAAATAAGTGCAGGTATATTGGTCTAAATCTACAATCCATTTTTCGACACCATTTACAGCACAATCTTCACAGAATTTCATGTAATCGGTTTGTCCTTGCTGATGCTTTTTCAAACAATGCTGAAACTCTTCTTTATTGAGAACATCTTCGATTTTTAAATCTTCATATTTTGGTGCAGATTCAGTTTTAAAATTATTGTCTCCCAAATATTTGGTATGACTGTCTTTTACCCAAGTTTCAAACGATTTTACGCCAAAATCTTTAATTTCCTGAATGTATTTTGGGAAATCTGCTCCCGAAGCAACTTTACCGTGCGCTTCCTCGATTTGTTCTACTGTAAACATTCTTTTTTGTGTTTTTTTAAATTATTTTATTGCTTTTTAGCCCAATTTTCCATTTTTCTGGTCAAAACATTCAAAGGAAGACAACCTTGGCTCAAAACCTCATCATGAAATTTAGCCAGACTAAACTTCTCTCCCAGTTTTTTCTGATAAAGTTCTCTCAGCTCACGGAACTTCAATGCCCCGATTTTATAACCTAAAGCTTGTCCAGGCATCGCCATATAACGTTCTACTTCGGCAGTTGCTCCCGCTTCGTCGTAAGCAATATTTCTTAAAAAGTAAGCAATTGCCTCTTCTCTTTTCATTTTTCCGGTGTGAATTCCTGTATCCACTACCAATCTTACAGCTCTCAACATTTGGTCGCTCAAATATCCCATTTTTTGATACGGGTCTGTGTACAACCCGAATTCTGGACCTAAAGTTTCACAATAATGAGCCCAACCTTCACCATAAGCTCCAATCCAACCGAAACGCATAAATTTAGGCAAAGCTTCGTTTTCCTGCTGTAAAGAAACTTGGTAATGATGCCCCGGAATTGCCTCATGCAAAAAAAGACTTTCCATTCCAGAAGTTACATTAAATTTGGTAGGGTCTGGAAGCGGAACATAGAAAATCCCCGGTCTTTTTCCGTCTGCCGTTCCTTGTATATATTCTGCACTTGCACTCGCTTCTCTGAATTTTTCAGTTTGTCTTACCTCGAATTTTGTTTTCGGTGTTACACTGAACATTGTTTTCAGTTTTGGAGTAATTTTCGTTAAAATTCCATTAAAAGCGTTCAAAACTTCTGTAGAATTTTGATAAGGCATTGCTTTGGGGTCATTTTTCACGAATGTAATAAACTCATCCAAACTACCTGTAAAGCCAACTTCTTGTTTTACTTTTTCCATTTCCGAACGAAGCATCGCAACTTGTTGTAAACCAATTTTGTTGATTTCTTCTGGAGACATATTGGTTGTCGTCCAACTTTTTGTATAATAAGAATAAATGTTATCTCCGTTCGGAAGTGCATTATAACCATCTGTATCTCTGGCTTTAAGGTAATATTCTTTCTCTAAAAAATCTCCTAATTTTGTATAAGACGGAATAATATTCTTTTTAATTGATTCTTCAAAAAGTTTGGTAAACTTAGCTTTAGTTTCTTCTGAAAAGCTTTTAGGGAAATTTCTAACTGGTCCGAAAAAAATATTTTTCTCAGGGTCAGAAGTAATAATTTCTTCCGCTCTCATTTGCGGAATCATCTTAATAACCAGTTTCTTCGGCAAAGTAACCTTTGCATTTATCCCTTCACGGAAATTATTAACCGCTGCATCTGCCCATTCTGGGAATTTATCCATTCTCTTCAACCAGTTTTCATAGTCTTTTTCGGTTTTGAAAGGCTGGCTTCCTTCACCGCTTCCCAACAAAGGAAAATTGAGCGGTAAACCTCCAAATTGCGTAAACGGAATGTATTCTGGGTGATAAGCGTATGCTTCAATTTTGTCTTTTAACGTAAAATCTAAAACATCAAACACCACTTTTTTATCATCCGAAAGGCTTTTGTAATCTACATTTTCTAGCTGTTTTTGTACAGAAGTATAGAAAGCTATTTCGCCAGAAATAAAATCTTTATCTATATTTATGGGAAGTTGGTCGTTATATCTTTCATCACCTTGCTGCGTAGCTTCCAAAGGATACAACTTCAAATATTGTTCGTAATAATTGGCTGCGATAGAATCTATATTACTCGGCGTAACTTTGGTAAGAGGTGAATCTGTCTTTCGACAAGAAGTAAAAGCCGTTGCAAGCCCCAAACAGAAAAGGCTTCCCAATACAATTTTTCGCATGAATAAAGATTTTAGAATGAAACAAAAGTAATGATTCTTTGTGAAAACTCTCTTCAATGTTAAATTTTAAAAATAATTTGAAAAAATTTTTCACATTCAGTCAATTTTTTATCTTTGTTAAAACAATTAACAAACATACCAATACGCTCTTTTTTTAAGGAAAAATGAAAGGGATTTTAAAAATTTACCATCCAGACGAAACGCTTAAATACAATATTAAAAATACCTATTGCAAAGCGGTCTATAGTAATCAGCAACACTTTTTGGAAGTAGAAATTATCACAGACGACAGCCTCGATCATGTGGAAGACGATTCTCTGCAGTACAATTTTCCTCAGCTTTCTATGGAAGTTTTTGATTTCCCTATAGAATCTGCTGAGATTGAAGACAAAACCTTCCAAATAAACGATTCAGACGAAGATTCTTACACAGAAGTAGATCTTTTTGATGATGAAGAAGCCTATCTTTATGACAACGAATTGTTCTTTGAAAAAGACGAAAACGGTGAACTTCAGCTA
Organism: Chryseobacterium sp. HNCC26DJ239; assembly: GCF_057180445.1. Lineage (NCBI taxonomy): Bacteria > Pseudomonadati > Bacteroidota > Flavobacteriia > Flavobacteriales > Weeksellaceae > Chryseobacterium > Chryseobacterium sp. HNCC26DJ239. Next base: position 318,076 of record NZ_JBXUGJ010000004.1, read on the forward strand.
ATCTGGAAAGGTCAAATAGACGATTTTTATACAGGCTCAGAAAACCCAATTCCGTTTAGGCTTAAATGCGAACTTAAGCAAGACGATATAGAGGTAGACGAAGATTAAGATTTTATCTTTTATCATATTATGCATTTCTCTTCATCATTTTTGGAGAGAAATTTGCTGTTTTGGCGCATAAGGTTTATTTTAAGCATTTTTTAAGATTGTTATTAATAATATTCCTTTATTTTTGTCGTTTAAACCATTAAAAATTACAGATTAATGCTTGTAACAGAACTTACTCAGGTTTTATTTGCACAGGCCGCGGCGCCTGTTGTTTCTGCTGAAACTGCAGAATTTTCATTTTGGAGCATCATGTTCCACGGAGGTGCTTTTGCCAAAATTGTAATGGTAACCGTGCTTTTGTTGGGCGTATTTTCTGTCTATCTTTTCTTCGAGAGATTTTTCTTTATTAAAAGAATGACCTCTAAAACAGATTCTAACTTTATGAATAATATTGAAGATTTTGTTCGAAACGGAAAGATTGATGCTGCATTAGACTACTGTAAAACGCAAAATTCGCCAGAATCAAGAATTTTAGAAAAAGGAATTTCAAGATTAGGAAGACCCGTTTCTGATATCGTAAGCGCCATGGAATCTCAAGCGCAGGTAGAAGTTGCCAATATGGAAAAAAACCTTAACCTTTTAGCCGTAGTACCAAGTATTGCTCCGATGTTGGGTTTATTAGGAACAGTAATCGGGATGATTATTGCGTTCTTCAACTTATCTCATGCAGAAGGCTCTTTCTCTCCTAAAACCTTATCTGAAGGGATTTATACCGCTTTAGGACAAACTGCAGTTGGTTTGGCAGTGGCAATTCCTGCAAACTTCGCATACAACCTTCTTTTAACGAGAATTGATAAATTTGTTTTGAATGCTCAAAACATGTCTGGAGAATTTTTAGATATCATCAACAAACCTTTATAATCTTTTACGATGAAAATTCAGAGAAGAAATAAAGCAAACCCAGAATTCAGCCTTGCAGCAATGACAGACGTTATTTTGCTGATGTTGATATTCTTCATGGTGACTTCCTCCGCCGCCAACCAAAGTGCAATTGATGTAAAACTTCCGAAAGCAGATACTGCCGCAGATAATACTCAAAACCCACTTACCGTAAGCATTGATGCCGAAGGAAATTACTTTGTAGATGATAAACCAGTTGCAAGAGAGCAAGTAGAAGCTACTGTCGTAAATCTCTTAAATGAAAGAGGTGGTAAATCTTTTACCATTCGAGCAGACGAAAACACAATGCATAAAGATGTAGTTTTTGCAATGGAAATTGCCGAAAAGCATAAACTGAACATCGCCATTGCTACAGTGAAAGAACAATAATCTCAAATCAAGTTAAACAACTTACATGAGAAGCTATACCATCGATAAAAACGAGCACAACAAAGACCGTATCAAGAGTGCCTTACTCTCTATTTTGATTTGGTCGGCAATTTTATTGTTTGTTTTTATCTATAAATTAAAACCTACCGAAGAAGAGAAGCAACCCGAAATTGTAACCACAATGCTCGTAAACTTCGGAGACAACAGAAACGGAAACGGTATTGAAGAACCCGCAGAACAAGAAGGAAGTGTAGCTGCAAAAGCAGATGAAACCCTTACAGAACCTGTAGAAAGCAAAACCGAGCCTACTGCAATTATTAAAAACGAGCCACAACCCGAAAGCAAGAAAAACGAGGTAAAAGAAAAAGCTATTTCAGGGAACGACAATAGAACGGTGGCAAAAAAAGACGATTCAAAATCGAATAAAAAGCCAAGTTCTAGCGCTTCTAAAAGCACAATAAAAGGAGGAGCAACCACCGCAAACAGTACAAAAGGAAATGGTGATGGCAAAGGAAATGCAGCCATCGGAAACCTCATTAAAGGAAGAGGAAAAAATCCTGGAAGCCAAGGAACTGGCGATGGAATTGGTAACAACGGAGATCCTTTAGGCGGAGACGGAAATGGCGACAGCAAAATTGGCATCGACAGAAAACTAACCGATTACATTCCCGGAACTTACGGAAGAGGTGGCGCACAACCGAGTCACAAATGTACAGCAAGCGGTTCTATCACGATTGCATACACTGTAGATAAAGCCGGAAATATTGTTTCTGCAAGACGTATTGGCGGAATTTCAGACCCTTGTATTGTTTCTACCTCCATCGGATGGGTTAAAAAATATGTGAAGGCAGAAAAGGCCCCTGTTTCCTCTACTGGAACGTACAGCATTACTTTCTAAAAATACAAAAGCACTTTACTCAAGTGCTTTTTTTTATGGTTTTATCTGAAATGTTTAATTGAGTTTGCCTGTTACAATCATCTACTTTTAAAAAGTCAATGAAAAGAAATTAGCTTTTGGAAATTTCATTAATTCTATTGATTACCGGAAGTGAAAAAATACTGCTCGTCTTCAAATAGAGTTCATAAAAAGTCTTTGCTTTGTCTAAATAATCAACTCTGTTTTCTACTTTTCCGTTATAGTAAAAGAGATTGGCGAGCATTTCATAATAATCTTTATGATCTCTCTCTTGTCTTTCCTGAACGATTTCAATGATTTCTTCTTTCGATTTTGAAGCCAGCGTAACAAAATCAAACTTGAAAATATCTTTCATTAACGAATCAAAATCCAGTTCTTTTTGCATTAAACTTTCTTCTGGTTTGTCTAAAATCAGTTTTTCTAATGCTTGAGTTAACTGGCGTATTAATCTTAGGGTGAATTCTTTATCGGTAATCATTGTATGCTTTTTTTGTTTAAAATTTTAAATAATCTTCAGTTTGAGTTAATTCGCTCCATCTTGCAGAAAGGAACTTTGCATAATGAGAAGAAGAAAGCCCATAAGTTCCTAAAGAATGTCCGTCATTTACTTCCACCAATATTGTTTCTCCATTTTCATCCACTCCGAAATCTAAAGCATATGCGCTAGGTTGAGAAATAAATGAACCCACTGCAGATTGAACGGTTTTCAAGTCAATTTTTGTATCCCAATCTCCTTTATATCTTCTGATATCAAGAACCTCTTTATATCGAATAAAACACCTCCATTCTGTCTTAAAATTAATAAGTTCTGAGCAGAGTATTTCAATATCTCTTTCCGAATTAATGATTCCCAAAAAATCCAATTCATTTTGAATTACTTTTCCTGCAAAAAGTTTTGCTTCTTTTTTAGGTTTAATGAAAATATTCCAGCTATTTGCGTCTGAAAAAATTTGATTAATTGTTGATTCCCAAACTTTTCTTTTTAAAAAAGGTTTTAATTCTTCAGGATAATCAATTTCCTTATCAGAGCGAACGATATTTAAATTTCTAATTCTCTTTCTAACACTTCCGATTCCTCCAACGAGAATGTTTTCAGGATTGTCATCTAAAATTTCATCTACATCAAAGAATTTTTCTATTTCGTAGCCAAAATTTTTAAAACCTTCATAAGCTATAAAAGCATTGACATTATAAAACTCTCCTTTTGAATCAGTTTGAATAAAAGCTTTCATAATTTAAGCAAAAAACAAATACGCCAGAATAATTGAGGTAATAATCCCCACCAAATCAGCCAAAAGCATCGCAATTACAGTGTATCTTGTGTTTTTAATGGCTACAGCTCCGAAATAAACTGCAATTACATAAAACGTAGTATCTGAGCTTCCTTGAAGAACCGCCGCCAATTTCCCTTGGAAACTATCTGCGCCAAAAGTTGCCATTGTGTCTACCATCATTCCTCTTGCGCCGGATCCGGATAAAGGCTTGATTAACGCAGTTGGAAGTCCGTCTACAAATCTTGCGTCTAAATTGGCTACATTCGCCACCCATTTCATTCCGTCTACCACCACTTCAAAAACTCCAGAAGTTCTTAAAAGGGAAATGGCAATCAACATTCCAACCAAATACGGAATAATTTTCACGCAGGTCGTAAAACCTTCTTTTGCGCCTTCAATAAAAGCATTAAAAACATCTATTTTTTTGTAAACTGCTCCTAGAACGATGGCTAAAAAGATAAACAGAATCAATCCGTTGCTTACCACTTTACTAAAATCATCCAGCTCTTCTTTACTTAATTGAACCAAATAACACACTAAAAGCCCGATAATTGCTGAAATTCCGCCAACATAAGCGATTACAATAGGTTTTAGCAGGTTAATTTTTTGATATAACGACACCACAATCATCGCCGCTAAAGTGGCGGCAAACGTTGCAATCATACAAGGAAGAAAAATATCTGTAGGCGTTTTAGATCCCATAGAAGCTCGTATAGCAATAATAGAAACCGGAATCAGGGTCATTCCTCCCGCGTGAAGACAGAGAAACATAATCTGAGAATTACTTGCCGTATCTTTATTTGGATTTAAAGTTTGTAAACTTTCCATGGCTTTTAATCCAAAAGGAGTTGCCGCATTGTCTAAACCTAAAAGATTGGCGCTAAAATTCATCAACATATGTCCGAAAGCGGGATGATTTTTAGGAATTTCAGGAAATAATTTTGAGAAAAAAGGCTGAATTAATTTACTTAAAAGGTTGATTCCTCCTGCTTTTTCAGCAATAGACATGAAACCCATGAAGAGTGTCATAATTCCGATTAAACCAAGACAGATTTTTACTGCTGTTTCGGAGGTTCCAATCACACCATCAGTTTGCTGAACACGGTAAACCTGAACATTTTGCTTTAAAGAATCGGTTTTATAATGAATTCGGTTCTCTTCGAAATCGTTTTTCTTCAACAAACTATCTCTTACAACAGGAGTAAGAGCATTCATTTTCTGTGTTGAAATTTGTACTGTATCTCCGCCTTTTCCAACGACCATATCGTTGAAAATCGTTTGATAATTGCCCGAAGACATGTACTTTATACTCGCAATTGCGATGGCGATAATAATAAACGCCGACCAAATTCTGCTGAGAACCATGGAAGTAAAATTAATTGTTTAAACTTAATCAAAAAAAAAATAGATTACAAAAGCTCCTGCAAAATTTATTGAATTAATCATTAAATGCTCCGTTTTAAATGAAGACAAACAAAAAACTCAGAAATAAATTCCTGAGCTCACTTCTTCAATTATTATTAATTAATCAATTTCCTCATGCAAAAGAGCTTGCTCATCTTTTACGGTGTAAGGAATTTTATTTAAGATATATTCCAAAGATTCTATTCTTGCTTTGGATTTTTTATTGGCTTTAAGAATTTTCCAAGGAGCAAAATTGGTATTGGTTTTATTGAACATTTTCTCTTTATACTCTGTGTATTTGTCCCACAAATGCAATGCGTCTTTATCTACATCGCTGTACTTCCATTTTTTTAAGGGATTTGTAATAATTTCTGAAAATCTTCTTTCTTGCTCGTCTTTAGAAATAGAATAATAAAGTTTGATGATGTAAACACCCGAACTACAAAGCATTTTTTCGAATTCATTTACTTGGTTCATAAATTCTTCGTACTCGGCATTTGTACAAAACCCATTTACTGGTTCTACCACGGCTCTGTTGTACCAACTTCTATCAAAAAAAACAATTTCTCCCGCTTTTGGCAACTGCTGAATGTATCTTTGAAAGTACCATTGCCCTTCTTCAACCTCATCCGGCTTTGGTAAAGCAACTACTCTATGTTGTCGCGGGTTTAGATTTTCAGTAATTCTTCTAATTGCTCCTCCTTTTCCTGCAGCATCTCTCCCCTCAAAAATAATAACAATTTTCTTTTGGTTTTCTACAGTCCAATTCAGCAGTTTTATCATTTCTTCCTGAAGTTTTGCCAATCGTTTTTCATATTTAGCAAACTTAATGGCTTTATCTGCATCTAAAAGTTGGTTTTGAAGTAACCCGTAAAGACCTTTTTTAGTATTTAATATTTCCAATTGTTCTTGTGTAATTTTCATTGTAAATTTTGTGTTTTAGGTTAAAGGTCTATTTGTTTTACCATTCTGAAATAGCGTTGTACAACATTCGGGTCTGGGTTTACATTAATCACCGATTTATTTTTCCCTTCATAATCAAATATTGAAAGCACATATCGAATAGCCTCTAATCTAGCCCTAAGTTTATCATCAGATTTTACAATTACCCAAGGAGAAAAAGCATTATGCGTTCTGGAAAACATTTGGTCTTTGTAGTAAGTGAAAGTATCCCAAAGTTCCTGCCCTTTCTCGTCTACAGGGCTGTATTTCCATTTTTTTAGGGGATTTTTTAATCGTCGGTTGAAACGGTAAAGCTGTTGCTGTTTGTTTACAGAAAACCAAAATTTTATGATGGTTGTTCCCGCTTCATAAAGCATGTGTTCAAACTCCGGAACTTGTACCATGTAGCTTTCATATTGCTCTGGAGTACAAAATCCCATTACAGGTTCTACTACAGCTCTGTTGTACCAACTTCTGTCGAAAAAAACAATTTCTCCTTCATTCGGAAGCTCTTTAATATATCTTCGGAAATACCATTGCCCTCGCTCAACATCTGTAGGTTTATTAAGCGCAACCAATCGCATTGCTCTGGGATTTAAATGCTCAATAAATCTTTTTATTGTGCCTCCTTTTCCTGAAGCATCTCTCCCTTCAAAAATAACAGCTACTTTTCTTTTGCTTTTCTGTATCCAGTTTTGAAGCTTTACAAGCTCACCTTGAAGTTGGCGAAGTTCGACCTCATAAAAGTACTTTTCTACCAACTCAGAATACATTTCGTTTTCTTCTTGATTTTTCTCTAAAAAGGCTAATAATTCTTCTCGTGTTTCAATTTTTTGAAAATCATCTATGCTAATCATACAATAGTTAATTAATTTTTTGCATAATAAATTTACGAAAAACGAAAATTTTTAACTAAAATCAAAAGATGACATTTAGCAGAATACTAAAAGTAAAAAGAAATGGTTTAAGAAATATTTAGGACAGTTTTATTCTTCCAAATACACTAAATAGCCATCAAAATCGTCATTCAGATCTTGCAATAGCTTTGCTTGAGCGGTTTTTCTTTGAAGTTCTTCTACAAAAAAACTTTTTTCAAAAAACTGGCGGTGAATTCCGGGAAGCATTTCCATGAAATAATTCATCCCGATTTTGTTATTATGAAGGTCCATTTTAGTTTCCAAAGGCTCATTTGGAAAGAGTTCTTCGTGCAAATCTGTAATTTCTTTGCAGAATTGTAAGGCTTTTTCTGGGGACGAAACTTTGCAGCAGTACATCATAATCAAACAGCACCAAAACGAATGTCTGAAGGCGTTTCCTCTTCCGTTTTTGGAAGCAGTTTTAGGATAAAGTTTCTCTGCAATTGAAAACGCTTTTACAGTAGCGTAAAAAGCCAAAATACAAAATAAAGGATGAGGCAAAACTGTAGCAAAAAGCTTCATAAGTTTCTTAAAACTCAAGCTTCGAAGCGTATTAAAAACAATTTTAAAAGTTCTCATATTTTAGCTTTTGGCAATTGGCTTATTGCTTTTAGCTCTACAATCGTGCCACATGTTTAATAGAAAATCTCTCCCTTTTCAGAGAGAGATTGTATTATTTTTTTATCAATATTAAGCTTTAACAGCTAATAATTTTACAGTTTTAGAAACTGTTTCTTTAATTTCAGTACGTTTTACGATAAAATCTACAAAACCTTTCTCTTGTAAGAATTCTGAAGTCTGGAAACCTTCCGGTAAATCTCTACCAATGGTTTCACGAATTACTCTTGGCCCTGCAAAACCGATTAACGCGCCTGGTTCAGCCATAATAATATCGGCTGTCATGGCGAAAGAAGCGGTAATACCTCCAAAAGTTGGGTCACACAAATAAGCGATGTAAAGAAGCCCTGCTTCAGAAAGCTGAGCCAATTTTGCTTGTACTTTCGCCAATTGCATCAAAGAATAAGTTGCTTCCTGCATTCTCGCCCCACCCGACTGACAGATAATCATGTACGGAAGTTTGTTTTCAATACAGTAATCAATTGCTCTTTTGATTTTTTCTCCCATTACAGAACCCAAAGACCCTCCGATGAAAGCAAAATCCATACAAGAAACCACCATTTTAGTCCCGTTTACTTCTCCTACTGCATTTCTGATAGAATCTGTAAGTTTTGTTTTTGCTTTTACTTCTTTAAGACGGTCTACATAAGGTTTTGTATCCTTAAAGTTAAGAATATCAATACTTTCAACATTAGCATCCAATTCGGTAAACTTCCCGTCAAAAAGGATGTCGAAGAACTCAGCACTTCCAATTCTTACGTGGAAACCATCTTCAGGAGAAACGTAGTTGTTTCTTTTCAGCTCGTCGTGCTCCACTACTTTTCCTGACGGAGTTTGATGCCAAAGTCCTTTCGGCACATCTTTTTTCTCGTCTGTAGAAGTGGTAATATTTTGTGTTTTTCTTTTAAACCAGTCGAATGCCATAGCTTTATAATTGATGTATAATAAATGATAAATGATGAGTAAAGTGTTTTAAAATCAATCATCATTTATCAACTATAATTTATTTAAGTGTATTTACGTTGTTTAGATCCTCAAACGCCTGTACCAATCTCGTAGAGAAAGTTTCTTCTCCTTTTCTAACCCAAACTCTTGGATCGTAGTATTTTTTGTTTGGTTTTTCTTCTCCTTCCGGATTTCCAATTTGAGATTTTAGATACTCGATGTTGTTTACCATATAATCTCTGATGCCTTCCATATAAGCAAACTGAAGATCGGTATCAATATTCATCTTAATTACCCCATAATCAATCGCTTCTCTGATTTCTTCTAAAGTAGAACCTGAACCACCGTGGAATACGAAATTGATTGGTTTATCTGCTGTTCCGAATTTCTCCTGAACATATTTCTGAGAGTTATCTAAGATTTTCGGTGTAAGAACTACGTTCCCTGGTTTGTACACTCCGTGAACGTTTCCGAAAGCTGCAGCGATAGTAAAGTTATCAGAAATAGCTTTTAATTTTTCGTAAGTATAGGCTACATCTTCTGGCTGAGTGTACAATAAAGAATTGTCTACACCAGAGTTGTCTACACCATCTTCTTCACCACCTGTAACGCCGATTTCAACTTCTAAAGTCATCTGCATTTTATTCATTCTTTCGAAATATTTAGCAGAGATTTCTAGGTTTTCTTCTAGAGATTCTTCAGAAAGATCTAGCATGTGAGAAGAGTAAAGAGACTTCCCTGTTTGCTTGTAAAATTCTTCACTTGCATCTAGTAAACCGTCGATCCAAGGTAATAATTTTTTAGCAGCGTGGTCTGTATGTAAAATAACAGTAGCTCCATAAGCTTCTGCAAGAGTATGAATATGCTTTGCTCCCGCGATTGCTCCCAAGATAGCAGATTTTTGCCCGTCGTTGCTTAAACCTTTTCCTGCATTGTAAGAAGCTCCACCATTTGAAAACTGAATAATTACTGGTGAATTTAATTTTGCTGCAGTTTCCAATACTGCGTTTACGTTGCTCGATCCGATTACGTTTACTGCAGGAAGTGCAAATTTGTTTTCTTTAGCGTACTGAAAAATATCAGTTACAAGCTGACCTGTGGCAACTCCTGCCGGGAAAATTCTGCTCATGTGTTACTTTTTATAAATAATATTAGGGTGTTTTTAAATTCCGGTAAAGTTAAGGAATTTTATATAATTTGTTAATTTCTTTTATCTTTCCCCCAAAGAAGCTTTTGGCGGATTGTTTCGTAGAAACTTAAGTTATTGGGCTGCACCAAAAGTATCTGAAATTTCGCTTTTCTGATAACAATTTCCTGATCTGTCTCAATATGAATTAATCTAGAATCTAAAGACAAAGAATATTGTGGGACACGGCTTTCAACCTTTAATTTTATCTCTACCGTATCGTCTACAATAAGAGGTCTTACATTAAGGTTGTGTGGTGCAATCGGTGTAATAACAAAGTTTTCGTTGTTTGGCGAGATTATAGGACCTCCACAACTTAAAGAATATGCCGTAGAACCTGTAGGCGTAGAAATAATAACTCCGTCCCCCCAAAAAACATTTAAAAATTCATTATTAATATAAGAATCGATAGTTACCATCGAAGTTGTTTCTTTTCTTGAAATGGTAACATCATTCAAAGCATAAGGAAAAAGATCGTCGTAATTGGGTGAAACGACTTCTATTACAGAACGACGGCTCATCTTTACATCACCTTTTAAAATAGCATCCAACTCTTTGAAAGCTTCTTCTTTGGTAAAACTTGCCAAAAAACCGAGTCTTCCGGTGTTTACTCCAACAATAGGAATTTCAAGGTCTTCTATAAAGGTAAGAGAATTTACAATTGTACCATCTCCTCCAAAAGTAAAGAATAGGTTTACTTCTTTCTCCAACAAATCTTGTTTGTTGGTAAAAGTTTCAAATATTTTGGAAAATTGTAGTGCATCTGCCATTTCCTGGTACAAAACAGATTTTACACCTCTGCTTTCGAGCTCTGAAACGAACTTACTCAGGTAAAGAAAAGTATCGAGATCTTTTTTCTGGGAATAAATGGCTGCCTTCATGCTTAGATTTCTATAAATTTTTGGAAAAACCCAAATCGATCTTTAAAAAGGTCTGATTTTTCGTCGGAATAATATTTCTCTACAATTCGGTAATCGTATCGGTCGAAAGTAGCATCAATAGACGCTAAATTTTCATGACTTATTTTAATCGTCACCTGAATAACTTCGTCTGACATTAAGCTGATAAAACCGCCGTAGAATTTAGAATTATTGCTTTCAACAATATTGGCAATCTCTGTCATCGAGTATTTTCTTGCAGGAGTTTCTACGGTAAGTATGGCTCCAGACTCCGAAAACAGAGGATATTTAGAAAAATTCTGAAAAACATCGTCAGAATTAATATACCCTAAATACTTCTCTCCTTTATTAATTACAGGAATTACATTCGCATTGAACGTGTAGAACAAACGAATACTATCCATAATATTATTGTCTTCCAGAATGGCAAATCTTTCGATTTGATGTTCTAGATTTTTTAGCGCACCTTCAGATTCGTAAAGAAATTCTTTGGCAATTGCTCCGAAAAAATGATGGGATTTTTTGATGAATACATGAGAATATCCAAAATCTTCAAGCATTTCTCTCGCCGACTCTATAGAATCGGAAAGGCTAAAAGCCGGAAAGTCTTTTGAGATATAATCCTTGATAAACATTGTGCTAATTTATAAAAAATTAAATTAATTTATTTTCTGAAAACGATTTTTTTTGATAAATATTTTAAAATTTTACCGAAAAAAATTTGTTAGTGAAAATTTAAAACGTATCTTTGCCGCCTTTCATTTTTACTTTTTATTAGATTTATTTCAAACTGCACTGTCTTTTAGACAATTGCAGTTTTTTTATTTTAACGCTTTTGCAAACTCCCACATTACAATTCCGCCGCATACACTTACATTTAAAGAATGTTTGGTTCCCAACTGAGGAATTTCAATAAAAGTATCAACATTAGAAAGCGCTTCATCGCTAATTCCTTCCACTTCGTTTCCTAAAATTACTGCGTATTTCTTATCCTTATTTATAGTAAAGTCTGAAATCATCACACTTTTTGAAGTCTGCTCGATTCCTAAAATTTCAAATCCCTGACTTTTTAAATCGTTAATTGCCGTATTAATATCGCTTTCATACGACCAATCTACACTTTCTGTAGCTCCCAAAGCCGCTTTGTGAATCTCACGATGTGGCGGTTGTGGCGTTATTCCGCACAAAATAATTTTCTGAACCAAAAAAGCATCTGCCGTTCTGAAAGTTGCTCCCACATTGTGCATGCTTCTAATATTGTCTAAAACCACCACCAACGGAATTTTTTCTGTTTGTTTAAAGGTTTCTACATCAATCCTGTTCAGTTCTTCAAGCTTTAATTTATGTACCACTTTTATTATTTTATTTATTATTTTGAATTTTGATTTTCACAATTTTCTCTGTTATAATTTACGAAATTTATGAAAGTTTAGATTTAAAATTTTACAATTTTTCTCCCATAATTTGGTCTACATTTTTCTCAATATTCTGCGCAATGGTTTCCATCGGAATATCATTTTCATCCATATTGAAAGGGTCTTCAATTTCTTCGGCAATCAATTCCAAACTCATCAAAACATAATACACAAAAACCGTAAGCGAAACAATGAAACACCCAAGGTTTATTGCATACGCAATCGGTAAAGCCATCACATATAAAATGATAAACTTTTTGATAAAAGACGAGTAAGAATAAGGAATTGGCGTATTTTTAATTCTTTCACAACCTCCGCAAACATCCAAAAACCCTGAAAGTTGCGTGTCTAAATACAACATTTCAACCTCAGAAATTTTTCCTTCTTTTTTTAATTGATGTAATGTATTGGTAAGCTGAATTATTAAATCTGCAGGACCATGACTTCTCAACGATTTCTCAATTTCGGAATAATCTTCATCCAAAGCCAAACGTGTAGATTCTTTTGAAAGATGTTTCGCCAAAAAATGCGGGAAAAACTTCAAATATTTAGCAATTTGTTCGGCAGAATCTCTATCGTCTCTCAGCAAAACATTGATTTTGATGGCAAAATTTCGGGAATCGTTTACCAATTTACCCCAAAGTTTTCTTCCTTCCCACCATCTGTCATACGCTGTATTCGTTCTAAAAACCAGTAAAAGCGACAACACAAAACCTAATAAAGTATGAATAAGCCCCACATTACTTACCTTAGATTTTGGCGTAAGATGTAAATATTCAATCTCAAGAAACTGCATTCCGTAAGAGTACAATCCTACCAAAACCATCGTCGGAAAAAGAATTTTCAGAGTATCACTTTTATGAAGACTAAAAAGAATTTTAAGGAAATGCTTGGTATTGTAGACTCTCATCTCAGAACTTTAATGCAAAGATAAAGTATTCATATTATTATTTAGAAGAGAGATTTTATTTTCATCCTAAAGAGCAAAATAATTGGTGGCATGAATTCTGTCAACTCAAAAAAAACAGTATTTTTATCATTCCCATTAAAAAACCAAACGCATGATTCTCGAAAACGTAGATATTGTAAACGACATTAGCAAAGCAGATTTTCAGGAGAAATATTTTAAAAAGCAAAAGCCACTTCTTATTAAAAACTATTCTTCGAGATGGGCTGCTTTCCACCAGTGGAATTTAGAATATATTCGTGAAAAAGCTGGTGAACAGGAAGTTCCTTTGTACGACAACAAACCTGCAGATGCTAAAAAAAGTTCGGATGCGCCCGTTACAAAAATGAAGATGAAAGATTATATTGACACGATAAAATCTAAACCTTCCGACCTGAGAATTTTCTTTTACATCATCACAGACCGACTTCCGGAACTGTTGAAAAACTTCACCTATCCAGACCTTGGAATTAAGTTTTTTAAAAGACTTCCTACCCTTTTTTTTGGAGGTAACGATGCTCATGTTTTAATGCATTACGACGTAGATTTGGGAGATTTTATGCACTTCCATTTTGAAGGAAAAAAAAGAATTTTACTCTTCGACCAAAAGCAGTCTAAGTTTTTGTACAAAGTTCCGCTCTCAGTTCACACCATTTATGAGCTCGATTATCAAAACCCAGATTATGAAAAATTCCCTGCTTTGAAATATGCAAAAGGCTATGAAATCTTCATGGAACATGGCGATGCGCTTTTCATTCCGGGAGGTTTTTGGCATTTCAACCGATATTTGGAGCCCGGTTTTTCGATGTCGCTTCGTGCACTTCCCAACAAACCGAAAGTTTTTGCCAATATGCTTTACCATGTTTTCGTGATGCGATACACCGATAAATTAATGCGCAAGCTTTTTAAAGCGAATTGGGTGAATTTCAAGCAAAAATGGGCGTATGAAAAAGCGACGGAAGCTTTGGAGAAGTATGAAAGAAGAAGAAAAAACTAAATTCCCACAGATTGTAGAGAATAATTAATTTTTTTCAAAATGGAGACCTACAAAACAATCACAACATCCAAATATATACTCCAAGTTCCAGAACTTTGGGAGGTAACTGATTTTGATGAAAACAAGTATGATTTGGCGTTTAAAACTCAAAATGGTGAAAATTATATTTTTTTTAACCTTCGTCCATTTTATGAAAAATTAGACTCTGATCCTGATAAAGATTTTGGTTTCGGAAGAATTCGCGTTAATATTTTATCAAGACCAATTAAATACTCTGATAAAAAATATTCTGGAAATATTGATATTCTGACTGAAAATAATCTCGAAGCTATTTTAAAATCTATTGAATTAATTATAATGAAAATGATGCTTAATCCTTAATCAAAAAACATTTTAAAAAAAACTTATCTGATTTTGCATTTTACTATGATGATTAAACAATATAAAAATTATCTTTTGCTTAAAATCTATACAAACTGCAGGAAATCTTTTTTAAACCAAACTTTCCCAAAATACCTTTCCCCTCAAAATTAAAATTCCCTATTTTTACCATCCTAAATTTTAAGAACGATTTTAATGGCAAAGGCAGCGAAGAAAGAAACCCCGTTAATGACGCAGTACAACACCATCAAGGCGAAATATCCTGATGCACTTTTGCTATTCAGAGTGGGCGATTTCTACGAAACTTTCGGGCAAGATGCTGTAAGAACTTCTCAAATTTTAGGAATTGTTTTAACGAAAAGAGCCAACGGAGAAGGGCACATCGAATTAGCTGGATTTCCGCATCATTCGGTAGATTCTTACTTGCCAAAACTGGTGAGAGCCGGGATGAGAGTTGCTATTTGCGACCAGTTGGAAGACCCCAAAATGGTAAAGGGAATCGTAAAACGTGGCGTTACAGAATTGGTAACTCCCGGAGTAACGTTCAATGACCAGGTTCTTAATTCTAAAAAGAATAATTTCCTGCTTTCGCTTCACAAAGAAAAAGAAAGATTCGGGATTGCTTTGGTCGATATTTCTACGGGAGAATTTTTGGTGAGCGAAGGAAATTTAGAAAAACTTCTTCACATCGTAAATACTTTCGACCCGAGTGAAATTATTTACCAAAGAAGTGTTCAAATTCCGGAGCAGCTTAAAAATAAAAACGCGTTCAAGCTAGAAGATTGGGCGTATCAATATAATTTCGCGTACGAAAAACTGACAAATCACTTCAAAACCAATTCTTTAAAAGGTTTCGGAGTTGAAAATCAACCACTTGCCATTACAGCAGCAGGAGCTATTTTTGCTTATTTGGTGGAAGATACACATCATAATTTACTTTCGCACATCACTAAAATTCAGGTGATTCCGCAGGAAGATTTTTTGATGATGGACCATTTTACGTTACGAAATTTAGAAATCGTTTATCCGAGCAATCCGCAAGGAAAATCTCTTTTAGATATTATCGACAAAACCTCAACTCCGATGGGAGGAAGATTGTTGAGACGAAGAATTATTTTACCCTTAAAATCGGTAGAAGAAATTAACAGAAGGCTTTCTTTGATTGATTTCTTAAACGAAAACGACCTTCTTAAATATGATATTTCTCAACTTTTAAAATCGATTTCAGATTTAGACCGATTGATGGGAAAATTGGCGGCAGAAAAAATCTCACCAAAAGAATTGGGATATCTTCGCCAAAGTTTAATCAACATTCATAAAATCAAATCATTGCTGCATTCTCATGCCGATGTTTTGGCTTGGCTTGAACCTTTATACGACCAGGAAGATTTAATAAAAATGCTTGAAAACCATTTGAATGAAGAGCTTCCCGTAAATCTTGCCAAAGGAAATGTAATAAAAGCAGGAATTTCTGAAGAACTCGACAGATTGAGAGGTTTACAATCGAAAGGTCGTGGTTTTTTAGATGAAATGTGCCAAAGAGAGATTGAAAGAACCGGTATTTCAAGCTTAAAAATAGATTTCAACAACATTTTTGGATATTATATTGAAGTTCGAAATACGCATAAAGATAAAGTTCCTTCCGATTGGCTAAGGAAGCAAACTTTGGTAAATGCAGAGCGTTACATTACCGAAGAACTGAAAGAATATGAAAATCAGATTCTAGGCGCCGAAGAAAAAATCGGGGTTTTAGAAAATGAATTATACAGAAATGTTTGTGCTGAAACGATGGTTCACATCGACCAAATTCAAGAAAATTCTAAAATTATTGCGCAACTCGACGTTGCCGTTGGTTTATCTGAACTTGCGGTTTCCGAAAGCTATACAAAGCCAGTTTTGAATGACAGTTTCGCCATCGATTTAAAAGAAGCAAGACATCCTATCATTGAAAACGCCCTTCCTTTGGGAGAAAAATACATTCCGAATGATATTTTCTTAGATAAAGATTCGCAACAAATTATTATGGTTACCGGACCGAACATGGCGGGTAAATCGGCGATTCTACGTCAAACTGCAATTGTCTGTTTAATGGCTCAAATCGGAAGTTTTGTGCCTGCAAAACATGCTGAAATTGGGGTTTTAGACAAGATTTTCACGAGAGTTGGCGCCACAGATAATATTTCTGCAGGAGAATCTACTTTCATGGTTGAAATGAATGAAGCCGCGAATATTTTGAATAATATTTCTGAAAGAAGTTTGATTCTTTTAGACGAAATCGGTCGTGGAACTTCTACTTACGACGGGGTTTCCATAGCTTGGGCAATTGCGGAATATCTTCACCAACATCCAACTCAGGCAAAGACTTTATTTGCGACACATTATCATGAATTAAATGAAATGACCGTAAACTTTGAAAGAGTAAAGAATTTCCACGTTTCTATCCAAGAAAACAAAGGAAACATCATCTTTTTAAGAAAGCTGGTTCCAGGCGGAAGTGAGCACAGTTTCGGTATTCACGTAGCAAAATTGGCGGGAATGCCTGCAAAAGTAGTGAACCGAGCCAATGAAATTCTGAAAACCCTTGAAGCAAGCCGCACACAAGGAAGTTCGTCTGAAAGTATTAAAAGAGTGACCGAAGAAAATATGCAACTTTCTTTCTTTCAGCTAGACGACCCAGTTTTGGAAAATATCCGCGAAGAATTGACGAAAATCGACATTAATACTTTAACACCCATTGAAGCATTGATGAAGTTGAATTCGATTAAGAAAATGATTGGAGGGTAAAAGTGTTAATTTATTGAAAATGATAAAGTCGTAAATGTCGTAACTGGGGCATTCCTTAACATGGCGGGAATCCACAGCTCTTTTATTTTTGAAACCGATTGCTTTACTTTTTTATTAAAACTTTTATCTTCCCCATTTACAGAAATTTTTGAGATTCTTCCATTATAATCTACAATAAAAGTAATTTCACATTTTTTACTTCCTTGAATTTTTGATGTTTGTAAATTTTCAAGAATTTTCTTCTTAAAAGCTTCTTCTCCTTCCGGAAATTTGGCTTTCACATCAACACCATCCGTAAACTTAATATCCAAAGGTATTTTAAATCTACTTCTTACAGGAGTGCCATTTATCGTCCCTGGATACCATTTTTCTTTTATTTTAGAGACTGCAAGAATAGCTTCATCATTAAAATTTTGATTTTCTCCAATAGCTTTTATTCCGCTAAGAGTTCCGTCTATTTCTACAATAAAAGACAAATCACAATGAATGTCAGCGACTTTTTGAAATAAATTCATATTGAAATTATTTGCCAACATTTTCCTAAATTCATCTGTTCCTAAAGAAAATGAAGCGTGAATTTCTTCGTCTCCATTTATTTTTGATTTTTTTAATGCAATTTCAGGAATAAATTTCGCATCAATAATAGTATCATTTTGCGCAGATACAATAATTATGTAGAAAAAAGATATAAATAGTAATGTTTTGGTCATCTTGGTAAATATGGTACAAAGTAAAAATTTTTTAGCCAAAAAAAAAACGACACTCAAAATGAATGTCGTTTTGTTTTATCCATAAAAATTTTACCAACTTCTTAAACCAATAGGAATATAAAATATATATCTTACTGGTTTCCCTCCTACTTTTGCAGGTTTCCAACGGGTGAAGACTTTTTTTACGCCTTCTTCTGCAGCCTCAGCATATTTTTTATTATTGCTAATTGCTTTATAATTTCGAATATAGCCATCTTTTTCAACGATAACGTAAATAGTTGTGCTAAATTCTTTTTGATTTTTAATATTTATAATGGGAATATTTTCAGAAACTTTATACAGAAATGCCTTTCTTCCACCAGGAAACTCAGGTTCTTCATCTGCTACGGTTACAACATCTTTAAGGTTCAGACTTTTTTGCAGAACAGCATAATCAGGAAGTTCTTCTACCGTTTGAGGAACCGCTGGTTTTACTGCGGTTTCAGGTTTTTGAGAGGTTTGAGCTTGGAACGAAAATCCAAAGCCCGCAAAAATTAAGATTGTAAATAATTTTTTCATTGTTTGTTTTTGCAAAATTAAAAAAACTTCAACAAAAAAGATGCCTAAAGCTTATTTAAACGCGGATATTCACAAAATTTAACCCATTTTTGTGATAAATAATTTATGTTTGCAACGATAAAAAATCACATGAAAATTCAATTCAGTTTAAAATATTTGCTCATTACTGTTTTTCTATTTCTAATAGAAGTCTTAATTGCAACATCACTTAAAAATATATTTTTTGTAAGAGCTTATCTGGGTGACGTTATTGTTGTCATACTGCTTTGTACTTTTGTCAAAACCTTCATTAAAACTAATGATTTGAAACTTATTTCAAGTATTTTTCTCTTTTCTTGTCTGATTGAATTTGCGCAATATTTTAATGTTGCAGATCATCTCGGCTTTAAACCAGGAAGCATAATGTACATCGTTATCGGAAACTCTTTTTCGTGGATCGACATTCTCTGCTATTTTGCAGGATGTTTTCTAGTTGCAATTTTTTTACAAGTCAAAAAGTAATTATCTTCCGAAAGAAACTTTTATTTATCAAAATTGTATTGCCATTGGAAGCCTAAATTTTGATTTAACTTTAACACCTTTAATTTCAGCAGGTTTCCACTTTTTTTTACTTAATTTCTTTATAACCCTCTCCATTTCTTTGTTCAACTTTTCGCTTTCACCTTCAGCAACAATATTACCAATAGCTCCATCTTCAAAAACAACAAAACTTACTACAGATTTTGCAGTTACTCCTTCTAAAGCCCTCGAATTAAAGTTATTTTGAAAGTCTTTCCTAAACCCTTCGATTCCTCCAATATATTCAGCTTGTATATCAACATCAGTATAAACACTGTCTGAAGAAATTACACGCTCTTCATTTATCGAATTTTTCTCTTGAGAAAAAGCGATTGAGAAAATAGAAATTAGCACAAGCGTTAAAAGTTTTTTCATGTTGTTTTTTTATTTTTTTACTTAAAATTATTCAGTTTTTAATTTTTTTCAAACACTAATATCACAAATTATTCGCACTAAAGGCACTAATAAATTGTGCCTTTTGTGAAAAATATTCGTGCATTTTGTGTCTAAACTATTTTACATTCAAATCCTGCGCAATCAGCCAGGCTTCGCTCCAACAAGCTTGGAAATTAAAACCTCCGGTTACGGCATCGATATTTAAAACTTCACCGGCAACGTAAAAATTAGGGAGAATTTTTGACGACATATTTTTAAAGTTAATTTCCTTTAAATCAACTCCTCCAGCGGTTACAAACTCGTCTTTAAAAGTCGATTTTCCGGTTACATTGAATTTCTTTTTACAAAGATTTTCGATAATGGTTTGCATTTCTTTTGCTGAAATTTGTGCGACCTGCTTATTCAAATCTACTTTAGAAACATCTAAAATTCTTTGCCAAAAACGATTCGTAATGTCGAAGATTTTAGCTTGACCAATTGTTTTTTTAGGATTGCTTTGCTTAAAGTTTTGAAACATTTCTTCAGCTTCATCGGTAGATTTAGAAATAAAATTCACTTCCACTTCAAAGTTGTATTTCACTTTTGCCAAATTAATTGCTTCCCAAGCTGAAATTTTCAAAATCGCAGGACCAGAAAGTCCCCAATGCGTAATTAAAAGCGGACCACTTTCATCGGTTTTTAACTTTGGAATCGAAGTTTCTGCCATTTCAAAACTTGTTCCGGCTAAATCTTTCAACAAATCGTCTTTAATATTGAATGTAAAAAGCGACGGCACCAAATCCACAATTTTATGTCCCAAATTCTGAATCATTTTTAAAGATTTTGGTGAGCTTCCAGTGGTATAAATTACATAATCTGCCTCAAAATCGCCTAAACTGGTCTTTACAAGATATTTTTCTTCTAATTTTTCAATTTCTTTTACCGAGCATTTGGTTTTCACCTCTACTCTTTTCTTCTCGATTTCATGTAAAAAAGTATTGATAATCGTTTGTGAAGAATTGGTTTCAGGGAAAATTCTGTTATCGTTTTCGATTTTTAAGGCTACCTTTCTTTGCTCGAACCAATCCATCGTGTCTCCCGGCTGAAATTTCGTAAAAACACTCAGTAATTCTTTATTTCCGCGAGGATAAAACTGTACCAGTTCTCTTGGGTCGAAGCAAGCGTGTGTTACATTGCATCTTCCGCCACCAGAAACTTTCACCTTTTGTAAAACATCAGAATTTTGTTCTAGAATTGTGATTTTATATTTTTTCTCGTCAAGGTTTGAGGCACAGAAAAATCCTGCTGCTCCACCGCCGATAATGATGATTTGCTTCATAATTTTAACTTCCAAAATTATTCATTTATTCTAAACCTAGCCTGTTTTTAAAACCTGTTAGGTTTGAAAAGCACAAAAGTTTTTATTAATTCAAAAGCTTTTATGCAAAGGATTATTTTTACAAAACTACAATTTTTATAAACCATCTTATTTAAGTATTTTTGTGCCAATAAATCAATCTACTTAGGCACATTCTTTTTTGCACTTTAATCGGCTTACATTTTAGCTTTAATAATGATTAAACTTTTGTGACTTTTGTGGTTAAAACAAATTTTAAATGACATTCTATCATACTTTTGAAGTTCGCTGGAGCGACCTTGATGCTAATAAACACTTAGCCAACTCTACTTATGTACAATATTGTGCACAAGCAAGAATGGCGTTTATGACCAAAGAAAAAATGGGCGTTACGCAAATGAGCAGATGGGGAATTGGTCCCGTAATTCTACACGAAAGATATTCTTTCTTTAAAGAGATTTATGCCGACCAAACTGTAATTGTAAGCGTAGAAATTGATGGTTGCTCAGAAGATTCTTCTATCTACAGATTTCTTCACAAGTTTTATTTGCCAGACGGAACGCATTGCGCAACTTCGGAAGCAACAGGAGTTTGGATTGATATGATGCTTAGAAAAATGACCACACCTCCAGATGATGTGGTGGAAGCCATGAACAAATACAAAACGACAGATACAGAAGTTTTAACAAAAGAAGATTTCAAAAAATTCCCTTTCAAACCGGGGAATGTAGATCCGCAAATTTTTAATCAATAAATAAATGATAAGCGATAAATGATGAATAATTATGGTCATCATTTATCACTTATCAACCATCATTTATAATTTAATGTATGTTTGAAGATAAATCACAGGAATTAACGCCCATCTCGAAATTAGGCGAATTTGGCTTAATTAAACACCTTACACAGTTTTTTCCCCTTACTAACGATTCGTCTGAGTTGGGTGTTGGAGACGATGCCGCCGTTATAAATCCTGACAATAAAAAAGTAGTAATTACCACCGATGTTTTGGCTGAAGGTGTGCATTTCAATTTGGGATATGTTCCTTTGAAGCATTTAGGATATAAAGCTGTAGTCGTAAATCTAAGCGATATTGCTGCGATGAACGCTACACCAACGCAGATTTTGGTTTCTTTGGCGGTATCAAATCGTTTTCCAGTTGAAGCTTTAGAAGAATTATATGCCGGAATTCAAGCCGCTTGCGGAAGATACAAAGTTGACTTAATTGGCGGAGATACAACAAGTTCCAATGCTGGTTTAGTAATGAGCATTACCGCAATTGGCCTTGAAAATGAAGAAAATATAGTAAAAAGAAGCGGTGCAAAACCGAACGACCTTTTGGTGGTTACCGGAGATTTGGGAGGTGCTTATATGGGACTACAAATTTTGGAAAGAGAACACGCTGTTTACCTTGCCAATCCGAATATGCAGCCGGAAATGGAAGGTTTCGACTATATTTTGGAAAGACAATTAAAGCCTGAAGCAAGAACCGATGTAAAAGGTATTTTGGAGCAATTGGAGATTAAACCAACCTCAATGATTGATGTTTCTGATGGTTTAGCTTCTGAAATTTTGCATCTTTCTGACCAATCTAAAGTAGGTTTCAGATTGTATGAAGAGAAAGTTCCGATGGATAATTTAACGATTACAACGGCGGATGAATTTAATCTAAACCCTGTAATGACGGCATTAAGCGGTGGTGAAGATTATGAATTGCTCTTCACAATTTCGCCAAATGATTTTGATAAAATTAAAAATCATCCAGACTTTACAATTATCGGTCATGCGGTAGAAAAACAAGAAGGAAACTTTATGGTTGCAAGAGGTTCTAATCAATTGGTTGCTTTAACAGCGCAAGGTTGGGACGCTTTTTTAGGAAATCAATAAATTATTTTTAATTTTAAATATTGTAAAACCACTGCTTTTTGTAGTGGTTTTTTTTTATTAATATGAAGTATGAATGAAAAAAATAACGATTTAAATTTCCAGTGCTTTTGCTGCGGATATTTCACAATTGAAGAAAGAGGCAACTATGAAATATGCCGTGTTTGTTTTTGGGAGGATGATGGAAGTAATTATTTAGATAGAATCAGCGGTCCGAATCATATGACTTTGGAAGAAGGCAGAAAAAATTTTCTACAATTTGGAGCGTGTGAAGAAAGATTTGTGCAAAATGTTGTAAAAGACCCTGAGCAAATCTATAGAAAAGGGATTATATAAAAAAGCCAGCAAATTCGCTGGCTTTCTTGATTTATGACTTCTTGCTCATGTCTGCAATGATGTTCATTGCTTCTTGCAAATAGGTGTCTTTTCTGAGGTTTTTAATCCACACTTCAGATTTCTTTTTGAAGGCTTCATCTTTTTTCTCTCTTTCGATTTCGGCAGGATACATGGTAAATTTCAAACCGTTATCGAATTTCGTCAATACTTTAAACTTCTCGATTTGCGCTTTTCTTTGCTTCATCAAATCATTAAATTTATTGATGTTCAAAGTAATGGTTTCTTCTTTATCCAATTGCTCTCTCCATTGTGCAGACTCTAAAAGAAGCTGATAATTCTTGTTATTTGCCATTCTTGCGTTACTTGCTGCTTCAAGAGCTTTTACATCAAAATAGCTTAGTTTTTGATAGTTTGTAGAAGGAATTTTATCCCAAGCCAAAGCAAACTCATCATAACGCTCCCCGATTTCAGAGTAAGAGAAGAAATCTTTCATTTGAATATCAGAAACAATCCCTTTTCTTTGGTTAGATTCTCCTGTAATTCTGTAGAATTTCTGAATCGTCAATTTTAAAGAACCGAAATCATCAGAAGTATTTAAAAATCTATTTAAATCTACAAACGTTTGTACTGTTCCTTTCCCGAAAGACTGCGGCGAACCAACGATAATTGCTCTTCCGTAATCTTGCATTGCTCCCGCTAAAATTTCAGAAGCAGAAGCAGAAAGTTCGTTCTGCATAATCACCAACGGACCAGTCCAGATTGGGGCAGCTTGTTTATTTTTTAGGGTTTGAATTTTTCCGTTTCCGTCTTTTACCTGAACGTAAGGACCTGCATTCATAAACAGTCCCATAATATCGCCTACTTCGGTTAAAGAACCACCTCCGTTGTTTCTAAGGTCTAAAACAATTCCTTCAATGTTTTGAGCTTTCAGCTTAATGATTTCGTTTTTGATGTCATCAGAAGCGTTTCTTCCTTTTTCATCTTCAAAATCTGCGTTAAAGCTTGGTAAATTGATGAAACCATATTTTTTTCCGTTCGGAGAATTTACGATAATACTTTTCGCAAAAGTGTCTTCAATTGCCACTTCTTCACGAATCATCGTTACTTCTTTTACCGTTCCGTCTTTTTTCTGAACCGTTAAAGTAACCGGAGTTCCTTTTTCACCTCTAATTAAACGTACAGCTTCGTCAGATAACATTCCTACAACATTTACAGCATCTTCTTTTGGTTTAGATTTTACTTTTAAAATTTTATCGCCTTCAGAAAGTTGCTTAGACTTCCAAGCCGGTGCACCAATCGTTAAAGCTCCCAAATAAAGGTATCCTTTTTTCTCCTGAATAATCGCTCCAATCCCGATTACTTTACCCGTAAACTGAGTATCAAAATCTTCTTTATCTTTTGGAGAATAATAGTTTGTATGCGGGTCGAAAACTTCTGTATAAGCATTCATATAGACAGAAAACCAATCCATTTTCTTTCTTTTTTTGAATCTTGTGAAGGTTTCTTTCACCAAATCTTTCACTTCATCTGTCGCCTTTGTAATTTTTTGCTGAGGCGTAAGAATTTGAAGTTTGATGGTGTCTTTCAGCTTGTATTTCTGTACAGAATCTTTCTTTTCTTTTTGAGCTTCTTCTTTGCTGTTCATCGATTCAATTTCCTGAAGAATATTGTATTTAATATACTTTCTCCATTCATTGTACTGCTCTTGTTTGTTGGCAGGAATCGCTTTGTTTTTCGGTTCTAGTACTAAAGATTCATCTTCTTCCAAATTAATTGGCTTGCTGAAAATATCCTGTGTAATCTTATCAATTTCATCAACTCTTTGGTATAATCTGTCGATGGTTAATTTATAAAACGTTAAATCTCCTTGGTTGATGTAATCGTCCAATTTGGTTTCATGTTTGGCAAATTCAGCCATATCAGTTTGCAGGAAATATCTTTTTCCAGGGTCTACCATTTCGAAATAATGCTTGTAAACATCTTTAGAATAGGCATCGTTAATAGGTTTTGGGCTGTAATGTAGATAAGAAAGAGTGTTTTTTACGCTCACCATTATCGTCTGCATTTTTTCGTCATCATTTTGAGGCGAATTGAAACAAAACATTAAACTTGTTAACGGAATGAGGAGTAAAAATTTATTCAGTTTAAAATTTTTCCACATAGATTTTTAATGTATAATATTATTTTATCAAAATTGTTCGCACTATAAGTCTAAAAAATCGAATAGCTGTTACAAACTATCAAATTTAATACCTTATTTAGAAATATCGGCTAGTTTTCAGGTTTTTTTAATGATAAAACAAAACATTCTTTAAGACTTTGATTTTCTGTGCGTATTATTCTTCATTATTAATTAAATTATGCCTGTATTAAGACCAAACCTTAATGCTTATCTTTGTTAAAATTAAATATACAATATGGAAAGACCCTTAATTCTGGTAACCAATGACGACGGAATCACTGCACCCGGTATCAGAAATTTAATACAATTTATGAATGAAATTGGTGATGTAATTGTAGTAGCTCCCAACTCGCCACAAAGCGGAAAAGGACATGCCATTACCATCAATTCTACACTTACCTACGAAGAACTTCACTTAGAAGGACCACAAAAAGATTTTTCTTGCAGCGGAACTCCGGTCGATTGTGTGAAGATGGCTTTAGACAAAATTTTACCGAGAAGACCAGACCTTGTTGTTTCTGGAATTAATCACGGTGCGAATTCTTCGATTAACGTAATCTATTCTGGGACAATGTCTGCTGCTGTAGAAGGCGGTGTTGAAGGACTTCCTTCGATTGGTTTTTCACTTTTGGATTTCAGTTGGGAAGCAGATTTTACTCAAGCGAAAGAATATATTCAGGGAATTGTAAGAAAAACTCTTGAAAACCCGATGCCTAAAGGTGTTGTATTGAATGTAAATATTCCAAAACTTAGCAAGGAAGAAATAAAAGGCGTAAAAGTTTGCAAGCAAGCCAATGCAAAATGGGAAGAAAGTTTTGATGAAAGAATCAATCCGCACGGGAAAAAATATTATTGGTTAACAGGTTATTTCAATAATATGGATGAATCTGAAGATGCCGACGAAACCGCTTTAGCCAACGGATACATTTCAATTGTTCCTGTAAAATTCGACCTTACTGCGTATGAATACATGAATAGATTGAGTGAGGTGATGAAGTTTGATTAATATTTTATGTCCCGCAGATTTCACGGATTTTCACGGATGAATGTTTAAAAAGCTGTTTAAGTTTGCGAATTCATGCCAAATTTAACCATGCAAATTATTTTGCCACGAATACACGAATATTAGTAAAAAGTTATAGTAAAAATTCGTGCATTCGTGGCAAATTCTATTCTCAATCCTCTGTGAAAATCCGTGAAATCTATGGGAAATTTAATTAAAACAAAACCCTATCCTCTTTTCTCAGTTCTTCAAGATATTTACTTTTATCATCACGATAAAAAAGATTCATCGTTTCAAACGGAATAAGTTTTAAATCTTTATTTACAATATGAACACATGATTTTTTTACAGCTCGAACATCAAAATCATGCGCATCCATGAAATTCATGATGATGATTCTGAACAGGTTATCATAATCTAAATTCGGAGCAGAAACATCAGGAAGACAACACAATAACTGGTTTACTTTAGGCTGAACTTTATCTACAGAAATTCCCGTACTGAAAATATCCAAAAGCTGCATTTGCAAACCGGTGTCTTGTTCGTAAACAATCGTATTTTTAGTTTCATTACTCAGTAAATCAGCAGGATTGATGTATCGTGTTAAAGGAATAGTTTCACCTTGAAGTTTCAAAATATAGCCCATCGCCAAAGCATCCGGATTACATGGAACCGGAATAATATCGTCAGAATTCAACAAAGGAAACTGGTTTAAAATTTCCTGTCTTACTTCTGTTAACGTAATTTTTTCATGCGCAGAATCTTCACGGTTTCTTCCGGCAATTTCTACAGGTTGGAAAGTAATTCCTCGAACACATTTTTGTTTTAAAGCAAAATCGATAATCTTCCCGATTTCATCAATATTTTTACCTTTTTGAAGAACAATAACGAGCGTTGTAGACAAATTTAAAGCATTGAGTTTTTCCAAAGCTTTCATACGAACATCCGTTAAATCTTTTCCTCTGAAATCTTCTAAAACTTCGGGTTTAAAAGAATCAAACTGAAGGTAAACTTCAAATTCTGGAGCGTAAGTTGCTAATTTTTCGGCAAAACCGGGGTCATTGGCAATTCGAACACCATTGGTATTCAGCATTAAATGTTTAATCGGTTTCGACTTTGCGATGTCCATAATTTTAAAAAACTCTGGATGAATCGTGGGTTCGCCTCCACTGATTTGAACAACATCGGGTTCACCTTCATTTTTTACGATAATATCAAACATTGCCTCAATTTCTTCCAAACTTCTATGGCTTCCATAATGTGGCGAAGACATTGCGTAGCAAGTGGGACAAGTAAGGTTGCAACGGTCTGTAACTTCCACAATAGAAAGACAG
Source organism: Chryseobacterium sp. HNCC26DJ239 (assembly GCF_057180445.1). NCBI lineage: Bacteria > Pseudomonadati > Bacteroidota > Flavobacteriia > Flavobacteriales > Weeksellaceae > Chryseobacterium > Chryseobacterium sp. HNCC26DJ239. Next base: position 345,374 of record NZ_JBXUGJ010000004.1, read on the forward strand.
CTATGTTGCTCATGATCAACACACAAACCACAATCGTAAGGACAACCATACTCTACATCTGTTCCAAAATGAACAGGCATTTCTGAAGCTTTATTGTAGTTTCTGATATTTTTATAATATTGAACATCGGAAGCGATTTTAGTCTTAAAAAACCCATGATCCGGACATCTTTTCGTCATGAAAACAGCTTCATCTTCAATAATAATCTTTGCGCCTACCCTTTTTAAACATTCCGGGCAAAGACTGATGGTATAATCGTAATACGTATAATTTCTTACTGGCATAAATTTTTTTTATATTCCTGATCCACAAATGCAACCTCCCGCAATAAGTAATAAAACACCAACAAGAACACCTATTAAAGGTGCTTTAAAACTGTATTTCTTTTCTTTATTGGATGCAGACATTATTCCTAAAACGATAAGGCTAAATAATGAAATAACAATTATTAAAAGCCCTACTAAAAGAGCTATAATTCCTAATCCAGCTAAACGTCCTCCAAAATTGCCTACTTCTAAAATACTTAACAAGGTTATCATATTACATTTTTGTGAAAAATTAATAAATCTTAAATTATCATTTGCAAATCAATCCGAAAGCTAATAAAAACAACAATATGCAAAGAATTGCACCCAGAAAAAACATTATAAACAAATTTAATACAATAGATTTTGCACTTGTTTTTTGTTTCTTTTTAAAGACACCAAATAGTTTTAAAAATATGATTATCAAAACAATAAATAAAAATACTATTCCAATAACTAAACTTACTACAGTTGCTTCATCCATTATAATCTGCAATGTTTTTTGCTAACCTGAAAGATTTTTTAATATCATAAATGTAATAAAAAATCATTAACAAGCTTAAAAGCTGAATTGTTCCTAAATTTAAAAATACAATTTCATGAGGTTTTATAAAATCTAAGAAAAACCGAAATAAAAAGTAACTCAACATAAAAACCTGAAAAAGAAATCCTGAATAATATTTTTTTGTTTTCTTCAGTTTAAAAATTACAAAACCTAATAATAGTAAAAATACAATCTCGTATAATGCAACAGGGTGTCGTAAATATTGGTCTCCGAGATGCATCCCAAAAATAGAATCTGTGGGAATTCCGTATGTTTCTTCATAAACTCCAGTAAAAAAACAGCCAACTCTCCCTATAATCATAGCTATTATTAAAGGAAAAACAATCAGGTCTCCTGTACTTTGTTTATGACCAATAACCTTCTTTGCCAGTTCTACCCCCAACAAACCAAATGCTAATCCTCCCGTAATGGTATTACTTGTCCAGAACCTAATAAATGAAAAATCTTTACAAAAAAATACACTAGGTTTTTCTAAATTACCTATTATTTTTGATCCAAGTAGTGCTCCGGCGGTTGCTCCAATTAAAATAATTAAAGAAGAAGTCAACGCCATTTTCTCAGGCGATTTTCTTTTTAAATAGAAGTAAAACCTCATTCCCACAAAAATTCCTAACGACTCTGTGATAGGATGTAATAAAACTTCTTTACCAAAAATTTGAAATGTAACCGGAAAATCCATAAAGTCAAAAATAGGATATTTCATTTGATATGGAAACATTTTTTTATCCTACAGATTACACAGATAATCCCCGATTGATTGCGTAAAAATCTGTTTAAGTTTGCGAATTCATGCCCAATTTAACCATACAAATTATTTTGCAACGAATACACGAATTGATTATTTAACCATAAAATTCGTCATTCGTGGCAATTTTTATATCAATCTTTTTCCTAAATTTATTACATCAACAATATCAACCAAATTAAATGATATGCGAATAGAATATGATATAAAACTAGGCTTCAAAGATGTAATGTTCAGACCAAAACGTTCTACGTTGAAATCGCGTTCAGAAGTAAATTTAGAAAGAGAGTTTACCTTTAGACATACCAAAAAAAAATGGCAAGGAACACCCATTATTGCAGCAAATATGGATACGGTGGGAACTTTTGAAATGGCTGTAGAATTGGCAAAAGAAAAGATAATAACTGCCGTTCACAAACATTATTCTGTTGAGGAATGGACGAATTTTCTAAACGCTCAACCAGAAGAAATTTACCAATACATCGCTTTAAGCACAGGAACCGGAAAAGCAGATGAAGAAAAGATAAAAACCATCCTCGAAAAACATCCAAAAATCGAATTTCTTTGCATTGATGTTGCCAATGGTTATTCTGAGCATTTTGTAGAGTTTGTAAAGAAAGCAAGAGCCAATTTCCCTGATAAAATTATCATGGCTGGAAATGTGGTAACGGGCGAAATGGTTGAAGAGCTTCTTTTGGTAGGCGCAGATATTATTAAAGTTGGGATTGGACCCGGCTCTGTTTGTACAACAAGAGTTAAAACGGGAGTTGGTTATCCTCAACTTTCAGCAATTATCGAATGTGCTGATGCTGCGCATGGTTTGAAAGGTCACATTATTGCAGATGGCGGTTGTAAAGTTCCGGGAGATGTGGCAAAAGCTTTTGGTGGCGGTGCCGATTTTGTGATGCTCGGCGGAATGTTTGCCGGTCACGACGAAAGCGGAGGCGAAATGGTAGAAGAAAATGGCAAAAAATACAAACTTTTCTACGGAATGAGCTCAAAAACTGCGATGGATAAACATTCCGGAGGTGTTGCAGAATATCGTGCTTCCGAAGGAAAAACGGTGAAAGTTTCATACAAAGGTTCCGTTTCAGAAACGGTGAAAGATATTTTGGGTGGTGTTCGTTCAACCTGTACTTATGTTGGTGCTTCAACTTTAAAAGAACTGTCTAAAAGAACCACTTTTATTAGAGTTCAGGAACAGGAAAATCAGGTATTTAATGATTGATTTTGTTATTTAAACCTTAAAATTTGATACAGATCAGAAGATAGAGCAATTTTCTTCTTGCCTCGATAGAAGCGGCATCCTTTTTTGTTATTGCGATGGATAAAATTTTCCAACAAAGAGCTTCTTTTTGTTCGCTATAACAAAAAAGATACAGCGGATAGCGAGATGTAATTGTCTTAAAAAAACAAATTGTGATGCTTCTAAAAAACAAAAAAGACTTTCTAATTTCAGAAAGTCTTTTATATTATTAATTTATTATTAATCAATATATTACGTAAGCATACCTCCACAAACGTTTAATGTTTGCCCAGTAATGTAAGCAGACATTTCGCTTCCTAAGAAAACGCATGCATTGGCAACATCTTCCGGTTGACCGCCTCTTTTCAAAGGAATCCCTTCTCTCCAACCTTGAACTGTTTTTTCGTCTAAAGCTGCCGTCATTTCAGTTTCGATAAATCCTGGAGCGATGGCGTTGCAACGAATGTTTCTAGAACCTAACTCAAGCGCTACAGACTTGGTGAAACCAATTACACCTGCTTTAGAAGCTGCATAATTTGCTTGTCCTGCATTTCCTTGAATTCCAACTACCGAAGTCATGTTGATAATAGAACCAGATTTTGCCTTCATCATCGGCTTAATCACTGCTTTTGTAAGATTGAATACAGAATCTAAGTTTACTTTAATAATGGTATCCCAATCGTCTTTAGACATTCTTAAAAGCAAGTTATCTCTTGTAATTCCGGCATTGTTGATGAGAATATCAATTTTTCCAAACTCAGCCATTACATCGTCTACCAATTTTTGTGCAGCATCGTAATCTGATGCATCAGATTGATATCCTTTAATTTGAGTAACAGAACTTAAAGTCTCTTCTAATTCTTTAGCTTTCTCTACAGAACCTGCATAAGTGAATGCAACTTTTGCCCCATGCTGAGCAAAAACTTCTGCAATTCCTCTTCCGATTCCTCTTGTAGCTCCGGTAATTAGCGCTACTTTTCCTTCTAATAGTTTCATATATTTAAAATGGTAAATTATTTAATGTAATCAATATAATTTGCTCTGCTAAAATAACAATTTAAAACGAGCCATCATATTTCGGCAAAAATAGCATTAATATTATTTAGTACATACTATTCTGATAATAAGTATTATCTAAAATATTTTAAATCGCATTATTTACAATCAAGACAATCTCGCCTTTTAAAGTTTTGCTTTTAGAAAATTCTATTAACTCGTTGATTGTTCCTCTTTTAGTTTCTTCAAATTTCTTCGAGATTTCTCTGCTTAAACTTGCTTTTGTATGCTCTCCGAAGAATTCTTTTATCTGCTCTAAAGTTGTATTAATCTTGTGCGGACTTTCATATAAAACAATAGTTTTTTTCTCTTCTGCCAATTGTTTCAGTTTGGTTTGTCTGCCTTTTTTCTGCGGTAAAAACCCTGCGAAAAGAAATTCATTATTAGGAAGCCCAGAAACCACCAAAGCCGGAATTAAAGCCGTTGCACCCGGAAGACAAATCATTTCAATATCATTATCTGAACCTGCTTTCGCCAATAAATAACCCGGATCTGAGATTCCAGGAGTTCCTGCATCGGTAATAATAGCGATGTTTTGACCATTTTTAAGGTCAGTAATCACCTTTTCTGTCGCTTGATGTTCGTTGTGAAGATGATAAGATTTAAGCGGTTTTGAAATTTCAAAATGCTTCAAAAGAATCCCAGAAGTTCTGGTGTCTTCGCATAAAATATAATCTACTTCTTTCAGCGTATTGATCGCTCTGAAAGTCATATCTTCAAGATTCCCGACCGGTGTCGGTACAAAATATAGTATTCCGCTCATTAATTTAAATATTTGAATCCAAATAATCCTTTGTCAAAATTTACATGAATAGTATCTCCGTGTTTTACTTGATTTAAAGGTTTTTGATGATTCATTTTTCTTTTATCTTCTATTTTTTTGATTATTTCATTGTCGAAAATATCAATCATAGATTTTTGTGTTGTATCGTCTACCAATGAAACAAAATTGTTATGATTAAAAATTTCATAGACAACAATTTTCTTCTCAGTAGATTTAATTTGATTTATAAATAAAGCTTGTGTTGTGATAAAACTATTAAAAAAGATGTAAGTAAAAGCAAAAAAGAGGATTAAATTAATACTTACTTGTCCTATTAACTCTTTTGATTTTCTAACTTTTATCAATAAAAATATTAGCAAAACACCTGCAATAAAAAGATAAATCTTCCAAAAATAGTTTTCTTCAAAATATTCTATATCGCTTTTTAAATATTCAGATTTTATGAAAGGCTGCTGTACAAAACTATAAATAGAAAATACTACAAAAAAAATAGCATAAACTATTAGTTTTTCAAGTTGAAACTCTTTTCCAAAAACTCGGATTTTTCTAGTCATTTACCTCTTACGAAAATCTATTTTCCACCAAAATCCAAAGTCTTTGTGCGTATTCATCTACTTTATCCCACTTTTTGGCATAATAAAGATCGCTAAGATATTCTTTTGCAGATTCTATGTCTTTGAAAGAGTTAAGATTATTCACAACCTCATTCAACTCGCTTTGGCTGTTTCCAAAAAGTGTTTTTGTGAAAGCAATTCTGTCATTCAAATCCAATTTAAACTCTGGTTTTGCTTTTTCTGCTTCCATCGGAGTTGTTGGTAGATTGTTTTTTAGAAGAGTCCCTGTTTCTTCTTTTTTCTCTGGAATTTCTACAAGCTTCGCTTTAGGACTTGGCTCAATCATTTCTCTTTCCAAAGGATCATCATCAAACAATGTCTGAATAGCCTTTAAACCCTTAATATTTGCAAGTTTAATTTTCTTTTCCTGATGATATTTTTCTAAATCTTCGAAACTTTTATCTGAAGGATGATTTTCATTGTCTTCAAATTCTTTTTCTTCAAAATTTACAATCTTTCTTCTGTCTTCATTCGCAACCATGGTTTCTGCACTATCTGCAACTTCTTCCGCTTTTTCGCTTTTAATTTCAGCAATTACTTGGTCTATATTAGATGTTTCGCTCATCATTTCGCCTTCTTCGAAAGTATTTTTATACAAACCTTCATTTTCTTCAACCAAAATTTCTTCTACAGGATTTTCAACATCAAAAATACTTGGAATAACTTCCTTTGCTATTTCTGTTTCATTGCTAAAGTTTTGCTGAAGCTTTTCTTCTTCCTCAAAATTATTGGCAGTTGCTTCTTCCGAAACAACATTCTCAAACTCATTGATTTCATTAAGCTGATTATTAAAATCTGCTTCTTCTTCAATTGTTTCTTCTTTTTCTACATCTTTTACAATTTCTACAACATCATCAAAAATCACTTCTACAGGCTCTTCTTCTTCTTTTAATTCTTCACTAAAATTTACAACAGCTTCGTGCAGCTCAGTTTCTACAATTTCGTTCAGCTGATTATTAAAGATGGCTTCTTCTTCAAAAACCTCCGCAGCAAAATCTTCCATTTCGGCGCCATCAATTTCGTTCAGTTGGTTGTTAAAAATAGCTTCCTCTTCCACCACTTCATTTTCATTTGAAATTTGTGTTTCTTCAGCATTGTAAAAATCTAATTTTTGCTGTAAAAGTTTTAAAAAAGAAATTTTTTCGGCAAGTTCGTTCACAAGATCCTGCTTTTCGATAAGCACATTTACATGTTCAATACGGTCTAAAGCACTGATAATGTTTTTAGATTCAGAAAAAATTCTGTCCTTGAAATCCTGGATGTTGTTCATAAAAGAATCTTGTTAAAATTGTGTACTTTTGAATATCAAAAGATACGGCTAATTTAACAAATGTTTTTAGAAAATACAATTAATCATTCTAAACAGAGTGGGTGGATGGAAGTGATCTGTGGCTCAATGTTTTCAGGAAAAACCGAAGAACTTATAAGGCGATTGCGAAGAGCAGAAATGGCAGGTCAAAACGTGGAGATTTTTAAACCAAAAATAGACGTACGTTACAGTCAGGAAGACGTGATTTCTCATAATCAGACTAAAATAAGGAGTACACCGGTTTCAAATCCTAATGAGATTTTACTATTGGCTTCTCATTGTGATGTGGTGGGAATTGATGAAGCGCAGTTTTTCGATGAAGAAATCGTTTATGTAGCTAATCAATTGGCTAACAATGGAATTCGCGTGGTAATTGCTGGTTTGGATATGGATTTCTTAGGAAGACCTTTCGGGCCAATGCCAAATTTAATGGCGACTGCAGAATATGTAACCAAAGTACATGCTATTTGCAAAAGAACAGGAAATTTGGCGAATTATTCGATGAGAACTTCAGAAGGAAAAGAATTGGTGGAACTGGGTGAAACTGAAGCATATGATGCGGTAAGCAGAAGAGTTTTTGTAGATGAAGTTTTGAATAAGAAACACAATTAAATATCTTAGTTTTTACAATTTTTTATTAGATTTAATAACCGAGAAGAAAGGCACCAATGAATTACACAGTACACCAAATCGCAGAAATTACCCATGCTAAAATTATTGGGGACGAAAATCTTGTCATCAAAAACATCGCTTTTGATAGCAGAATTATCTATTCTACAAAAAATACAGCTTTTATTGCGATTAATACACAGAAAAACTCTGGTGAAAAATTTATAGAATCTGCGATAGATAGAGGGATTACTGTGATAATTTCTGAGCATTATCTTCCTCAATTTGAAAATATAACCTGGATTATTGTAAACAATTCTGTAGAATTTCTTCAAAACCTGGCTCAACATCATTTTGAGCTTTCTCATTTAAAATCCATCGGAATTACAGGAAGCAACGGTAAAACTATTCTCAAAGAATGGCTGTATCAATGTTTGTGGAACGAATTTTCTACAGTGAAAAGCCCAAAAAGTTTCAATTCACAGATTGGATTACCTCTTTCGCTTCTTCAAATAAACGATTCTCATCAATTAGGAATCTTTGAAGTTGGAATTTCCAAGCCTCATGAAATGGAAAAATTGGAAAAAATTTTCCATCCTCAGATCGGACTTTTAACGCATATTGGAACGGCACATTTAGCCAACTTTAATTCAGAAGAAGAGCTTATTGATGAGAAAATAAAGCTTTTTGCAAACTCGGAAGTCATTATTTTTAATGGAGATAACTCTTTGGTTGAAAGTAAAATAAATAAAATCTACTCAAGTAAAAAATTAATTTCTTACGGCTTTAAAGAAACCAACCAAGTCTATTTTAAAAATGTATCGAAAGACGAAAATTTTGTTGTAAAATATTTCGATGAAGAAATTTGTTTTCCTGTACATCAAAGAGATGAAGCAACTTTAACCAACGCTTTAGCGCTCGTTACGGTTTTGAAAGAATTGGGAATTGAAAACCATAAAATCGTCGAGAAAATAAATGCTTTAAAAGCTGTTGAAATGCGTCTGGAAGCGATTGAAGGAGTAAAAAATAACATTATTATTAATGATTCTTTTAATCTTGACCTCGATTCTCTTAAAACTGCCCTTCAATTTCTGAATGAATACAATAAACCTAAAAAATCTTTAGTTTTAACGGATATTGTTGGTGTAAATTCAGATTCTAAAGCATTGTATGAAGAAGTTTCAGACTTGGTGAACGAGCAAAAATTTGATTCTGTCTTTCTAATAGGACAAGAAATATCATATTTTTGTGAATTATTTAAAGCTAAAACTTTTACTTTTATTAATACTCAGGAATTAATTGATAGTAAACATCTTACAGATTTAGAAAATCAGCTAATTTTACTAAAAGGTGCAAGAAAATTCGAAATAGAAAGGCTTAAAGATATTCTTGAACTCAGAAAACATGACACCGTTTTAGAAATAAATCTAAACGCGATTCTACATAATATCAATTATCATAAATCTCTGCTAAACCCCACCACAAAAATGATGGCAATGGTAAAGGCAAATTCTTATGGTTTAGGAAGTTATGAAATTTCTGAATTTTTGCAACATCATCATATTGATTATCTTGGAGTAGCTTTTGTGGATGAAGGAGTAGAACTTCGAAAGAAAGGTATTACAGTACCCATCATCGTAATGAATCCTGAACAGCACAGCTACGAAACTGTTGTAGAATACAATCTTGAGCCGGAAATTTACAGTTTCAGAGTATTAGAATTGTTTTATGAAGCAGTTCAAAAATCTGGTTATGATAAGAAATATCCTATTCATATTAAACTTGAAACAGGAATGCATCGACTTGGTTTTAAAGATTTTGAATTAGATGAGCTAAGCGAAACTTTAGCTCAAAAAAATTTAAAAGTTCAAAGTATTTTCAGTCATCTTTCGTCTTCAGATATGCCGACGGAAAAAGAATTCACGATGCATCAGTTAAAAACTTTTGAAAAAAATTCAAATCATTTAATAGAAAAACTAGGGTACACTCCTATTCGACATATTTTAAATTCTTCAGGAATTACCAATTACACCCATCATCAATACGACATGGTAAGAATTGGCATCGGAATGCTTGGAGAATCACAAAATAGTGAAATACAGAAACAATTAAGATCTGTAGTCAGTTTTAAAACGGTAATTTCTCAAATTTCAGACGTAGAAAAAGGAGAATCAATTGGTTATAGCAGAAGATTTAAAACAAAGCATACAACAAAAATTGCCACAATACCGGTAGGTTACGCAGACGGAATTCCTAGATTAATTGGCAATCATGTAGGAAAAGTTGGCATCCATAAAACTCTTGCTCCAATTGTAGGAAGTATTTGTATGGATATGATGATGATTAATGTAGATCACATACCGAATGTAAAAGAGGGCGATACTGTAACTGTTTTTAATGCAAAACCCAGCCTAAAAGAATTTGCAGAATACTGCAACACCATCACATACGAAGTATTAACCTCCATTTCGCCACGCGTGAAGCGGATTTATGTAAAAGATTAACCTATGAGAAAGCTCCTGACGATTTTATTTGCCTTTCAACTGCTTTTGTTTCATTCGCAGGTAAAAGAAAATCTAAAGATTCCAAAAAACCCAAGAATTGGGCTATCTCTTGCAGGAGGAGGTGCAAAAGGATTTTCTCATGTAGGTGTTTTAAAAGTTTTAGATTCTCTTGGTGTAAAGGTAGACTATATTTCGGGAACAAGTATGGGAGCTATTATTGGTGGATTATATGCTTCCGGATATTCCGGAAAGGAAATCGAAAAAATTGTGATGGATACAGATTTCTATTCATTAATTCTAGACCCAAAAGCAAAACGTCAGGAAACTACTTTTTATAATAAATCCGTAGATAAATATCTTTTTTCTATTCCTATCAAAAACGGAAAAATTACACTTCCCTCTTCTATCAGTTCTGGCCAGAAAAATGTTTATCTTCTGAAAGAGCTTTTCAGAAATGTTTCTACTATAGACGATTTTTCTAAACTTCCCATTCCTTTCATGTGTGTAGCAACAAATTTAGAAAGCGGAAACATGGAAATTTTTGAAAAAGGTGATTTGGTACAATCTATAATGGCTAGTTCGGCATTTCCTTCTTTAATGGATCCAGTAAAAATCGGAGACAGTATTTATATTGATGGTGCGATGTCTGTAAATTATCCTTCAAAACCTTTAAAAGATAAAGGCATTGATATTGTAATTGGGGTGGATCTGAACCAAGATCTTTCAAAAAGAGAAGATCTCACCAATATTATTGCCATTCTAAACCAAATCATAGACTTTGGAATCAAGAAAGATACGAAAAGGCAATATCATTACACAGACATTAATATAAAACCAAATCTTGAAGGAATGACCGCTACAAGCTACGACGAGAAGAAAAAAATACTCGATAGTGGCTATGCTGAAGGGCAAAAATATTCTGCAGTTCTAGATCAATTGCCAAAAAAAGAATTCGAACGCCTTAGACAGGTCATAAACCCAATATATTCTAACGTTTATAAGATTGATAGCATTTCGATAGAAGGCGGTCATATTTACGGTAAAAACTACGTTCTCGGTAAGATGGGACTACGCATTCCATCTATGCAAACGTATGGAAGCATCAACAAAGGTTTAGATAAACTAATTGCCACCAACAATTATCGTTTTATTAATTACGATATTATATCAAATAACGAAAATAATTACTTAAAACTTTATGTAACCGAAGATGAAGCAAGACACTTTCTAAAATTTGGTCTCCATTATGATGAAGTTTTTAAGACAGGTTTACTTTTAAATTACTCAGCAAAACGATTAATCTTTAAAAACTCTAACCTTTCATTAGATGTTGTCTTTGGAGATCAGCCACGTTACTACTTAAATTATTTTATCGATAACGGATATATTCCAGGATTTGGTATCTACTCTTCCGGAACAAGCTTCGCTCTTAAAAATATAGATAATAATACAGTTGATGAATGGGAATGGCTACGAAATGAAGCCTACATACAATCTGTCTGGAAAGATAAATTTGCAATTGGCGCTGGAATTAGCCACGATTACTTTGAAGCAGAAATGAACGGAACAAACAAACGCTATAGCCGTTTTCTTAATCCGTATGTTTTTGTGAAAAGCGATACACAAGATGATAAAGATTTCCCTACAAAAGGTCTTTACCTAAATGCAGAAGGTAAGGTTATCGATTTATTAAAATCTCAGGTTGAAAAAAGACTTGTACAAATAAAAACAGATTTCAGATTCAACCTCCCTATTTCCAAAAAATTTGCATACCGACTCAATCTTTACGGAGGCATTACCATCGGCGAATATCTCCCGGAATTCTACGAATACAGATTAGGAGGAATCTTCGAGCAAAACCTCGTAAATTTTAAAACATTCTCTGGGTTTTATTTTGCGCAGCTTAATACAAATAACGTAATCTACGCATCAAACGATATTCAGTACAAAATAAGTAAAAGCTTTTTCCTAAGCGGAAACTTTACTTTTGCAAACCTTTCAGACGATATTAGTTTTGAAGATGCTGTAAAAGTAAATTACAGTTCATTAGGCGCAACCATAGGATACAAATCTCCTTTTGGACAGGTAAAACTAAACTTTGCGCATTCACTTAAAAATAATCAAAAAGGCATATTCAGTGTAATTTTAGGACACTGGTTTTAACATCATGATACAATTCTTTTACGAAAACCTTCCAGAAACAGTAAATCCTGCCTACAAAATTTGGCTTCAGGAAATCATTACAACAGAAGAAAAAAAGTTAGGAGATATCAATTACATCTTCTGCGACGACGAGTATTTGCTTAAAGTAAATCAAGAATATTTACAACACGATTACTATACCGATATCATTACTTTCGATTACGTAAAAGGCAAAACGATAAGCGGTGAGATTTTTGTATCTTTGCAACGCATTTCAGACAACGCTTCTACCCTATCAAAAGATTATGAAGAAGAATTGAGAAGAGTTTTAGCTCACGGTGTTCTACACCTTTCGGGTTATAAAGATAAAACCGAAGAAGAAGAAAAACTTATGAGAAGCAAAGAAGATTTTTATTTAGCTAAATATAAATAATCAAGAAATAATATCTTAAATTTTAAGTTTAATTTTTAGAAGCTATTTCCCGCTCTTCGCACTCGCTATTTTCTTTTTTTCAAAAAGAAAATGAGCTCAAACAAATGCTACGATCGGGGCTAAAAAAACGAGCAAACAAGCGATTTTAGACACCCAATTCAAACAATGTTTCACGTGAAACATTTGTGAAAAAGACGTAAAATTTAAGGCTTAAAACAAGCAATAAAATGATATCAGAAATATATGATGTAATTGTAGTTGGTGCAGGTCACGCAGGATGCGAAGCGGCAGCTGCAGCAGCCAACTTAGGTTCAAAAACACTACTCGTTACGATGAATATGCAAACCATCGGACAAATGAGTTGTAACCCAGCAATGGGAGGAATCGCAAAAGGACAAATTGTAAGAGAAATCGATGCAATGGGAGGTTATTCAGGAATTATAGCAGACAAATCTGCAATCCAATTCAAAATGCTTAACCTTTCTAAAGGTCCGGCAATGTGGTCTCCTAGAACACAAAACGACAGAATGCTTTTCGCAGAAGAATGGCGACTGGCTCTAGAAAATACGCCAAACCTTGATTTTTTTCAAGATATGGTAAAACAACTTATTATCGAGAATAGCAAGGTAGTAGGAGTTGTTACTTCATTAGGAATTGAGATTAAAGGTCATTCTGTGGTTCTTACCAATGGAACTTTTTTAAACGGATTAATCCACGTTGGAGACAAACAATTAGGAGGTGGAAGAATGGGTGAACCCAGAGCTTTTGGCATTACTGAACAACTCGTTTCTTTAGGCTTTGAAGCTGGAAGAATGAAAACAGGTACTCCACCAAGAGTAGATGGTAGAAGCTTAGATTACTCTAAAATGGAGGAGCAAAGAGGAGATACAAATCCTCAAAAATTCAGTTATTTAGATACTCCCAAGTTAACTAAACAATTAAGCTGTCATATTGTTTACACCAACGAAACAGTACACGATATCTTACGTGAAGGATTCGACAGAAGTCCTATGTTTAATGGTACAATTCAAAGTTTAGGACCAAGATATTGTCCAAGTATCGAAGATAAAATCAATCGTTTTGCAGAACGTAACAGACACCAATTATTTGTAGAGCCAGAAGGTTGGAAAACAGTAGAAATCTATGTAAATGGTTTCAGTTCTTCTTTACCAGAAGAAGTACAAATTAAAGCAATGAAGCATATTCCAGGATTCGAAAATGTGAAAGTTTTCCGTCCAGGCTATGCTATTGAATATGACTACTTCCCTCCTACCCAGTTAAAGCATACCTTAGAGACAAAATTGATAGATAATTTATATTTCGCAGGACAAATTAACGGTACAACAGGTTATGAAGAAGCAGCTGGACAAGGTTTAATAGCAGGAATTAACGCTCACAATAAAGTAAAAGAAAAAGAAGAATTTATCTTAAACAGAGATGAAGCTTATATTGGCGTGTTAATAGATGATTTAATTACAAAAGGTACAGAAGAACCTTACAGAATGTTTACTTCTCGTGCCGAATATAGGCTTCTTTTAAGACAAGATAATGCTGATATTAGACTTACAGAAAAAGCATATAATTTAGGATTAGCCAAAGAAGAACGACTAAAACGTGTACACGAAAAAGTTGCTAAAAGCGAAGAACTCGAAAACTTCCTTCGTGAAACTTCTTTAAAACCGCGTGTTATAAATCCAATTTTAGAGTCAATAGAAAGTAGTCCTGTAGACCAAGCTTACAGAGCTGCACAGATTCTTACAAGACCAAACATGACGTTAGAAAAACTTGACGAAATAGATTTCATCAACGAAGTTTCTTCTAATTTCGATGCTGAAGTAAGAGAACAAGCAGAGGTAAATATAAAATACAGAGGCTATATAGAAAAGGAAAAGGAAAATGTTGCTAAACTAAACCGTTTAGAAAACATAAAAATCCCTGAAGATTTTGATTATTCTAAAATATCTAGTCTTTCAGCAGAAGCAAAACAAAAAATGACAAACGTTAAGCCAAAAACAATTGCACAAGCCGGAAGAATAAGTGGAGTTTCGCCTGCAGACATTAACGTTTTATTGGTTTATTTAGGTCGTTAAATCGATTATGTTTCACGTGAAACATACAATCATAAAAAGAGAAATATAATTGAAATTTGAGGCTAAAAACAGCTTCAAATTTCATTTTAAATTAAGACATACAAAATGAAAATAAAAGATCATTTTCTATCTCAAGAAGTATTTGAAATTATAGAAACTGAAACAAAAGGAGTTTTCAAAACCTCCCCTATTCCATCGAATATTTCTAAATATTATGAAAGTGAAGATTACATTTCGCACCATCAAGATTCCGGAAGTTTAAAAGAAAAATTATACAAATTTTTACAATCTTTTAATTTACAATACAAAAAAACTATTCTTTTGGATAGAATTAAAAAAAGTTCTAGAGTTTTAGATTACGGTTGTGGAGCAGGCGAATTTGTAAAATATATAGAAAATGACTTCGAAACATTTGGTTTTGAACCCAATCCTGATGCAAGAACTGCTGCACAAAATAAAACAATCAAAGCTAAAATTGTAAGTGATATTCTAAGTATTGAAGATCATAGCTTAGATGCCATTACACTTTGGCACGTTTTCGAGCATGTAGAAAATCAAGATGAAATGCTTGAAATATTTAATCGCAAACTGAAAGAAAAAGGATTACTAATAATTGCAGTTCCAAACCCTACTTCTTACGATGCTAAACATTACAAAGAATTTTGGGCTGCTTATGATGTTCCGAGACATGTTTATCATTTTTCAAAAAACGGGATGGAAAATCTTATTTCTAAAAAACCAAATTGGAAACTCAGAAAAATAAAACCTTTAGTTCTAGATTCGTATTACATCTCTATGTTGAGCGAAAAATACAAAAAATCACCACTATTTTGGCTGAAAGCTGTACTCTACGGGACAATTTCTAACGTAAAAGCCCTTTTTTCAAACGAATTTTCAAGTTTGATATATATTATCAAAAAAAAGTAGAAAACCGATTTTTAAGCCATTTCTGAAGGTCAATTTTCACCATTTTTAATAAAAAAACTAAAAACCAGACTGTAATTTGTCTGGTTTTCTTTTTTTTGGCTCTCCCCTACTCTTCAATAATTTTTAAAATTTTAGAAATGACCAGAAATAAAATTATCAAGGGAAAAGTTATGTAAATGCAAAATCCGTTGATTAATTTCAACGGATTTAAAAATCTTATAAAAAGAAATTTCTTAATTATTAATTGCAGCAACTCCTGGAAGCTCCAACCCTTCTAAGCTTTCAAGCATTGCTCCACCTCCGGTAGAAACATAGCTTACTTTATCGTCATAACCAAACTGCTTTACGAAAGCAACACTGTCTCCTCCTCCAACTAAAGAGAAAGCACCAAGTTTTGTAGCTTCAGCAATACTATCTCCTAAAGCAGAAGTTCCTGCAGCAAAGTTCGACATTTCGAAAACTCCGATTGGTCCGTTCCAAAGAATGGTTTTAGAATTTAAAATAACATCGTTGAAAATATCTCGAGATTTTGGTCCTGCATCTAAACCTTGCCAAGCTTCAGGGATTTCTCTGATATCACAAACTTTACTTTCAGCATCATTACTAAAGCTCTCTGCAATAACAACATCAGTAGGCAAATAAATTTCTACATTATGTTCTTTAGCTTTTTCTAAAATACTTAACGCTAATTCTAGTTTATCTTCTTCTACAATAGACTTACCAATGTGTCCTCCTAAAGCTTTAACAAAAGTAAAAGACATACCTCCACCAATAATAAGATTATCTACAGCAGGTAAAATATTCTCAATAATTGTAATTTTTGTAGAAACTTTAGAACCTCCAAGTATCGCAGTTACAGGCTTTTCTCCAGATTTAAGAACTTTATCAATGGCATGCAGTTCTTTCGCCATAAGTAAACCGAAAAATTTAGTTTCTGGGAAAAATTTAGCGATTACAGCAGTTGAAGCGTGAGCTCTGTGAGCTGTCCCAAAAGCATCATTTACATAAGCATCTGCCAATTTAGAAAGCTGCTCAGCAAAGGTTTCGTCTCCTTTTTCTTCTTCATTATGAAATCTAAGATTTTCAAGTAATAGAACCTCCCCTGCTTGAAGTTCTGAAGCAGCCTTTTCAGCCTTTTCTCCCACACATTCTTCTACAAACTTCACTTCTTTTCCTAAAACAGAAGAAACTTCATTTATAATATGTTTTAAAGAGAATTCGTTTTTAGCTTCTCCTTTTGGTCTTCCTAAGTGTGCCATCAAAATTACAGAACCTCCATCTGCTAAAATCTTATCTACAGTTGGCTTTACAGCAACAATTCTCGTATTATCTGTAACTTTTAATTCCTCGTCCTGTGGAACGTTAAAATCTACTCTTACTAAAGCTTTTTTATCCTTAAAATTAAATTCCTGGATTGTTTTCATATATACTGGTTTATTATTATCCTGCATTTTTTTTTCAGCAGACCAAAACACAGACCTCTGCAACAAGCAGCGTCTTTATTTTAAAATTTCTCCTGAATTCTCTTCCACAAATGTAAGATTTTAAAATCTCGCAGAAAATGGAAAGTTTCAAAAGTTTTCCAAAAGAATTCCCGACGACCCAACACTTATTAATCAACAATTTTTTTTTTTTTAAAAAGAAAGAATGTTTCTGTTGTTGAGTGATGTGAGTTTTGGGGATAAGTTTAGACCAAAATCTTGATAACATATAATTTTGAAGAAATTCATATTTAATTCACAATATAATTTGCTGTAAATCTGAATTTTCAGTGGCTTACTAACAAATCTTGATAAGTTTTCCACGATTTGAATTATGAATAACTGAATTATGGAAAAACTAAAGAAATGTCTGAGGAAACTTTTTTGAAAAACTTCAACTTTTTTTTGGAGCCAACTTTCACTAGTGAAATTAGTTTGAATAGAAAAATGTTTTTTCGCCAAACTTATCCACAGTTATTCACATTCCTTTTCACATATTGTTGGTTTTTTACTAACAGAGTTTGCGGAAAAGTGTATTTTTACGTCAAATTATATAGTATGTTGAAAATCAGTATTTTCCTTTGTTTATCGGCATTTTCGCTGTTTTTTAGTCAGGATAACTTTTCGCAGACAGAGGCGAAAATCATAGAAGCTAAGATTTATTCTCAAGGTGGATTTTTAAAACAAAGCTTCTCTGCTGAGATTCTTCCAGGCAAAAATTTTATCGTCGTGAAAAATTTTGGAAGGAACGGAAATGTAGATATTTCTTCCTTCAAGCCTAATAAAAAAGTCACGCTTATTAGATTTGAATATTATCATAATAATGCTAGTTTTTATAACGGAAAATTTGATAAATCTAAAGATCATGTTTCGCTACATGATAGTATTGAATTGTATAAAGCTAAAAATATAATTTTATCACAGGAGCTTGCTCTCATAAAGAATTCTCAACATATTATAGAGAAAAACCAAGTGCTTGAGAATCCTTCCTCCGAAGAAATTTTAAAGTTAATAGATTTTAACCAAGTCACTTTGAAGAAGTATTATGCACAGGAAAAGGAAATTCAAGGAAAAATTGGTGAAAACCAATCCGTTCTTTCTCGTCTTGAAAAAGCAAGGTATTCGTCTGAAAATGAATATAATACAGAAAATCAAAATACTATAGTTCTGCAAGTAAGCAGCGACAGGAAGCAAAATGTGACATTTGATGTAAATCAAAGCATTCAAAGTGCAAGTTGGAGACCTTATTATGTTATAAAATCAGAGGGAATTAATTCTCCATTAAAAATTTCATACAAGGCTAAAATTCAGCAGAATACAGGTTTGGAATTTAAAAATATTCCCATAAAGTTGATTAATGGAAATTTTAATACAGAAGATAAACCCTATGAATTAGACCGTTGGTTTTTGCAAACGCAAACTGATTATTATGTTTCTAATCAAGCATTTCAAAGACAGAGAAGTGAATCTAGCTCTCAAGCTTACAGTGTTGCTGAAGTCTCTGTTACCGGAAATAGAATTTCTCAAAGAACGATGAAAACTGAAATTTCTCTGAGAAAAGATGCTGTTTTACCTTCCGATGTAGAGCTCACAGAAGATTTAAATGATTTTGAAGTAGCTACAGCCTACAAGTATTTTTCTACACCAAAAATTGAAAACAAAACTTTTCTTTTAGCTTCAATAAAAGATTATTCTAAATATAATTTTCTCCCTGGAAATGCTGATATTTATATGGATGACATGCAGATTGGAACAGTTCATCTAGATACCAATCAACTAACAAGTGAGATGATAGTAAGCTTAGGAAATGATACTAATGTTTTAACAAAAAGAGAACTGATTAATAAAGAAACTAAAAATTTAGGTGAAAAAGAAAAAATTGAATCTTACACCTACGAAATTACTATTAAAAACAATAAAGACAGCAATATAAATATGGAGCTAAAAGACCAAATTCCTCTGTCTACTGCTGAAAATGTGAAGATTACACTGTTTAATCCCGACAATGCAAAGTATGACCAATCATCTGGGTTTTTAGTTTGGAATTTTAATATAAAACCTAACGAAACTAAGAAGATAACATTCGGATTTAATGTAACTTTGCCAAAAGATTTAAAAACTGTAGAAATAAGATAATAAGTAAAGTAAAAATGAAAAGAAAAATTGCCATTGCAGCAGACCATGCTGGTTTTGAATATAAAGAATATCTGAAGCAACAACTTCAAGACGAATTTGAGATTCAAGATTTTGGAACACATTCTTTAGAAAGTGTAGATTACCCAGATTTTGTACATCCTGCAGCTTCTTCTGTAGAAAATGGAGATAACGAATTGGGAATTTTAGTTTGTGGAAGCGGTCAGGGAGTTCAGCTTTCGGCTAATAAACATCAAGGAATTCGTTGTGCTTTAGCTTGGATGCCTGAAATTGCGGCATTATCTAAACAGCATAATAATGCCAATATGGTTGCATTACCTGCAAGATTTGTAGCAAAAGAATTTGCTTTAGAAATAGCAAAAACTTTTCTAAATACAGAATTTGAAGGAGGAAGACACCAAAATAGAGTCGACAAAATAGCGTTCTGCTAATAACATAAAGGTCTGCAAATCAAACTGTAGACCTTATTTATTTTTTATTTTCTATCTTTGCAGCATCCAATAGTATTACCAGCTGTTGATTCCGTACAAAAAACTTAGCTGTATTTTACAGAAAGTTTATCTCTCCTTCTCCATTTTTTGTTTTAATTTTATAGAAAACTAAATACAGAAACTTTTTAGATTGCCCTGCATATTGAAGACTTTTGCCTTTACGCAAAGTTGAATATATTATGGTCTAAAGATTGTGTACAAGGGAAAAAATTAAAACACCAAATCTAATTATTAATTTAAAATTATCGAAAAAGAAAGATAATTAAGAAAAAATCAAACAAATTAAAATGGCAAAAAAAAGAAAATATATAAGTCAGAAAAACGATCATAAATTGCAAGAAATTGGGAAACTTATTTTGCGTTTTATGAATCAAAATTCCACGAAAGTCTACAATTATAAGCAGATTTCGGATGGAATAGATTATAAAAATCCAAGACAAAGAGAACTTGTGATTCAGGCTTTGCATAAATTGCAAGGTGCCGAAAGAATAAAAGAAACAGAAAAAGGTAAATACATTGTAAACCTGAAAATTGCAGGAACATTAACAGGATTTATCGATTTTAATCAGTCTGGAAATGCCTACGTAAGCGTAGATGGTTTAGAAGAAGATATTTTTGTACACTCTAAAAACGTAAAAGACGCGTTACAAGGCGATAAAGTACTTATTGTAACATACAATTTTAAAGGTAAAAAACTAGAAGGTTCTGTTATTGAAGTTTTAGAAAGAGTTCGCACGGAGTTTGTGGGTACCTTCCAACTCGTAACACACAAAGAATTTGGTTTCGTAGTATGCGATAAAAAGACGATTAATACGGATATTTTTATTCCGAAAGGGAAAATAAACAGTGCAGAGAACGGGAACAAAGTGGTTGTAAAAATGACAGAATGGAAACCTGGAGACAAAAACCCGGAAGGAGAAATTTTGCAGGTTTTAGGAAATCCGGGAGAACACGAAACCGAGATTCATTCGATTCTTGCGGAGTATGGTTTGCCTTATCAGTTTCCAGAAGAAGTGGAAAGAGAAGCTGATAAAATCGACAGGAGTATTACCGATGAAGAAGCTGCAAAACGTTGGGATATGCGTGATGTTTTAACCTTTACCATTGACCCAAAAGATGCTAAAGATTTTGATGACGCCCTTTCCATGAGACAACTGAAAAACGGTAATTGGGAAATTGGGGTTCACATTGCAGATGTTTCTCATTACGTTGTTCCGGGAACGGTTTTGGATGATGAAGCCTATCAAAGAGCAACGTCTGTTTATTTGGTAGACCGCGTTGTACCGATGCTTCCGGAGGTTTTGAGTAATGATGTTTGCTCACTTCGTCCAAACGAAGATAAATATACCTTTTCAGCGGTTTTTGAATTGAATGACAATGCAGAAATTCAGAAACAATGGTTTGGAAGAACAGTTATTCATTCCGACAGAAGATTTACGTATGAAGAAGCTCAGGAAAGAATTGAAACGAAAGAAGGCGATTTGCAGGAAGAGATCAATGTTTTGGATCGTTTAGCAAAGATTTTAAGAGCAGAAAGAATCAGAAAAGGAGCGATTACTTTTGATAGAAGTGAGGTTCGCTTTAATTTGGACGAAAACAATGAGCCGATTGGAGTTTACTTTAAAATCAGCAAAGATTCGAATCATTTAATTGAAGAATTTATGTTGTTGGCGAATAAAAAAGTATCTGAGTTTGTTTCCCTGAAAAAAGGAAGTCCAAGCGGAAACACCTTTATTTATCGTGTTCACGATGATCCAGACCCAGCAAAATTAGAAGCTCTAAGAGATTTTGTTTCTACTTTCGGATATAAAATGGATTTAGCGAACACCAAAAAAGTTGCCGATTCTTTAAACCGATTGTTGCATGATGTAAAAGGAAAAGGCGAAGAGAATATGATTGAAACTTTGGCAATGCGAAGCATGAGCAAAGCAGTCTATTCAACCGAGCCGATTGGTCATTACGGTTTAGGATTTGATTATTATTCTCACTTCACCTCTCCTATCCGTCGTTATCCAGATTTATTGGCGCACAGATTATTGCAGCATTATTTGGATGGAGGAAAATCTCCCGATAAAAACGATTTGGAAGACAAAGCCAAACATTGCAGTTCTATGGAGCGTTTAGCGGCCGATGCAGAAAGAGATTCAATCAAATTTATGCAGGTGAAATTCATGGAGAAACATTTGGGTGAAGAATTTACCGGCGTTATTTCTGGTGTTGCAGAATTCGGTTTCTGGGTTGAAATTCCAGAAAATGGCGCAGAAGGATTAATTAAATTGAGAGATTTAATGGATGATTCTTACGTTTACGACAAAGCAACACATGCTGTTTATGGCTCAAGAACAGGAAATCGTTATCAATTGGGAGACCAAGTAAGAATTAAAGTAGTGAAAGCCAATTTAATTGCAAAACAGCTTGATTTTAAGATTGTTTAAACAATTTTAAATTTAAAATAATATCAAAGACCGCAAATTTTGCGGTCTTTTTTGTTTCTTCTGATGAAAAAATATTTTCAAGCTTATATCAATTTATTGATACTCTTAGCTACCTAAATATGCTCAACATCCAATAAAACTTTGTGATAAAAAAGCTTTTTAAAGTATCACACAAATTAATTTAATAGAGCAGATTTTTAAATATTTCAGTTTCTTTTGTAAAATCATTGAGAATGATTTATTTAAAAATATTTTCAAGCTTAAATCAATTTATTGATATCCTTAGCTACCAAAAATATGCTCAACATCCAATATAACTTTGCGTTAAAATAATAAAGCCGATTTTTAAATATATCTTCAATCAACAAGAAAGCAAAAATTAATTCCATTCAAAACCCCAATAAATTCATCATTTAAAACTCCAATAAAAATATAATCTTTAAATTTGGGTTTGAAACAAAATATAAATGTTTGAACTCATACTTTCTGCCATTGGATTAGGCTTTATGCTGAGTCTCGTATTTATCGGGCCCATCTTTTTTCTTTTAATTGAAACAAGTTTTTCTCGCGGTCCGAAACACGCTTTGGCATTAGATTTTGGCGTGATTACGGCAGATTTACTTTGCATTATTGCAGCTTATTACGCCAGTGCAGATATTGTACAACTTATCGATAAACATCCTGGTTTCTATAGAATTACCTCGATTCTTATCCTCGCTTACGGAATTATTATGATGGTTACAAAAACCAAAATGCATATGCCTGGAGAAGAAAAAATTATCAATCAGAATTATTTTAAAACGTTTATTAACGGTTTTCTTTTCAACCTTCTAAATGTTGGTGTAGTCCTCTTTTGGTTGGTAACAGTTATCGGGGTTCGAAACCAATATCCTGATACAGACAACGTTATTTTGTACTTGGGAATCGTTATTGCAACCTATCTCGGTATTGATTTCTTGAAAATATTTTTAGCAAAACAATTCCACGATAAACTGACTCAAAAATTGGCAAACAACATCAGAAAAGGAGTTGGCGTGGTTTTAATGGTATTTAGTTTCTTCATTTTCCTTCAAAGCTTTAAAATGTTCAACCAGTTCGACAAACAATTGGAAGAAGCCGAAAAGAAAGAATTAAAATACAAGAAAAACCAATAATAGATTAATTCGTATTTGTGTTCTTAGCTGAGTGAAAATTTGCGTTAAAATTAAATACAACTGATAATGAAAATATTCCCGAAATCCCTCAAAAAAGGTGATAAAATAGCCATTATTTCTCCCGCAGGAGCTGTAGATGCTTCTCAGCTTGAAAAAGGCCTTGAAATGATAAAATCTGAAGGTTTTGAACCTGTTTTAGGCGAACATTTGTACACAAAATACTCAAATGGTTATAATTATGCAGGAACTGAAAAAGAGAGGTTAAATGATATGAATTGGGCTTTAAATGATGATGAAATTTCTGCAGTTTGGGCTTCAAGAGGCGGTTACGGTTGTCAACATTTGTTGGAAGGTTTGAATTTAAAAGGTTTTGAAAAAAATCCAAAATGGTACATCGGCTATTCTGATAATACCGTTATTCAAAGTTATTTGATGAAGAAGGGTTTTGCTTCCATTCATGGGCAAACTATCAAAACTTCTAGTTTTGGGGTTACAGAGGAAAGTTATGATTTAATTTTTGCACTACTAAAAGGTAAAAAGCCGAAATATAGCCTTGCTTCTCATCAATTTAATAAAAAAGGGACTATTGAAGGTGAATTGGTTGGAGGAAATTTAGCCCTAATTTATGCGCTTTTGGGAACAAAATATTCGTTTGATTTTAAAGATAAAATTTTATTTATCGAAGACATTGGAGAAAACTTTTATGCACTCGATAGAATGTTGATGAGTCTTGAATTAGCCGGAGTTTTCAAAAAAATTAAAGGTTTAATCGTAGGCGGAATGACCAATATGGGCGATGAAAAGGAAAATAAACAGTACGAAGAAAGTTTCGATGAGTTTGCCTTTAAACTGATTTCAGACAAAATTTCAAAGTATGATTTCCCGACAGTTTTTGCATTTCCCAATGGTCACATTAAAGACAATCGCCCTTTGATTATAGGAAGTGAGGTTAAGATAAAGGTTGAGGATAAGGTAAGGATTGAGTTTTAAATAAACTCTAAAACACTCAAACCCTACGACTTAACGAACTCTCCCACTCTCAAACTCAAAACATGGCAGACCACAACGAATTAGGAAAAGAAGCAGAAAATCTTGCGGCAGAATATTTACTTAAAAATGAGTACAAAATTCTCGTGAGAAATTTTCGTTTTAAGAAAAATGAAGTTGATATTATTGCAGAAAAAGACAATCTGATTATTGTGGTTGAAGTAAAAGCAAGGTCTACAGATTTCTTCATTCTTCCGCAGGAAGCCGTTACAAAATCTAAAATAAAGGCTATTGTTTTGGCTGCCAATCATTTTATGGAAGAATTTGATAAAAACCAGGAAGTGAGATTTGATATTATTTCGGTACTTCCCGACGAAAACAAAATTTTACAAATTACAGAACATATCGAAAATGCTTTTGAAGCGTTTGATGCAAACTAGCTTCTTGCTTTTAGCAAATAGCTTTTAACTTAATAGAAAGCCAAAAGCCAAAAGCTAATGGCAAACAGCAAAATTATGAAAACAATACTCGTTACCGGAGCAACTTCAGGGATTGGAAAAGCAACAGCAGAGCTTTTAGCAAAGCAAGGCAACAGAATTATTATTTGTGGAAGAAGAAACGAAGTTTTAGAACAGATAAAATCTGAGCTTTCTTCTTTAACCGAAATATTTAGTTTACAATTTGATGTTAGAAATTTAGAAGAAGTAGAAAATGCCATCGCATCGCTTCCTGAAGAATGGAAAAACATTGATGTTCTGGTCAATAACGCAGGAAATGCTCATGGTCTAGACCCGCTTTCTTCTGGTAAAACCGATGATTGGGATTCTATGTTGGACGGAAATGTTAAAGGACTTTTGTATGTCTCTAAAACTTTAATTCCGATGATGAAAGAGAGAAATTCTGGTCAAATTATTAATATCAGTTCGGTGGCGGCGAGACAAACATATGCAAATGGTGTCGTGTATTGCGCTTCGAAGAAAGCAGTAGACGTAATTTCCGAAGGAATGCGAATAGAGCTTACAGAATTTGGAATCCGTGTGACCAATATTCAGCCGGGTGCGGTAGAAACAGATTTTTCTAAAGTTAGATTTAAAGGAGATGAAGAAAGAGCAGCAACGGTTTATGCAGGTTATGAACCTTTAAAAGCGGAAGACATTGCCGATGCAATTGCGTATTGTATTAATGTTCCCGAAAGAATCTCAGTTTCTGATATGACTATTTATCCGAAAGCACAAGCCGAACCAAGAACGATTTATAGAAAAGGGTAATTTTAATTTGAATTGCTTCAATTGGAGTATTTAAAAATGTAAATTATCTTTGCAAAATCAATTATCAATTATCCTTCATCAATTATGAAAGTACTGTACCTCGAAACTTCTTCAAAAAACTGTTCCGTTGCTGTTTCAGACAACGAAAATTTAGTTTGTGTAGCAGAAGAAGTTTCAGAAAACTATAAACAAAGCGAATCTCTACATGTTTTTGTAGAATGGGCTTTAGAAGGCGCAGAAATTTCGTTAAAAGATATTGATGCAGTTTGTTTAGGAAAAGGTCCTGGCTCTTATACTGGATTAAGAATTGGTGCTGCGTCTGCAAAAGGTTTTTGTTACGGACTGAAAATTCCTTTGATAGCTGTAAACTCTATGGAAAGCATGATTGAGCCTTTTTTAGGCGAAAACTACGATTATGTGATAACATTAGTCGATGCAAGAAGAATGGAGGTTTATACAGCCGTTTATGACGGCAAAACAGGAAAAGAACTTGCTGAAACCGAAGCAAAAATTTTAGATGAAACTTCTTTTGAAGAATTTAAAGATAAAAAAGTAATTTTTGTAGGCGACGGAGCGAAAAAGGCGAAAGAGATTTTACAACTTCCAGAGGCTGATTTTAGTGAAGATATTTATCCTTCTGCAAAGTATTTGGTGAGAAGAACCTTAGAGAAAATCGAAAATAAAGAATTTGAAGATATAGCCTATTTTGAACCGTTCTATCTTAAAGATTTTCACGGAGTGAAAAAGAAACAAAAAAGCGAAGAATAATCTTCGCTTTTTTTTATTTTGATTTTACAGGCGCCGCATTCGGATTGCTGTTGTTGTATTTCGGTTGATTGGTCTGGTTTTTCATTTGATTATTCGCAGGAACCGGATTAGAATTGGTTTGAACAGAACCTGGAGCTGCTCCTCCCGGAATTCCCGGTGCTCCATTCAGATTTCCTGCCTGTTGCGGTTGTCCTTGAAAACTTCCTGGTCCAGAACCTGGAGCTTGCGGAAGTTTATTTCCTTTGTTATCTGTTGCCTGAAATGCTAAATCACTTTTGAGATAATTCAGCATTTGTTTTGCTTTTTCTCCTTCAGGCGTTTTAGCGTAGTTTAAAACGATTTGCTCCAGCTGAAGAATCATTACCTCTTTCCCACTCGATTTTCCTGCGTTAAATGCGTTTAAAAGAGATAATTTAGGAACAAGAGCATCTTTAGGATTTTTCTGAATCGCTTGTTCTATAATGGTTTGACTTTCGGTGAATTTTTCTGCTTCATATAACGCAAAAGCGGTTTTATACTCATTTTCTGTATCTGCCGATGATTTTACAAATGTATTATTTTTAGGATTTCTCGCAAATTCAGCATAAGAAGTGTACGGATAATCTTTCAGCAAAATTTGTTTTGCTCTTTCTGCAGCTTGAGGATTTTTCTCATAATTCATGGCAAAAATCTCGTACAAAGCTTGCAGCATTACCTTTTCTTCTGGGTTTACATCTACTAAATCGTACAAAGTTTTGGTAGCTAAAGGTGTATTCGTAAAATAGTTTTGATACATTACACCCAAACCTAAAGAAGCGGTATCTCTATCTTTTTTCAATTGGCCAAGTTTATTGGCTTCTGTCGGGATCTGTTCTATATAAAAAGCAGGTTCAAAACGTCTCGGGTTTGGTGCTGAAGTTACGCCTAAAGCATCGTTTTTCAAATCTTCAATGGTCGCCATTTTTTTAGAATAACGCCAGTTGTCTGAAAGCGCTCTTTCTCCCCAAAGTTGCTTAAATGAAGACGTTCCTTTGCTTACTGTACCTGTATTGCTGAAGTAAAATCCTTTTGTAGTAACACCAAAATCTTCAAAAGAATTTCCAGAATTGGCAAACAGTGAATTGGCGTTGTAATCGCCTGTATCAAAGCCTTTTTGTCTCTCGGCTTTTTTTCTTTCTTGCTCTTCTTTTTCTTCTTTAATTTTAAGTTTTGCAATGTATTTATTGAAGTAATCTGTTTTTTGCTCCGTACTCATTTTAGCCAGCGAAAGAATACTGTCGTTTTTCTTAATGAGGTAGTAGTTTTTCGAGATTTTTTTGATGTAATTTCCTTGGTCTTTCAGAAGAATTTTTGAAGGTTCATACGTCATTACAGCCAAAGCAGAATCATAATAAATTCCTGCACCAATGTAATCGTTTTTGTCTAAATAATGCTTTCCGATTTCGTAATATGTAAGACCTCTCACCTGTCCGTCAGAAACCTTTTCATTAAGCGATTTTTTGAAAAATTCCTGCGCTTCATCTTTTTTACCAGCGTTGTTTGCCATTAAACCTAAAGCATAGTAAAATTCATTTTTTCTAGAGCCGTAAGTTCCTTTTTTACTGATTTTTTCTAAATAATCTCTCGCTCCGTCGTAGTTTCCTTTTCCGCTGAAAGTTTTTGCAATTTGAATTTGAGATTTTACTTCAAACTCGAAATCGTTTGCATATTTATACGCTGCCAAATAACTTTCTCTTGCTTCTTCGTTTTTCCCTAATTCCTGTAAAACTTGTCCGCGTAAGAAAGCAATTCTACTTTTTAGTTTTCTGTTTTTGTTTAGAGCATATGCACGATTAAGTTCTTCAATAGCCTCTGTTTTTTTACCATTATCAAGCAAAGCTTCAGAACGGTATATGCTTAATAGTTTATCATAATCTTTTTTTACGCCTTCACTTTTTACCTTTTCCCAAATCTGTTCAGATTTATGGAAGTTTTCCATTTTGGCATACGCTAAACCTTCATAAATTTTGGCTAAAGGAAGTCTTTTATCTTCTTTCATATGCGTGTAAACGTAGTTTAGCGCGTCTAATGCAGGAAGATATTTACCTTGATAAATTCTAGACTGAACAAGAATCATATACGCATCGAAAATGGTACTGTTTACTTCTTCATTTTTACGAATTACAGAGTATTTATTGATTGCTTTTAAAGCTTTCGCTTCAGAAATTTCAAGAATAGTTGCTCCTTTTTTCTGAGCTGGGTCTTGCCCTGGTTGTGCGCCATTAAAAGAATTACTTCCTGGTGAAGGAGGCATTCCTGGGCGATCTTGTGGCATTCCGTTAGAAGACGGTCGGTTTACTTCAGCCATTTTCATAGAGTTTTCTGCAAAGGCTGAAGATTGTCCCAAATCACTACCTAAAGGTTGGTCTTCGTATGTTAAAATAGGGATGTAAGGCGCATAAAAATTGTCTTTATGGGCTTTATCACGGTTTTCAAACTCTGTATTCAAGGCGTCTGTAGCGTTGAAGAGTGTGTTGTAATATGTAGAAAATCCTTTTAAAAATTTATGTCTAGCTTCAGGCTTTTTCACTTTCGTGCTACACGAAGCGACTAAAATTACAGCTAAAAGGAATATGATATTCTTTTTCATTATTCAATATAACTCTCTAATCTGCTTTTTATTATCGCAGACTGATGATTTTGTAAAAATAATAAAATTTTATTTGGAAAATTTCAGATATTTTTCAAAATATGATAAACAAGATGGGTAGGAAGCCCCATAATGGTATAAAAACTCCCTTTTATGTTTTTAATTTTTGCCATTCCGAGCCATTCTTGAATTCCGTAACTTCCTGCTTTGTCGAATGGTTTATAGTTTTTGATATAAAAATCAATCTCTTCATCAGAAATTTCATCAAATTCTACTTCGGCAACATCGGTTTCAGTAATGGTTTTGTCTAAAGTTTTAATGGTAATTGCCGTGTAAACTTGATGTGTTTTTCCAGATAAAAGACTGAGCATTTTTTTTGCTTCGTTTTCATCTTCAGGTTTTCCGAGAAATTGCTCGTCGATGGCAACAACGGTATCTGCAGTGAGAAGTACTTCATCATCAATAAGATTTCGGAAGGCATTGGCTTTTAATTCAGACAAATAAGCAGCAGACTCTCCTACTTTTATATGTTCCGGAACGATTTCTTCGCAGTCTATTTTTACCACTTCAAAATCAAAACCAAGGCTTGATAATAGTTCTTTTCTTCTCGGAGATTGCGATGCTAAAAGGATTTTCATTAATATTTATAAAGTATTTTTGATAAAAGATAATTGTTTTGGCTCAGAATTACACAGACTGCGTGTTATCGTCATGCCATTTTCCTTGAACTTTCATCACCTGTTCAATTACGTCGCGCACTGCTCCACTTCCCCCTTTTATGGGTGAGATATAATCTGCAATTCCTTTTACTTCAGGAACCGCATTTTCTGGACAAGTTGCAATCGCAGAATTTTCCATCATGTGAATATCGGGAAGATCGTCTCCCATCGTAAGAATTTCTTCGTTTTTCAGGTTGTATTTAGCCTTAAAATCTTCATAATCAATCATTTTATTATGTGATTTTGGATAATAATCTTGAATCCCTAAATAATTGATTCTATGCTTCACCATTTCGTCATTTCCACCGGTGATAACACCAATTAAATAATCGTTTTTGAGTGCTTTTACTACCGCATAACCGTCTAAAACATTCATTACACGAGACATATTTCCTCCCGGCATTAGATAAACGCTTCCGTCGGTAAATACGCCATCTACATCAAAAACAAAGGCTTTTATATTTGTTAATTTTTCTTTATAACTCATGTTGATTTATAAGTGATAAATAATAATTGATGAATGATAATAATTCAAATCAATCCTGTTTATCAATTGCTTTTTATTTTGTTAATTATTTTAATCAAGATTATAGGTAAGTCTTACCGTGATTCTTGCTGATTTTTCTTTACTTGAAGTATCAAAATTTCCGCCATAACTGTCTTCATCGGTAGAACCTTTTGCCGTAATTTGGAAAACGCCCATCGAAGCTCCTTTCAATTTTCCTAAATCTCCATCTGCGCTGTTTACAATTTTCTCTGCTCTTTGTTTGGCATCTTTAGAACCGGCTTCAATTAAGCTATGTTTCAGAGAAGCCAAATCAGAATAGGTGTATTGTACAGACGAAGGTTCAAACTGTACTCCACTGTTGATGAGTTCTGCAGTTTTGTCCATCACCGTTTCAATTTTCTTCATTAATTCTGGGTTCTTTCTAGCTCTGAAAAACACATTTTGTGTCGCTTTATAGCCATCGAAAATACTTTCAGATTTTTCTGAACCATCTGCAGCTTTAGTTGTAACTTCTCGATATGACCTTGAAAAATTCACGCCTCCAAAAGCAAATTCGCCTGCTTTAAAACCTTTACTGTAAAAGAAAGCCTTTACTTTTTCTTTGTTTTGAGAGATTAAATTATAGGCTTCTTTAGCATCCATTGCATTGGCGTCAAAACTTCCGCCCCAACTTATTTCGTCGGAAATAAAGTCTTTAGAACCAAGTCCGGTTACAGAAATGGTGTCTTCTTTCTGGTTTCTGTTTTTAAAACTTGAACCTAAGATACACGCCGTTGTTACGATAGCTGCTCCAATGATGAGAGAACGGATGATGTTGGTATTCATTTTCTTATGTTTTTCTCAAAGTTAAAACTTTATGGCAATCGATACATTTTTTTAATGGAAAGATTTAAAGTTTTATAAATTTCCAGACTTTCGTCTTTTAAAAGCTGTTCATGAAGTTCTAAAATTCTTTTGTCATTTCTTACAGCGGGACCTGTTTGAGCAGATTTTGGGTCTATTTCATGAATTTTCTGTACAGTTTCATCAATTAATGGTAAAAAATAGTCGAAAGGGATTTCTTGCTCATCCGAAATTTCTTTGGCTCTTGCAAAAAGATGATTCACAAAATTACAGGCAAAAACTGCGGTAAGATGAATGTATTTTCTCTTTTCGTGGGTACTTTCCATCACGTTTTGAGAAATTTTTGAGGCTAAATCTAAAAGAATCTGCTTGTCTGCTTCATTTTCTGCTTCTACAAAAAAAGGAATTTTGTGATAATCGAGATTTTTTACTTTAGAAAACGTCTGCAAAGGATAAAAACTTGCAATTCTGTACTCTCCTTTTAAAACTTCTTTCGGTAAAGAACCAGAAGTATGCGCCACCAAACAATCTTTTTTAGAAATTATTTTTGAAACCTCTTCCACAGAATTATCACTCACGGCGATAATGTAAAGGTCTGCATCTTCAAGATTTTCAGTAGAATAAGGAATGTGAAGTTCGGAAGAAATTTTCTGCAGCTCTACTCCATTTCTTCCATAGATTTGAGCGACAGGAATATGGTTTACAACAAATGCTTTTGCCAAATGATAGGCTACATTTCCGGATCCGATGATGACTGTTTGCATCAAACAAAGGTAAGGATTTTGGTTGGGTTCTAGAATGCTGAAGTTTTGTGGTTTTTTGATTTTTAATATATTAGAACCAAATTATTGCACGAAAATTGAATAGTAATTTAACTTTCAGTTATTTTTGTAATCCAAAACAATGAAAGCATCTTATGAAGAATAAAGACGCGGAAATAATTTCGTTGATGCAAGACCCTCGAACTCAAGAAAAAGGAGTTCGTGCTTTGATGGATGCTTATCAAAGCAGATTGTATTGGCATATCAGAAGAATTATTGTAGACGGAGATTTAGCTCAGGATACTTTGCAGGAAACTTTTATTAAAGCTTATCAGAATTTTCATCAGTTTAAAAACGACAGCCAATTGTACACTTGGTTGTACAGAATTGCAACAAATGAAGCGCTGCAGCAAATCAATAAGCTGAAAAAAATGCAAAAAACCGACGAGGATCCCGAATATCACATGCAGAATTTGGTTGCCGATAATGCACAAGGAGATGCTGAAGAAATACAAATATTGCTGCAAAACGCAATACAAAGCCTGCCCGAAAAGCAGAAGCTGGTTTTTATGATGCGGTATTATGATGATTTACCTTACGAAGAAATATCGAAGATTGTAGATATGTCTGTAGGTACTTTGAAGACGAATTATCATTATGCCAAACAAAAAATAGAAGAATATATCAAAGAGAATTACGAAAGATAATTTTTGAGAAAACAAACAATGAAAGATTTTGATCTAGAAAATTTAGAGCGTAAAAACATTTACAAAATTCAGGATGAGCTGTTTCAGAACATTCAGGATAAAGTGTTGGCCGAGGTGAAAGATTTTGATCTTGAAAAACTAGAAAGAAAAAACATTTACAAAGTTCAGGATCATCTTTTTGAAGATATTCAGAATAAAGTAATGGCAGAAATAAAAGGTTTCGATATTGAAAGTCTGGAGCGTAAAAATATTTACAAAGTTTCAGACCAGGTATTCGAAAATATCCAAAATAGAGTAGTAGCAGAAGTAAAAGGAGACGCAAAAACACCAATTTTCAAACTGAATTGGGCGTATGCAGCGGCAGCTTCTTTAGCAATGATTTTTGGAGGAACCTTTATTTATAACAATATTTCTAACCAAAACGAAAATACAACAACACAGGCAATTGTGGCACAAACGCCCAAAACCGATAGCCAAATTGCCTATGAAACATTGCAGGAAGATTTAACATCGATAGAAAATACAAATCAAATAGCTGAAAACCAAACTGTAAAACCTGCGGTGAAAAATGAAGTTGAGGATGTACAGACTACACCAAAAGTAAAAACTGTAACCGCTTCTACAAAACTAAACGAAAAACAGATGAATGAATATCTGGACTCTTTTACAAGCTCTGAAATTGCAGATTTAGCGAGTAATTCTACCCAAGATGTTTATTTAGATCTTTATAACTAAACTGACGATGAAAAAACTTTTTTTAGTACTATTTGCGCTTTTTAGCTTAGGAGTCTATGCCCAGAAAGAATATGACTGGAAAAACATGGATCCGCAAAAACGCAAAGAAATAATCAATAATATGTCTCCGGAAGAAAGGAAAGCATTGCTTACCAAATTCCGAAATAATATGATTATGGAACAGCTGAATCTTGATGCTGATGATAAAGCAGAATTTACACAGCTTTATAATGAATATTTAGACAAACAAAAACAGATAAAATCACAATTTGATTCAAACTTTAATCCAGATACACTATCTGAAGAAGAGGCGAAAGCAAAGCTTCAGCAAAGTTTTGAATTAGGACAAAGACTGTTAGACAATAGAAAAGAGTACGCAGAAAAAATGCAGAAGGTAATCCCTTGCCAAAAGGTTTTGAAGCTCTTTAATGCAGAAGCAATGATGAGAGAAAAAATGAATGAGAGGAAACCACCTCATGGAAAGCATTAAGTATTCATAACCCAAAAGCAGTCTCCATAATAGTTTATTTTTTTAATGTTTGAACGACCCTCGCAATTCATTTGCGAGGGTCGTTTGATTTAAAAGAAATTCATACTTTTGAGAAAAAATAATATAATGAGAAAATTACTTTTCTTCTTTCTTTTTACAATTTTACTCCAAGCGCAAAAAACCGAAACGATTAATCTTTCAACATCTGTAAAAAGTAAAAAAGTAAATTATAAAAGCTTTACTGTAATAGATAATAGAGAGAATAAAGAAATTGGCTCTGTTATGTATCATAATGATCAAGTGAATATGGTATTTGAAAATGACGCAGAAAAAGATTTAAAAGATTGGTTTTATAGTGATAACCCTGTAAGAGGAAATGACGAACTTGTTCTTTTAATAGAAAACATTAAACTTTCTGAAGATAAATATGAGAAATATTCTATAGGAAAGCTAGAAATTCGTGCAAGTACATTTCTTAAGAAAAACGATAAATATCATTTTCTGTACAAAAAAGATACAGTTACAACTGTTTCTTCTCGCGTAACCCCTTATTTAGCGCAAAGTCTTGCGAAAAAATTAAGCATTACATTTAGTGAATTGCTAAAGGGTTCTTACGAAGCTATATCTTGGGAAATACCTGTTACCAAGGAAGAACTTCCAAACTATGCCTCCATATTAAAAGATAGGCTTGAAATTTTAAAAACAGAAAGCTTGAAAGATGGAGTTTATAAAGATTTTTATAGTTTTTTTACCCATAATCCAGAACCAGGTTTTACCATTGAGACCAATAGTAAAGGAATTGCTACAAAAGCAATCAGAGGAGAAGAGAAGAAACCTATTAGGAACTTTTATGCATTTGTACACAACGGAGTTGCATTTAAGGTAATTCCGGTAGGTTACGTAGAGATTTTCAGAGATGAAAAAGGATTGTTTATTGAAGCAAAAAAAGAACAACTGTTTCCACAAAATTATTCTAATGGGGCAGTAATAGGTGGAGCTGCCGGTGGACTTGTAGGAGCCTTGGTTGGCGCAACTATAGATGCTGCAGTTGCAAGTAAAAGAAATAAAATGACAGGTTCCGAGGTTTTTCTTGATCCTTTAACGGGACATTATATCTTACCAGATGATTTTATGAAAAAGTAACTAATTTATAACTAAAAAGAGAGACTTTCGGGTCTCTCTTTTTTATTTGTTCTCCGTAGAATACGAATATGGATAATCTTTTTCGTCGCTTCCTCGTTGTTTATTGGGTTCAGAAGTCATGTCGAAATTTAAAATGGCGCCTTTCATTAATTCAGAATGACTGAGCCAGTTTTTGCTGTATTTTTTACCGTTCAATTTTAGAGAATTTACATATCGGTTTTCTTCGTTGTTGTTTTCTGCTTTTATTTCGATGGTTTTCCCGTTTTCTAAATGAATTCTTGCGTTTTTAAACAAAGGTGCTCCCAAAACATATTGGTCTGTTGCCGGAGTTACAGGATAAAAACCAAGCGCCGAGAAAATATACCACGCCGAAGTTTGTCCGTTATCTTCATCGCCACAATATCCATCGGGTGTTGGTTGGTATAAACGATTCATGGTTTCACGAACCCAATATTGTGTTTTCCAAGGTTCACCAGAGTAATTGTAAAGGTAAATAATATGTTGTGCAGGTTGGTTTCCGTGGGCATATTGCCCCATATTCGCATTCACCATTTCCTGAATTTCGTGAATGGTAGAACCATAATATGAGTTGTCATACATTGGAGGCAATTCAAAAACCTGATCCAGCTTTTTAGAAAATTCTTTTTTGCCACCCATTGCTTTCGCCAAACCATTAATGTCTTGAAAAACAGACCATGTGTAATGCCAAGAATTTCCCTCTGTAAAAGCATCTCCCCATTTAAAAGGATTAAAAGGTGTTTGGAAGTTACCATCTTGGTTTCTGCCTCTTGCCAATTTGGTTTCAGGGTCAATTACTTTTAAGAAATTCTGTGAACGTCTGTAATATTCTTTCCATTCAGATTCTGGTTTCCCGAGAGTTTTCCCGAGTTGTGCGATGGCAAAATCGTCATACGCATATTCTAAAGTTCGGGCAGCATTTTCGTTAATTTTTACATCGTAAGGTACGTAGCCTAATTTTTTATAATATTCAATTCCTAGTCTTCCGGTTGCTTGTGGGCCTTCATTATTTGCGCCATGAAGCAAAGCTTGGTATAAAGTTTCGATATCATAACCCCTTAAACCTTTGATGTAAGCATCTGCAACTACCGAAGCAGAATTGTTTCCAATCATAATATCAGAATAGGACGGGCTAGACCATTCCGGGAGCCAACCTCCTTCTTTATAATCGTTCACAAGCCCTTTTTGCATTTCTACATTAATGTCTTGGTAAACGAGGTTCAGAAAAGGGTAGAGCGCTCTAAAAGTATCCCAAAAACCAGTTCCTGCAAAACGATAACCTTCTTCAGTTTTCCCTGAGTAAGGGCTGTAATGAATTACTTTTCCTGTTTTGTCTACTTCGTACATTTTATGAGGGAAGCAAAGCATTCTGTACAAACAAGAGTAAAAAGTTCTCATTTGGTCAATCGTTCCACCGGCAACTTCTACTCGTTTTAATTTTTCGTTCCAAGAGTTTTTTGCTTTACTAAAAGTTTCGGTGAAGTTATCTTTTCCTAATTCTCTTTGTAAATTGAGCTCTGCTTGTTGTAAACTAATGAAAGATGAAGCGACTCTTAAATGTACTTTTTCACCTTTTTTTGTTGAAAAACCAACAACTGCACCGCAATGGTCTCCGGTAATATCTAAAGCATCTTTTACGAAGTCTTTATCTTTCCACGTAGAAAATTGTGTAAAAGGTTTGTCTGAATAAATAACAAAGTAATTTTTAAAATCGGTTAATTTCCCTCTCGAATATCTCGTAGAATATCCCACGATTTTATTTTCTGAAGGTATGATTTTAATGTGTGAACCTTTGTCAAAAGCATCAATTACAAACCAAGATTGTTCAGATTCTGGATAGGTTAAACGAAATTGAGCCGCTCTTTCTGTTGGGGTAAGTTCTGCCGTTACATTATGGTCTGCTAAATAAACGCTGTAATAATACGGTTTTGAAACTTCAGATTTATGAGAAAACCAGCTCGCTCTTTCCTCTTCATTAAAACGCATTTTCCCTGTGATGGGCATTATGGAAAACATTCCGTAATCGTTCATCCAAGGGGAAGGTTGATGTGTTTGTTTGATGCCTCTAATTTTATCGGCGTCGTAAGTGTATTGCCATCCGTTTCCGTTTTTTCCGGTTTGTGGAGTCCAGAGATTCATTCCGTGAGGAACGGCAACTGCGGGATATGTATTTCCGTTTGAAAGCGAGGGTTTTGAAAGCGAACCAATTAAAGGATTTACAAATTCTTCAGGATTTTGAGGCGCTTTATCAATCCATTGTGATTGGAATTGAGTAAAAGCCGTGGCGAAAAGAATGAAAAGCAATTTTTTCATGATAATTTTTGATTCCTAATTTTGAAAGGGAAAGTTAGAGAATTTAATTGAGAACAAGCGTTTGTCAAAAGGTTATTAAAGATATTGACCATTCATTTGCGAAGCAAAATTCGGTATTTGTATTTTGTGTTCCCATTTCATAGCCCCGATTGAACGGTCTGTCTGAGCTCTTTTTGCAAGTAAAGGCAAAGGCGGATGAGCAAAAAAGCGAGTAGTGAAAGCGGGATACAGCTACAAAAAAAGGAAAGGTTTGAAGCAGTAGATTAATTTTCAGTTCGCTAAAATTAAGAATTCCGTTTTCTCGGGCTTTTTTTTATCTTTGCAAATTACATAGTTCTTAAATGAAAAACATACGAAATTTTTGCATAATCGCCCATATTGACCACGGTAAAAGTACTTTGGCGGATCGTCTTTTGGAATATACCAACACGGTTACCCAAAGAGAATTACAGTCTCAGACGCTTGATGATATGGATTTGGAGAAAGAAAGAGGGATTACCATTAAATCTCACGCCATCCAAATGGATTATGAATACAAAGGGGAAAAATTTATTTTGAACCTTATCGATACACCGGGACACGTAGATTTTTCTTACGAAGTTTCTCGTTCTATCGCAGCTTGTGAAGGTGCGCTTCTTATTGTAGATGCTGCGCAAAGTATTCAGGCACAAACGATTAGTAATTTGTACTTGGCGTTGGAAAATGATTTAACGATTATTCCAATTTTGAATAAAATAGACCTTCCGTCTGCAAATCCTGAAGAAGTAACCGACGAAATCATGAATCTGATTGGTTGTGATTATGAAGATGTTTTGAGAGTTTCAGGAAAAACAGGAGAAGGTGTTCATCACTTATTGGAGCAAATTGTGGAAAGAATTCCAGCTCCGGTTGGTGACCCAGATGCGCCGCTTCAAGCTTTGATTTTCGACTCTGTTTACAACCCATTTAGAGGAATTGAAGCTTATTTTAAAGTCGTAAACGGAAGTATTTCTAAAAACGAAAAAGTAAAATTCTTCGCGACAGGAAAAGAATATGGAGCCGATGAAGTTGGAACGCTGAAATTGAAGCAAGTTCCAAAGAAAACGATTTCTTGTGGGGATGTAGGATATTTAATTTCTGGGATTAAAGATGCAAGAGAAGTAAAAGTTGGAGATACGATTACAACTTTTGAAAATCCTGCTTCTGGACCTATTGAAGGTTTCGAGGAAGTAAAACCAATGGTTTTTGCGGGTATTTATCCTATTGATTCTGAGGATTTTGAAGAGCTAAGATTCTCATTAGAAAAACTAAGATTGAATGATGCTTCTTTGGTTTTCGAACCGGAAAGTTCTGCAGCTCTAGGTTTCGGTTTCCGATGCGGATTCTTGGGAATGCTTCACATGGAAATCGTACAGGAAAGATTGGATAGAGAGTTCAACATGAACGTAATTACTACCGTTCCGAACGTGTCTTATTTTGGATATTCTAAAAGAGAACCCGAAGTTCCAATTTTGATTAACAACCCTTCTGAAATGATGGATCCTACCATTATGGATAGAGTTGAAGAGCCTTTCATTAAAGCTTCTATCATTACAAAATCTGATTTCGTGGGTGCGGTAATGACGCTTTGTATCGAAAAAAGAGGTGAAATCGTTAACCAAAGTTATTTAACGTCGGAAAGGGTAGAATTGGTTTTCAATATGCCTTTGGCGGAAGTTGTTTTCGACTTCTACGACAGATTGAAGTCTATTTCTAAAGGTTACGCATCGTTCGATTATCATCCAATCGGTTTCAGAGCATCGAAATTGGTGAAGATGGATATCTTGATTAATGGTGATATGGTAGATGCATTGTCTTCTTTGATTCACGATTCTAACGCGTATCATATTGGTAAAAAAATGTGTGAAAAACTTCGTGAGCTAATTCCGAGACAGCAGTTTGATATTGCTGTTCAGGCAGCTTTAGGAACGAAAGTTATCGCTAGAGAAACCATTAAAGCGTTAAGAAAAGACGTTACCGCAAAATGTTACGGAGGTGATATTTCCAGAAAACGTAAACTTTTGGAAAAGCAGAAAGAAGGTAAAAAGAAAATGAAACAGATTGGTAGAGTAGAAGTACCACAATCAGCGTTCATGGCTGTTTTGAAGCTGAATGATTAACCATTTTGATGGTTTTAAATAGTAATCCGCAGAATTTTTTCTGCGGATTTTTTTAGGGTAAATATTTGGTTGCTCTCTGCTTTTTGATAATTTTATCAGCAATTGAAATCTCGAATTCTTTTGACTTTGCTTTAAAAAAAGAAATTTTGGCTTTTCTTTTTTGACCTTTTTCAAGATGAGGAAAAGAATAGATTAATATTTCTTGAGGTTTTAATTCAAAATAAAGATTTGTGGGTAATCCTGTAATACAAGTATAATAGTTATTGTTTCTTACATATTGGAAATGCTTATTATTTAAAACATAAAGTGCAACGCTTTTTGCTTCAATAGGTATTTTTAATGTTTTGGTCGAAATATTTTTAATGAAAACTGGGAAGGCTTTATATTTTTTTATCTCCTTTGTTCCATAATCTCTTTTGTAGAGAGGGATTGTGTCATTTTCTTTTACAATAATCGAAATATTTTTATTCGATAAAGAATCATATAAATTTTCTTTAGTTTCTAAAATTTCAATTTCTTCATTTCTAAAATATGGACTTTTAATATGATTTAAAGAATCTCTAAAAGCATTTATTCTTTCAGATAATTTCTTTTCGTTTTCATTGATACTTGGCGGTGGTAAAGGTTCGGGCATCATATTTTCAAAATATTTTACCACAACTATACCGGAATCGTAGCCTTTATAAAGCAAATTTGTTCCCTGTTCGTTTCCGTCTTCATTAAGTTTCTGTATGGTCAGTTTTTCATCCTTCTGAAAGCTTAACACAATATCATCTGCAAACGTTTTTTCCTTGTTGCAAGAAAATAAAACAAGTGAAATTAAAGAGAACAATAAAAACTTCATCGCAATTTTTCTTTAAAATTAAGAATTAAAATAATAATTTTGTGTATTCACAACGCAAATAAAAATGACTTCTCCAAATAAATTACAAGACATAAAAGTTGCCGTAGACGCCGTTATTTTCGGGTATTTTGATAAGAAAGACCTTCAAATTCTTTTAATTCAAAGAAATGTAGAACCTTACAAAGGAGGTTGGGCGCTTCCCGGAGGTTTGGTTTTGGACGATGAAAATCTTGATGATGCCGTAAAACGTGAACTTCACGAAGAAGCAGGCATTAAACCCGATTTTTTGGAACAACTTTATACTTTTGGTAATGTGGGTCGTGACCCTCGAAATAGAGTGGTTTCTGTGTCTTATTTGGGGCTTGTGAATCCTTCTTATCATGAGCTTTTTGCAGATTCTGATGCAGATGATGCGCAATGGTTCAGTATCAATCAGCTTCCAAAGTTGGCGTTCGACCATCAAACGATTATTGATATTGCGTTGAAAAGACTTCGCACGAAAATCCAATATCAACCGATTGGGTTCAATTTATTGAATGAAGAATTTGCTTTTTCAGACCTTGAAAATCTGTATAAAACCATTGTAGGAAAAGAAATAGACCGCCGTAATTTCCGAAAAAAAATAATGAGTTATGGTTTACTCAACGACACCAATACAGTAAAAAAAGAAGGCAGCGGAAGACCTGGAAAACTCTTTACTTTTAATAAAGAAAAATACAAGGAACTGGAAGAAGAAGGATTTTATTTTGAGATTAAATAGTTTCTTAAACACTTATATCACTAATTTTTTATCTCTAAAACCACATTGATAACCTGTAAAATAAGAAATATTTAACAAAGTTATTAGTTCATTCGTGGCGATTTTTCAACTGGATAAATTTCTCGATAAATATTTTTGTTTTGAAAATCAAATAATTATAGGTTTTAGTGTAAAATTGACGCAAATAAATTTGGCTATTAAAATTTTATTTATTTAAATTTGTGTAAAAATAACGCAATAATGAAATTTACTTTAGAAAATACAATTGAAAGATTTCAACAACAAGAAGAGTTGGATTTTTTATTTTTTTGGGGACACACCGTAAAGAATGAAATCACAAAAGCTTGTTTTAGTCAATGGTTTCCTTTGGAATTTACAGAGCAAGAAATCACTTACAAGACTGCAGAACATTTTATGATGGCTTCAAAAGCTAAATTGTTTAATGATGAAACTATTTTAGCAAAGATTTTAAAAGCTGAAACGCCGAACGAAGCCAAAAGTTTAGGGAGAAAAGTGAGCAATTTTGATACTCAAATTTGGGACGAACAAAAATATGAAATTGTAAAACACGCTAATTTTTTAAAATTTTCTCAAAATGAAGAGTTTAAGAATTTTCTACTTTCAACCCATAACAAAATATTGGTAGAGGCAAGTCCGTACGACAAAATCTGGGGAATCGGAATGTTGGAATCGGATAAAAACATAAATAATCCTCTTTTTTGGAATGGTGAAAATCTTTTAGGATTTGCTTTAATGGAAGTGAGAGAGGAGCTACGGAAACGAATAATTACAAGTTAAAGCTATAAAAATCAAATTAAAAAACTATAAAGAACAACTACAAGATTGGCCTGAAAAAGGGCATCACATCATGGCTCAATATGATGATGAAAAAATCATTGTTTATCAGTCGTATCGAAAAGAAATTGGCGAATTTGCGATTAAAAACCAGTATTTTGGTGGTGCATTCAGTCTGGAAAGAATGACTTGGATAAAGCCAAATTTTCTTTGGATGATGTACCGAAACGGTTGGGGAACAAAGGAAGGACAGGAATATGTTTTAGCGATTCATTTAAAGCTTGAAGCTTTTATAAAATATCTAAACAACGCTGTTTATTCAACTTATAATGAAAGGTTGGGAATTTTGAGGGATTTGTGGCAAAAGGAAGTAAAAGAGTCTTCTGTAAGGTTACAATGGGATCCGGATCACGATCCTTTTGGAGCAAAATTAGAACGAAGAGCAATTCAAATTGGATTACGAAACGAGTTTATTAAATCTTTTGCTAAAGAAGATATCATTTTAATTGAAGATATTTCAAAGTTTGTGAGTGAGCAACATCAATTTGTGTTAAATAATGATTTAGATAAATTAATTCTTCCAGAAGAAAAACCTTTACTTTTTGAAGATGAAAATTTGAATTTAAAATTGAGATTAAATGAAACCAGACATTGAATTAATAAAAGGAGACATCACCAAAATAGAAGTTGATGCGGTTGTAAATGCTGCCAATTCTTCATTATTGGGAGGAGGCGGTGTTGATGGAGCAATTCATCGCGCAGGTGGAGCTATAATTTTGGAAGAGTGTAATGAAATTAGAAATAGACAAGGGAAATGTAAAACCGGTGAAGCAGTAGTAACTTCTGCAGGAAATCTTTCAGCAAAATATGTGATTCATACGGTTGGACCCATCTGGAACGGAAACGAGCAAAAAAGCAGTCAATTATTAGCAAATTGCTATCAAAATTCTTTACAACTAGCAGAAAGTTTGGGCGTGAAAACGATTAGTTTTCCTAATATTAGTACAGGAGTTTATAGATTTCCTAAAGAACTCGCCGCAAAAATTGCAATTGAAGAAGTACAAAATTTTAAATCAGATATTATCGAAAAAGTGATTTTCGTTTGTTTTGATGAAGAAAATGTTGAAATTTACAAGGCAAGCTTACCATAAAATCCCCAAAAGAAAGACTGAGAATTGTTTTTTGAAATAAAAGAGTAAATTTTTAATGAAAAACTCAAAACATATAAAAACAAAAACGGCTGAAAATCATAAGATTAACAGCCGTTCTATGTACCCCAGACGGGACTTGAACCCGTACGTCCTTGCGGACACAGGATTTTAAGTCCTGCGTGTCTACCAGTTCCACCACCAGGGCGAGGTGGAGCGAAAAACGGGATTCGAACCCGCGACCCCAACCTTGGCAAGGTTGTGCTCTACCAGCTGAGCTATTTTCGCAAACTGTGCGGATGAAGGGACTCGAACCCCCACGCCTCACGGCACCAGATCCTAAGTCTGGCGTGGCTACCAATTACACCACATCCGCAGTTTTTATTTGTTTATTTTAAAGAACTTCTTTCGTTTTTGTGAGTGCAAATATAGGGCAAATATTTATAACTGCAAGTATTTTTAAACTTTTTTTTCATTTTTTTTAAAATTTTATTTCTCTCTTCCTTTTTACATTTCATTTTACTACTTTTACATCCTTAACATTTAAGATATGGAATTACAAGGAACGGTAAAGAAAATCTCTGAGGTTCAGTCTTTTGCAAGCGGTTTTCAGAAAAGAGAAATGGTGATTTTAACGCAGGAGCAGTATCCGCAGCCGATCAACATAGAATTTTTACAAGATAAAATCAGTTTACTAGAAAATGTAACTGAAGGAGAAAATGTAAAAGTAGGAATCAATATTAGAGGTAGAGAATGGGTATCTCCTCAAGGCGAAACAAAATATTTCAACTCTATTACAGGATGGAGAATTGAAAAAGTTTTTGACAATGGTGCAGAGCCTACTCAGGCAGCTCCAAGTCATGCAGCAGCTCCGGCAGCTTCTAATGCAAATCCTTTTGAAGAAGAAGACGATGATCTTCCTTTCTAAAAATAGACATTAAAAACTTAAATATACAATCCTGCTTTCTTGATAAAGTAGGATTTTTTTTGCATATGGTACGTTTAGATCCTAATGAAATATCCTTTCCAGACCCAGAATTGTATGATGGGCATGAAGGTATTATCGCTTTTGGAGGCGATCTTTCTACACAAAGAATTTGGTTTGCCTACCAAAACGGAATTTTCCCTTGGTTTAATCCAGACGAAGAAATTCTTTGGTGGTGTCCCGATCCTCGCTTTGTTCTTTTTCCTGAAGAAGTTAAAATTTCGAAGTCGATGAAGAAAATTTTAGATAGAAAAGTATTTCAGTTTACCGAAAACCAATGTTTTGAGGCGGTTATTAGAAGTTGTCAGCAGATTAACAGAAAAGACCAAGACGGAACTTGGCTTTCAGAAGAATTAATTAAAGCATTTTTAGAACTTCATCGATATGGTTTGGCGAAAAGTTTTGAAGTTTGGCAAGATGAAGAATTGGTTGGCGGTTTTTATGGGCTTCAAATTGGGAAAGTTTTTTGTGGTGAAAGTATGTTTAGCAAAGTGAGCAATGCTTCAAAAGCAGGTTTTATCAACTTTGTGGAAAGTCATAAAAATCAATTGGAAGTTATCGATTGTCAATCGCACACACCGCATTTGGAAAGTTTAGGAGCGAGAATGATTCCTAAAAGAGATTTTTTACATATTTTAAAACAAAATAATCATTTATAAAAGAGGTGAAATTCACTTGAAAATTTAGAAAAGCAACACTAAAAAAGAAAACAAAATAACACAATGAAAAAATTAGTCTTATTAACTGGCGCAGGAATTAGTGCAGAAAGCGGTATCAAAACGTTCAGAGACGGTGATGGTCTTTGGGAAAATCATAACA
The DNA here is from genome assembly GCF_057180445.1 of Chryseobacterium sp. HNCC26DJ239. Taxonomy (NCBI): domain Bacteria; kingdom Pseudomonadati; phylum Bacteroidota; class Flavobacteriia; order Flavobacteriales; family Weeksellaceae; genus Chryseobacterium; species Chryseobacterium sp. HNCC26DJ239. Next base: position 389,775 of record NZ_JBXUGJ010000004.1, read on the forward strand.
TTACCGATGTGGCAAGTCCGGAAGGATGGCGAAAAGACCGTGCTCTTGTGCTCGAATTTTATAATCAAAGAAGAAGACAGCTTCATGAAGTTGAACCCAATAATGCTCATAAATTAATTGCTGACCTCGAAAAATATTTCGATGTACAAATTATCACTCAAAATATTGATGATTTGCATGAAAGAGCGGGCTCCTCAAACATCATTCATTTGCATGGCGAGTTGTTCAAGTCGTGTTCTTGCAACAATAAAAATTTAATTTACGAACAAAAAGACGACATCAATATCGGCGATAAAGCGGAAGATGGAGCTCAATTAAGACCTTTCATCGTTTGGTTTGGAGAAGAAGTTCCTTTGATGAACGAAGCTACAAAATTGGCTCGCGAAGCAGATATTTTCTTAGTGATAGGAACTTCCCTGCAAGTCTATCCTGCTGCAGGATTGCTTCACGACATTAAAGACGATTGCCTTCTTGTCGTAATCAACCCCAATGAAACTGGTTTTGGATACGGACAAAGAGCTGTGGTGATGAAGGAAACCGCAACAGAAGGGATGAAGCTTTTATATGAAAAATTAATACAATTAGCTTAAGAAAAGGAGAATTTAAAATTAAAAAAACAAACCATGAACGATACTCAAAAGAAAAAAACGAGCAAATTTCTAAGCTACGTTCTTCGGCATCATCCTGAATTGATTGGGTTACATTTAGACGAAAACGGATGGGCAAATGTGGAAGAAATAGAGTAAACTAACGATAAAAGCCTGCTGTTTAAGAGTGTTAATTTACACTTACCAAATGATAAACTTGTAGATTTGGTTTAGAATTTAGTTATTATAAAGAAATGATATGAATGTATACAAATTTGTTTCTGTACAAGAAATACTAGAATTGGGAGAAAAGAATTTTAAAGAATTTTCGCCCAATTTTTCTCTCTGTTTTTACTTAAACACCAAAACGGAGCAGAATATTGAGAAGGATTTAGTTTTTCTGCTATCTTGCGAAATTTCTGAAGACAACATCATAGATAAAGAAATCGAAAACAACGATCATTTTTTTATCTCCCCTGAAAATTTACCAATCTTTAATCAACTTTTTGACAGAATTAAAATCATCGATCTACTTACAGAAAATATTGATGATGTAGATGATAATTTACAATATTATATACTACATCAAGGTAATTTTCTTAAAGTGCGGTTAGAAGAATTTCTGAACACTAATAACCGAAATATCATTTCTTACGATGATTATTTCAATGACTTGGAAGACGAAACGTTTGCATATGACTCTAATCAGATTTCAGATTCAGAAGAAAAATTTGAAAAAATTAAAAATGAAATTAAAGAATCAACTAAAATTTTAGAAAGGAAAAAAGAAAAGACAGCTTATATAGAAACAATTCAGGAAGCTGTAGATTTTTTGATAAATGAAGATTTGAACTCTGATGAACTTGATTATATTAAAAATGAATCGATTGCCAAGAAACTAGATTCGTCCTTAAATCATTTTGGAATGGGAATGTATCTGAGAAACTTTTTTTTTCATGGTAAAACAAACCAGAAGTTTTTAGATGAAATAAATTCTTATAGTCAATATTATGGTCTCACTACTCGTGGCGAATTCGGAGAAGGAATTATTGATGATTTATTGTGGAGAAAAATAAATAACTGCCATACAACGGCAGAAAATATAATAAAGATTAAAAAAATTGAAGAGGGAATTAATTTAAATACCGGCAGAGATTCATATTATAGCTTGAAAAAAAGAATTCAGTTATTATCTTATAATTTTACAAATGAATCGATTGACAAATATTTTATGCTTAAAGACAAATCAGGAAGAGATGATAACAATTATTATGAATATTCTTTTCAGCAAAAAGCTATTTTAGCAAGATTAAGTCATGCAGATCTGAAAGTTTTTGAGGAGTTACTTCAGGACTATCTTCTTTTTTACAATAACGTGTTACAAAAAATATGAACGATACTCAAAAGAAAAAAACAAGCAAATTTCTAAGCTACGTTCTTCGGCATCATCCTGAATTGATTGGTTTGAATTTAGACGAAAACGGATGGGCAAATGTGGAAGAATTAATAGAAAAATCTACCAACGATTCTCAAGGTTTTTCGTTTGAAGAATTAGATGAAATAGTTCAAACCAACGACAAAAAACGCTTTATTTTTAATGATGATAAAACTAAAATTAGAGCCAATCAAGGGCATTCAATAGCGATTGACTTAGCTTTGAAGCCACAACAGCCACCGGAATTTTTGTTTCACGGAACAGCTCAAGCCAATATAAATTCAATCTTAGAAAAAGGTATTGAAAAAAGAAACAGACAACACGTTCATCTAAGTCAGGACAAAGAGACGGCTACCAAAGTAGGAATGCGCCACGGAAAACCTGTCATTTTAACCATCAAAACAAAAGAAATGTTCAAAGACGGAATTCAGTTTTATTTATCTGAAAACAATGTTTGGCTTACGGATTTTGTGGATGCGAAATATATTTTACCTTAAAATTCCCCTTCTTTGGAGAGTTGGATTAATTTTCAACGAAAATTAAGACGGTGTGGTTTTAAAAACTATCACTTTCGACAAGTTCCCGCCAATTTCTAAACTTTAACTAATTTTAAAGTCTGAAAAATTGCTTTAATGAAACTGAAATATCTCCTGTTTTCCATTGCTTCAACGTTTGTTTTTGCTCAAAAAAATATCCAAACACCTTTTGAAAAAGGAAACGGTAATCAAACCGCAACCTATCAAGAGATGAACGATTTTTACGAAAATTTAGCGCTGGAATTTTCTGCTATTCAATATCTTAAAAAAGGAGAAGACGACAACGGAAAGCCTATTTACGTAGTAGTTTACAACCCTTTTTCAGAGAAAAATATTGATAAATTAAGGAAAGAGAAAGCTATTCTTTTCATCAACAACGGAATTCATCCCGGAGAACCCGATGGAATCGACGCTACAATGATGTTGATGCGAGATTTAGCAGTTGGTAAAATTAAAAACCCTAAAAATTTTGTTGTCGCTGCGATTTCTTCCTACAACATTAGCGGAATGCTGAATCGCGGTCAGTTTTCAAGAGCCAATCAAAATGGTCCGGAACAATATGGTTTTCGTGGAAATGCCAGAAATTTAGATTTGAATAGAGATTTCATTAAAGCAGATTCTAGAAATGCTAAAAGTTTTCAGGAAATTTTTCAATGGTTGAAACCGGATATTTTTATCGATAATCACGTAAGTAATGGCGCAGATTATCAATACACATTTACCTATATTTCTACATTTAAAGAGCGTTTGGGGAAAGTTTTGGGAGAATATTTTTATCACGATTTTCAAGCGAAAAATCTTTCCGATTTAAAGAAAAAAGGATACGAAAGTACGCCGTATGTGAATATTCATGGCGACGTTCCCGATGTTGGTTTTGCTGCTTTTGAGGATTCTCCGAGATATTCTACGGGGTATGCTTCGCTTTTTAATGTGATGGCAACCATGCCGGAAACGCATATGTTGAAACCGTATGACAAAAGGGTAGATGCAACGTATCAATATATGTTGGTAAATCTTCAAAATTTGGATAAAGATTATCAGAAAATTAAAAAATTAAGGTTTGAAAATTTAAAGCAATATGATGCAGGAAAAGAATACGGAATTCGTTGGAAAATAGATTCTACACAATATGCTACGATGGATTTTAAAGGTTTTGAAGGAAGTTATAAACCAAGCGAAATTTCTGGAAAACCAAGGCTGTTTTATGATAGAAATAAACCATTTACAAAGAAAATAAAGCTTTTTAATACAGCTGTTGCAACAGTTTTTGTAACTATACCGAAAACTTACGTTATACCGCAATCTGAGTATCGTGTTTTAGAACAATTAAAGCGAAACGGAATTGAAATGCAAAGAATTTCTAAGGACGAAAAGATGAAGGTTCAGTCTTATGTAATTGATGATTTTAAAACCGTTAAAAATCCGTACGAAGGTCATTTTTTACATTTTGAAACCAAGGTAAAAGCAGAAATGATTTCTGTAAATCTTTCGGAAGGCGATTATTTGGTGCATTCCAATCAGCCAGGGATAAAATACATTTTGGAAACTTTGGAACCGGAAGCGACAGATTCTTTCTTTAACTGGAATTATTTTGATGCAATTTTAGGGCAAAAAGAGTATTTTTCAGCGTATATTTTTGAAGACACTGCCTCAGAACTTCTTAAAAATAATGAAGATTTAAGGAAAAGATTTAATGATAAAAAAGCATCAGATAAAAAATTTGCTGAAGATGGTGCGGCGCAACTCGATTGGGTGTATAAAAACTCAGATTATTTTGAAGCAAAAACGTATAGAAGATATCCTATCTATCGAATTTTAAACTAAAAAAAAGACGTTTCTGCAGAAACGTCTTTTCTATTTATTTTCTTGGAAGTCCTTTTTTTAAGGCATATTCTGCTCTTGCAATGGCTTTCTTTTCTTTCCAATCCATGTATTTCTTTTTGAAGTTTTTCTTCATAATATCGTCAAACTTCCTTTGGAAAGTAAGATTCCAAAGAGAGTGCGCTTTTACTGCCCAAGATTTATCCCAAGCTCTAAGCGATATAGAGAAGCTTCCGTCTAAATACTTCATCCAATGCCACCAACCAGTAGGCATAAACAATGTATCGCCGTGTTCTAGGAAACACTCGATTCCTTCTACGCCATCTAAAGCAGGGAATTTGGTGAAGTCAGGATGCTCAATATCGTAATCTTCCAAAGCGTAAGTAGCATAAGGAATTTGATACAAACGCTCTCTCCATTTATAATCGAAAAGCAAAATGTGCTTTCTTCCATTAAAATGGGTGTGGAAAATATGCGCCATATCGATATCGAAGTGAAGGAAAGTTACCGATCCTTTTCCTCCGAAAAACATATTTGGATATTTATCTAAAAAACCGCCCATTAATTCTTTAGGAGAAATGTAATCTTCTAATAATTTTGGTGCATATTTTATCGGGTCAAAAAGGAAAATCCTTAAATCTGTTGGCTCTTTTTGAATCAGGTCGATATAATCTCCAAATTTCATTTTGGCAGCCGAAGCGTTAATTGGAGCAGCAGGATCTGCTTTCGAGCTATCGTACAAAGGTACTTCTACATCGCCCACAACTTCCTTCATATAGTTCATCGTCCATTTTTGGTACGCCGGCCATTTTCTAGCCATATTCTTGATGACTACAGGTTTTCTGGGCTTCAAATATTTTTCAATAAACTCTTCCTGCGTAATATCATCAACAATATCAATAGGCTTTAAAACAATCCCCATCATTTAAAATTTAATGTTACAAAATTATTAAATAAATATTTATGCAGGTATAGTTAAGATTTTTTTAATCTATGATGTTCATCATTTTTTATTTAGAACTGTAATAAATAAAACAGAATCATTTTGATAATCTTTAAATAGCCTTTTCTGGTTGTGTTGTATCAAATATTATCTTTTATTAATAATTGTGTGGTATGATTTAACTATTTGTAAAAAAATATATCTCTACAACGAGTAACAAATTATTGTTTTTCTAAACTAATACATCAAATAATACTTTTTGAAGAAATATTTTACGTTTTCTAAACGAGAAAAAAGGCTTCAAAGTTTTACCATTAAAAAAATTAAATAACTTGTATGAAACAAAATTTTTTCCTTTTTGTTCTGATGTTCTGTTCTGCGATGTTGTTTTCGCAAAAGACCATTTCAGGGAAAATTACAGATGAAGATGGCATTGGCATTCCGAGCGCCAGTGTAACGGTAGAAGAGCCGGGCAAAGACGCAATTTTAGCGTACGGAATTACCAACTCAAAAGGTGAGTACAAAATTACTTTCAGTTCTTCAGAATCTAACGTAGATTTAAAAGTAAAAGCGTTCAACCAGAAACCGCTTACCAAACAAATCAGCAATTCAGACCAGAATTTGAATTTTAAAATGCAGTCTGAAGCTACTGAAATTAAAGAAGTTCAGCTTAAAACCAAACTCATTACCGCACGTGGAGATACCATTTCGTACGACCTTAAAGCTTTCGATTCTAAAAGCGACCGTACCTTGGCGGATGTAATGAAAAAAATCCCCGGAATTGAAGTAAATACAGACGGAACTGTGTTGTATCAAGGGAATCCAATCAATAAATTTTACGTAGAAGGAAAAGATTTAATGGAAGGTGGTTATGGAACAGTAACCAACTCTCTACCGAAAGATGCGATTGCCAAATTAGAAGTTCTTGAAAACCATCAACCGGTAAAAATGCTTCAAGGGAAAATTCCTTCGGATGCAGCAGCAATCAACATTAAGCTTAAAAAATCGGTTACCATGACGGGGAGAGGCGAAGTAGGTCTTGGTGCAGATCCTTTATTGTGGAACGTGAAACTTACCCCAATGTTTTTCAGTAAAACAAGTCAGTGGGTGGCAACTTATAAAACCAATAATGTTGGAGATCAGGTAGAAAATGAAGGAAATATTTTAGGAAGTTTCAACCCATGGGAAGGAAGAAGAGGCAATGTTTCTCAAACCGATTGGCTGAATGTGGAAACCGCAGGAACGCCAAGTACGCCGATTAAAAGGTATTTGTTTAATAATGTACATTACGCATCAGCAAATTATTTAACAAACATTGATAAAGCTAAACTATGGGAGCTTAAAGCGATTGCAAACTACACCAATAATGCTGTAGAGAGAGAAGATTACAAAGAAACAACATACCAAACAGGAGCTTTGGCGGGTAATAAAGTAATTAATAGTAAAAGAAACGATTTTTATACAGATAAGATAAGAGGAGAATTAATTTTTACTAAAAATGCGAAAAAAGGATTCTTCAAAAACTCAACAAGTTTCAGTCAGTTTTCAAACGGAGACCGTGCGAATGTAATAAGAGACGGAAGAAACTCTGCACAATCTGTAGAATCTCCAACCACGAATTTCCAAAACTCTTTGAGTACTATTATCCCTTGGAAGGAAAAGATGGTTAATTTGAGATCATACATCAATTATCAAGACGATAAACAAACTTTGGAAGTAGATCCTGCAAGTTACCTTAGACTTCCTTATGCTTTACCAAAGGTAAACCCAACAGATTCTACAAAATATGCTTACACTAATTTTGCTGAAGGAAGTAGAGCAATTCAGAATTTTAGAATGAAAACTTTTGATACTTCGCATACGGCAAATATCAGTTTTACTAAAAAAGGATGGACTTTCACTCCGGCTGTAGGATTTGATTATTCAACAGATAAATTGAATACCAATTTTAACGGAACAGCAGTTACAGATCCTTTAAATCCTACTGCAGTACAGCCCAATTTCGATAGCCCTGCTTACGAAAATAACTTAAAGTTTACAGAAATTAATCCAAACGCATCTCTTGGTGTAAACTACAAAACAGATGTTTGGAACGTTTTTGCCAACTTTCCTGTCAATTTTAATAATATTACAGCGGAAGATGATGTAAGAGGAGTTTCAAAAAAACTAAATAAAACGACATTTACGCCTAACATTTTTGCCCAATATACATTCGCGTCATTTTGGAAAGCGAGTGTAAATACAAGTATCAGTAATAATTTTGGAGACATTCAATCGGCGTATGCAGGTTACATTTTACTTTCACCAACAGGATTTAATGTAATGGATCCCAATAACCCGATTCCGCAAACAAAAACATCTACTGCAGGAACGAGATTAGAGTATAGAAATCCATTAAACAACCTATTCTTTAACATTAACTACTCGTATAGCGATAGTAAGAAAAATCTATTATCAGCGCCAATTCTTGATCAAACAACAGGGTTTACTTTAACGCAGTATTATGAGCAAGAAAATCATTCAAAATCGAATAGATTCAGTGCTGAAGTTGGGAAATATTTTCCTAGTATTAAAACCAACGCATCAGTAAATTATAGAAATACAGATACAGTTTCAGATGCTTTCTTAAACAACCAAGCCTTTAAGAACAAAAACAACAGCCAATCTTATGGTTTAAAGGTTAATAATACTTATTTCAGTTGGATGAGTGTAGATTACTCCATGAGTATTTCAGACACGAAACAAGAGGGTTTCACAGGTTTATTGCCGAAAACTAAAGGATATAGTCACAATCTTGCCACATTCTTTTATCCATTAGAAAATCATACAATAGGTTTTGCATGGGATCAGTTGAATACAACCAATAACGGAACTGCTTATAAAAACCCTTTCTTCGATCTTTCTTATCAATATTCATGGTCTAAAAAGAAAATCGATTTTGAATTAAAATGGATGAACATCAGCAACAGAAAAGTATTTGAAACTTACGATTTAAATGCACAGTATAACTCGCTTACGTATACTAAAATTCAGCTAAGACCAAGCCAGGTAATGTTTACCGTGAAGTTTAACTTCAAATAATATAAAATTCCCCTTTCAGATTTGAGAGGGGATTTTTTTATCACTAAATTTTACAAAAAACTGTAACATTTTACCGCTTTTAAATACTAATGGTTTAAACATTTACATTAAAATGAAAAAGCTACTTTCAGTATTTTTAATCGCTACCGCAGTTTTTGCCAATGCGCAAGACTCTAAAGAAACGGCCAACAGATTTTTTTACGAATTAAATTTCAAGCCTAAGAAAGATTCTGCTAAAATCGATAAAGTAATTACCATTTTAGATATTACAGATAAAAACAGATCCGTTTATCAGGATTATACCATTATTGCTCAAGATTCTATAATGAAAGTAGAAATTGAGGCGATGCAAAAAGCAGGGCAATTTAAAGACATTTCAAAAATGATGAAGCAGCCCAAAATATCTGCAAGAGTGTATAAATTTTATCCATCGATGAAGGTTCAGTTTGTAGAAAAAATTGCAAGCGGTTTTACTCCTGCAAACATTGGATATGCAGAAGAGCCAAAATTTGCTTGGAAAATTCTTTCAGACAAACAAAAAATTGGTGAATACAATACGCAAAAAGCAACCACAGAATATGGAGGTAGAAAATGGACTGCTTGGTTCAGTACGGATATTCCTTTTCAAGATGGGCCTTACAAATTTTCAGGACTTCCCGGTCTTATCGTAAAAATCGAAGATTCGGAGAAGAACTATTCTTGGGTGCTTCAAGGGAACAAAAAAGTGAATGATTATTCTGAATATTCTTACATTGAAGGTTTAATGCAGGCAAAAGGAGGGAAAGTAAACGAAATGCCAAGAGATAAATTTGAAAAGAAATTTGGTGAATTTAAAAAAGACCCTTTCGCAACGATAAGACCCATGATGACGCAGGAAATGATGTCTAAAACAATTCCTGGAATGGACGGCACCATTGGTGATATGATGAAGAAGCAGGAAAAGCAATACAAAGATTTCTTCAATTCTACAGATAACGAAATAGAGCCAGACCACGGAAAACTAAGCGTAGGTGAGGTGGAAAGAACAGGAATAGAGAAATAATTAGATTTCATATTTAACTACATTATATTTCAAATAAACCCAAATGCAGCAATGTGTTTGGGTTTGTTGTAAAATCTAATTTAGATTTAATTTAAATAGCGTATATTTGCACGACAAAATTTCAGCTTTGAAACAGACTCATCCACAGAAACTTAGTCACTTTCCGAAGAATATCAAAGGTATTATCAAAGGGTATGATAATGAGCAGTTTACCATGCCGTCAAAGATTATAGAGATGGGTTTACTGCCCGAAACTTGTTTTAGAATTTTATATCAAGCTCCTTTTAGTGGGCCAATTTATGTGGAATTTGGCGAAGAAAAAAGCAGAATCGCTCTTAGAGTAGAAGAGGGAGATTTTATTATTGTTGAAGAATCGTTGTGATGCAGGAAAAGATAGAAAAACACATACTTTTGGTGGGAAATCCCAACGTGGGAAAGTCTACGCTTTTTAATGCCATTTGTAATACCACTCAGAAAACCGGAAACTACGCCGGTGTTACCGTTTCAAGCCATTCCGGAACGTATTGCTACAAAGATGAGAAAGTAGTAATTACCGATTTGCCGGGCTCTTACAGTATTTATCCCAGTTCAGAAGACGAAGCTGTTTTCTCGAGAGCGCTTCTCGACAAGAAAAATTACGCTGGAGTTATTTACATCATCGAAGCACTCAATATTAAACGAGGAATTCTTTTATTGCAGCAGATTTTAGACGCGGGTTTGCCGATGATTGTGGTAATTAATCAAATCGATCAGGCTAAAAGAAGAGGGCTTGAAATTGATGTTAAAAAATTAGAACAAAATCTTGGTTTAAAAGTAATTGAAACCAATGCCAAAGAGCAAACTGGGATTGAAGATTTGAAGAATGCAATTTTAAATAATGAATTTAAAAAAGCAAACAAACCTTTCTTCGAAATTCCTGCAGAACATAAAAATATCGTTGAAGATTGGGCTACAGAACAAAAAAATGAGAATCTTTACCAAGCTTGGTTAGACCTTTCTCTGAAAACTGAACAGGTTGCGGCGTCTTCCAACGAAAAAATAAAATCATTAATTCCTAAAAGAATTCAAGTGCAAGAAACGGTAAGAAGATACCAATCTGCAGACCAATTGCTTCAAGGGATTATCACTAAAAAACAAAATGCAAAAGAGCTTCTTACCGAGAAACTCGATAAAATTTTGGTACATAAATTTTGGGGATATGTCGTGTTTTTATGTATTCTCTTAATTATTTTTCAATGCGTATTCTTCCTTGCAGAATACCCAATGAACTGGATTGATGAGCTTTTTGCTTGGCTTTCCGCAACTTCTTCAGAACATCTTCCTGAAGGACCACTCAATTCGTTAGTTGCGAATGGAATTATTCCGGGAATTGGCGGAATCGTAATTTTTGCACCGCAAATCGGGATTTTACTTTTCTTCTTGTATCTTTTAGAAGATTCAGGATATATGGCGAGAGTTGTCTTTTTAATGGATAGATTTCTCCGTCCTTTTGGGCTCAACGGAAAAAGTATTGTTCCGCTGGTTTCAGGAACGGCGTGTGCGATTCCTGCAGTAATGTCTACCAGAAATATCGAGAACTTAAGAGAAAGATTACTAACGATTTTGGTAACACCTTTTATGACGTGCTCAGCAAGACTTCCGGTCTATAGTATTATGATTGGATTGATTATTCCAGATGGTCATTTTTTAGGAATTTCATATAAAGCTTTGGTGCTTTTAGCGATGTATTTGTTAGGATTTTTTGTGGCGCTTTTGTCTGCATTTATCCTTAAAAATTTCATTAAAGCTAAAGGAAAATCTTATTTAATTATGGATTTGCCAACGTATAAAAAACCTCTTTTCTGGTACGATTTTAAATTGGTTTTAGGGAAAGTTTGGGATTTTATTACCGGTGCAGGAAAAATTATTTTTGTCGTAAGTATTATTATTTGGGTTTTAAGTTATTTCGGACCTAAAACTCAAAAAGATGAATTGGTTTCGACGGATGTTGAATTGGACCATTCGTATCTTGCAAGAATGGGTAAGACCATAGAACCGGCCATTGCGCCGCTCGGATACGACTGGAAAATGGGAGTAGGAATTCTTACAAGTTTTGTCGCTCGGGAAGTTTTTGTGGGCACAATGTCTACTCTTTATAGTTTGGATGATGATGCGCCAGAAGGAAAAGTGATTGATAAAATGAGGCTGGATGTAAAACCGAATGGAGAAAAAGTCTTCAGTTTTGCAACAGGAATTTCAATTCTTCTTTTTTATGCTTTTGCAATGCAATGCGCTTCTACAGTTGCGGTTGTGTATAGAGAAACCAAAAGTTGGAGATGGACAGGTTTCCAATTGGTTATGATGACAGGTTTGGCGTATTTTGTTTCTTTAATTGCTTATCAGATTTTGAAATAATGGAAACATCATTAATTTTTCAGTACGTTATTCTTGGAGCAGTCTTTATTTTGGCTTGCTATTCTTTGTTTAGAATTTTAAAGAAAAACTTCGCTCCAAAGAAATTTGATTCAAAACGAACCCATTGCGATAAAGATTGTGGGTGTTCATAATTTGATAACATTCTTGTGGAAAAATAAAAACTCTAAAAATTTGACTTTTACGTACTTTTGTAGCATAAAATACAAAATGATATGAAAAAAGAGCTTATTGAAGAGTTGTTTTTGAAATTCGAGAATGCTTCTTATAATTACCAAAATATTGAGTGTTGGAGCGCTCGAGATTTACAAGAAATTCTTAGTTATGCCAAATGGGACAATTTCTTAAAAGTAATTGATAAAGCAAAAAATGCTTGTGAAAATGCTGGAGGAAATATTGTAGATCATTTTGCCGACGTCGGGAAAATGATAAGTTTAGCAAAAGGAGCTCAGCGGGAAATTCAAGATATCGCTCTTACTAGATATGCATGTTATCTAGTTGCTCAAAATGGTGATGGTTCTAAAAGTGAAATTGCTTTTGCTCAAACTTATTTTGCTGTTCAGACTAGGAAGCAAGAAATAATTGAAAAAAGACTTTTAGATGTAGCAAGAGTTACGGCGAGAGAAAAATTATCAAAAACAGAAAAGAAGCTCTCTGGTATTATTTATGAAAGAGGTGTTGATGAGAAAAGTTTTTCAATAATTAGGTCAAAAGGCGATAAAGCATTATTTGGCGGTTTTTCTACGAATGAAATGAAGAAAAAAATGGGTGTTCCGCAAACAAGACCTTTAGCAGATTTTCTTCCCACATTAACGATTAAAGCTAAAGATTTTGCGACTGAACTTACAAGCCATAATGTTGTTGAGAAAGATTTAAATGGAGATGTTCAAATTACAAAAGAACATATTGAAAACAATCTTGCAGTGAGAAATATGTTGAACGAAAGAGGCATAAAACCGGAAAATCTTCCGGCCTTAGAAGATGTGAAAAAAATACAAAGACAACTGGAAAGCGAAGAAAAGAAAATTTTAAAACAACCAAAGAAAAAATAAAATGTCATTAATAAAATCAATCTCAGGAATCCGTGGAACAATCGGAGGTAAAGTAAACGATAATCTTACACCTCTTGATGTAGTAAAATTTGCTTCGGCATTTGGAACCTGGCTTCAGAACAATAAAAATAAAAAAGACCTTACTTTAATTATAGGAAGAGATGCAAGAATCTCTGGTCAAATGGTTTCTTCTTTGGTTACAGCAACTTTGCAAGGTTTGGGAATCAACGTTGTAGATTTAGGACTTTCTACAACGCCAACAGTAGAAATTATGGTTCCTGAATTGAACGCAGATGGAGGAATTATTTTAACCGCTTCTCACAATCCAAAACAATGGAACGCTTTGAAACTTTTGAATGATAAAGGAGAATTTATTAGCGGAGAAAATGGGGCAGAAGTTTTAGCTTTGGCTGAAAGCGAAGACTTCAATTATGCAGATGTAGACAATTTAGGAAGCTACGAAACGCGCGATGATGCTTTTGATACTCACATTAAGCAGATTTTAAATTTGCCAATGGTAAACGTAGAAGCCATTAAAGCTAAAAAATTCAAAGTCGTTTTAGATGCTGTAAATTCTACGGGAGGGATTGCAATTCCGCAACTTTTGGAAACCTTAGGCGTAGAAGTTGAAAAACTATATTGTGATCCAACTGGTGATTTTCCACACAATCCAGAGCCTTTAAAAGAGCATTTGGGAGATATTTGTGACTTAGTGAAAGAAGTAGGTGCAGACCTTGGAATTGTGGTAGATCCAGACGTAGACAGATTGGCTTTAATTGACGAAAAAGGTGAAATGTTTGGCGAAGAATATACTTTGGTTGCCGTTGCAGATTATCTTTTGAAGAATAAAAATGGAGTTGCGATTTCAAACCTTTCTTCAAGCCGCGCTTTGAGAGATGTTGCTATAGAACACAATTCAGAATACTTTGCAAGTGCCGTTGGAGAAGTAAATGTAGTGACTTTAATGAAAGAAAAGAACGCCGTAATCGGTGGTGAAGGAAATGGAGGAATTATCTATCCAGATCTGCATTACGGAAGAGATTCTTTGGTAGGAATTGCTTTGTTTTTAACGCATTTGGCGAAAGAAAACAAAACAGTTTCGGAACTAAGAGCAGGTTATCCTGCGTATTTTATGGGGAAAAAGAAAATTGAATTAACCCCAGAAATTGATGTAGATGCACTTTTAACTAAAATGGAAAAAGAGTATCAAAATGAAGAGGTCTCTACTGTAGATGGCGTTAAAATAGATTTTGAAAATAATTGGGTTCATCTTAGAAAATCGAACACAGAGCCTATTATCAGGATTTATACAGAAGCAAAATCTCAGGAAGAAGCAGACCAATTAGGAGATGATATGATAGCTAAAATCAATAGTTTAATCTAAAAATTTTAACATCATTTTCATTATTCCAAACAAATTAATTATTAACTTTATAGTATTAAGATTTTCAGAAACGGGCATTTGTACATCTCAACTCTCTGGTCTTAAATCTTAAAACGATTGTATATTGGAAGAATATTTTGAAAATGAACTTGTAAAAAAGTTCGAAGAAATGGTTGAAAATAATGATGAATTCTACTACGATACAGAAGAGTTGGAAGACATCATTGTTTACTATCTTGAGCTGGGAGACTTTAATTATGCAGATATTGCAGTAAATTACGGTCTTAAGCTTCATCCAAATTCTTTGGAAATAAAAATTAAAAGACTTGAAGTTTTACTCGAGTGGGAAGATTATACTACCGCAAAAGAACTTATCGATGAGCTGAAAGGTTCTTCGATGGAAAATACCGATTTCTTGGTATGCTATGCGAAATTTTATTCTAATCTGGGTAATCCTAAAAAGTCTATAGAAATTTGTAAAAAAGCCTTAGAACTGGGTGAGGAAGAGAATTTTCTGAACAACTTTATTGCAGATGAATACATTAATCTAGGAGATCCTTTTAATGCCTTGAAATACTATCAGAATGCTTTGAAAGATGATCCTACAGACGAGTATTCTCTAGAGAATATCATGGTTTGCTTCAGTGAGCTTAGTAAACACGAAGAAGCTATCGCATTCTTAAACTCATATCTCGATGATTTTGCTTATTCAGAAGTTGCTTGGAGCGAGTACGGACAGTATTATTTCAACAGAAAAAATTACGAAGAAGCGATTCGCGGATTCGATTATTTGTTGGCAATCAATTCTAATGCAGTAGGAGTTTATGCGAGTAAAGCGGCGTGTTACGAAGCTTTAGGACAATACACTAAAGCAGTTGAAGTGTACGAAGAAATGCTTGAACTTGAATATACAAAAGCCTTTACGTTTTACCGAATTGGTCTTTGTTTTAAAGCTCAAAAGCAACTTTTTGTAGCGCTTACTTATTTCCAGAAGTCTTTGAGAGAAGATCCGCAATTTTATCTTGCGATGATGGAGCAGTCTTATCTGTATGAAGAAATGGGAGCTATGGCAGAATCTCTGCATTTTGCAAAAGAAGCAACCCATCTTAATGAGAATAATTTAGACTATCAAAAAAGATTGGCTTTCCTTTTTATTGAATCGGGAAGATTTGAAGAAAGTTTAGCTTGTCTGAAAAAATTGGTAGATACAGAACCATCAAGATTTTATAATTGGTATGCTTACAGTGAAGTTTTGATGTTGGTTGGTGAATATGAAGAAGGAGTTAAGGTTTTAGAAAAGGCTTTAAAATCGCACGAAAGAGCAGAATTGTATTACCAACTTAGCAATTGCTGGTTCAACCTTAGAAACCAAGAAAAAGGTGCTGAAACTCTACAAAAAGCTTTAGAATTAGACGCTACTTTAGTTAGCGACATGCAAAAAAAGTATCCGTTTATTAAAGACGAGGTTAAGAAAGCCAAATCTAAAGTAAAAAAGAAGAACTAATACTTTTATAAATAATAATCCCTCCAGAAACGTGGAGGGATTTTTTATGCTTTAATTTACTTTCTAAACATTTCCGTATGCGGAATATTGTCCTCCAAATACTTTTTGCCAGTATCTATGAAGCCAAATTCTGAGTAAAATCTCAAAAGATAATCTTGTGCAGAAATTCTTACCTCAGTGGTTTTAAAGCGGTTTTCAATAATTTCGACTGCGTATTTTATAAGTTGTCTTCCTAGGTTTTTTCCTCGTGCCTGTTCTGTGGTAAGAACTCTCCCGATGGAAGTTTCAGGATATTTTATTCCTTTGTCGAAAATTCTGCAATTGGCTAAAACAACGCCATTTTCTTCCGCCCAAAGATGAATTGCTTTTTGGTCATAATCGTCCAAATCAGGATAAGGACAGTCTTGTTCTACAACAAAAACATCAACTCTAGCTTTTATAATGGCATAAAGTTCAGGAACGGTAAGTTCGTCAAAAGTTTTTACTTTCCAGATTATATTACTCATCAAAACTTACATTATTATTCACTAAAAATTCGTTGGTGGTTTGTATGAAATTTAAAATTTCGTCGCCACCTTCCTTTTTTTCTGCCGAAGTAATGTAAAGTTCAGGTAAATCTGCCCAAGTTTTATGAAGCTCTGTTTTATAATCTTCAACGTTTTTAATAACAGCATTGGGCTTTAGTTTATCTGCTTTCGTGAAAACGATAGAAAAAGGAATTCCGCTTTCGCCACACCATTGTATAAACTCCAAATCAATCTTTTGAGGATTGTGTCTTACGTCTACCAAAACAAAAAGATTCACCAAATTTCTTCTGTTGAGAATGTAATTGGTAATCAGTTTTTCGAAATCTTTTCTAATTACTTTTGAAACTTTCGCATATCCGTATCCCGGTAAATCGGTAAGATACCAGTTTTCATTCACCAAAAAATGATTGATAAGCTGTGTTTTTCCTGGCGTTCCGGAAGTTTTAGCTAAATCTTTATGATTCATCATCGCATTAATCAAAGACGATTTTCCAACGTTTGATCTTCCGATGAAAGCGTATTCAGGCAGGTTTGGATCTGGACATTCTTGCCATTTTCCGCTACTTTTTACAAAGGTGGCTGTTTTAATAACCATAGTGTGTATTTTAGAAAAACAAGCCATTAAGAGAGGTCTTAATGGCTGTTTTGTATTGTTTTTAGACTTTATCTTTTAACCAGTTATAAAGAATTTCATTGAATTCGTCTGGTTTTTCCATCATCGCTGCATGACCACATTTGTCGATCCAAAATAAATCTGAATTTGGGATAAACTTGTTCATATCTTCAGCAACTTCCGGAGGTGTTACATTATCTTGTTTTCCCCAAATAAGGCAAGTTGGCGTTGTGATCTTCGGAAGATCGTTCAGCATATTGTGTTTAATAGCACTTCTTGCAAGCATTACGGTTTTAATACCTTTCATTCTGTCGTTTACCACAGAAAAAACTTCGTCTACTAAATCTTCTGTTGCTACTGCGGGATCATAAAAAACTTCTTCGGTCTTTTTCCTGATGTAAGAACGGTCGTTCTTTCTTGGAAAGCTGTCACCAAAAGTTCTTTCGTATAAACCGGAACTTCCAGTAAGAACTAGGTTTTTTACCAAGTCTGGTCTTGCCAAGGTAAGAATCAAGCCCACATGTCCGCCCATAGAATTCCCCACGATAGTAACGGGTTTCCCAATATGAGCTTCAATGAAGCCAATTATATATTTTGCCAACGTTGTTAAGTTGGTATTCAGTACCGGTAGATCATAGATCGGAAGTTGTGGCACGAAGACTTTGAATCCTCTATCAGAAAAAAAGTCTACCATCTTATCAAAATTGCTAAGCCCACCCATCAGACCGTGTAACAGTACCAATGGATGCCCTTCTCCCGCTTCTATAAAGGTAAATTTCTTCTCTTTTCTTGTTTTAAATATCATAAATATGCTTTAAGAAAGCCCTGCAAAAATACAAATTAAAGCTCACAAATATTTTGCCATCTCTAATTTAAAATAAAAATAATATAATGGAGCATATTTTCTTTCTTTTTTTCTTAAAGTCTTATGTAAAGCGTGTTTCTTGAAATTTGCAACTCTCAAATTATCAATGTTTAAAAGGGTTTGTTTAATAAGTAAGTAAAACTTATTAACATTAAGTCAAAAAGTGGGAAAAAGTGGGAGATTTTGGAAATTATTATATAAATTTGCTCCAAATGAAAAATTTCATTGGGACATATGAGTGTAAAATTGACGACAAAGGACGTCTAAAGGTGCCTTCTTCTCTAATTAAGCAGATGGAGAACTTTGATGATAAAACTTTTGTAGTTAAAAGATCTGTGTTCCAGAAGTGTCTAGAGGTTTATCCTATGGAAGCGTGGGATAAAATGATGGACAAAATTAATAAACTCAACAGATTCAACAAACAGAATGCTGATTTTATTAGGATGTTTACGGCAGGAGTGAAAACTGTAGAGTTGGATAATGCCGGAAGATTACAGGTTTCAAAGGATCTTACGTTGTACTCAAATCTTCACAAGGATATTGTGGTAACAAGTGCAGGAGAACTTTTTGAAATCTGGGATAAAGAAGCCTACGAAAGCGTGATTTCTACCAATGAAGCCGATTTCGCAAATCTCGCAGAGCAAGTAATGGGTTCTTTTAATGATGAGTAAAAACCGTCTTTTTTATTGAAAGAGGTTTAATTGAAACACAAATTTAGACATGTATCATAATCCCGTTTTATTAAAGCAGAGTGTAGATGATTTGGTGACGAATCCAGACGGAGTATACGTAGATTGTACTTTCGGAGGAGGAGGTCATTCGAGAGAGATTTTGAGCAGGCTTTCAGAAAAAGGAAGGTTGTTCAGTTTTGATCAGGATTTGGATGCGCTAAAAAATACAATCGACGACCCTAGATTTACGCTTATTAATCAAAACTTTAGATTTCTGGAGAATTCTTTGCTGATGTATGGGATTTCACAAATTGATGGTGTTTTGGCGGATTTGGGTGTGTCTTCTCATCAGTTTGATGAAGCAGAAAGAGGTTTCTCTACCCGAAGTAATGCGCCTTTGGACATGAGAATGAATGTAATGCAAGGTTTGGATGCCAAAAGAGTAATCAACGATTATGATGAGGAGCAACTTGCAGATATATTCTATTATTATGGTGAATTGCGTGAGGCTAGAAAATTGGCGCGCGACATTGTTCATCACAGAAAAAATAAAACGATTGAAACGACAGAAGATTTGAAGAAATTATTCAGCTATCTTCCGCCTCATAAGGTCAATAAATTTTATGCGCAGTTGTTTCAAGCCATTAGAATTGAAGTAAATCAAGAGTTGGATGTTTTAAAAGAAATGTTGGTTCAGTCTTTCAATGTTTTAAAACCAGGAGGAAGATTGGTGGTAATTTCTTACCATTCCCTTGAAGACCGTTTGGTAAAAAGATTTTTGAAAAACGGAATGTTTGAAGGCGAACCGGAAAGAGACATCTACGGAAATTATAAAAAAGCATTTGAGCTTGTAAAGAGTAAAGCGATAATTCCTGATGATAAGGAAATCGAAGAAAATTCCAGAGCAAGAAGTGCAAAAATGAGAACAGGAATAAAGATATAAGTAATGTGCAATGAGTAATCAGCAGTGATAATTACTCATTACCTATTATTTATTACCCATAAAAGAGACGTGGCAAAAAGAAATACATACAAACCTCAGAAAAGACTCACTTTTATAGATATTGTAAAAGGGAATTTTCTAAATCGTGATGAAGTAACCGTTCATTACAAGTATTTTTTACTGGTCTTTGTATTGATGATGGCGATGATTTATACCAATCATTTGGTGAATCAAAAAATTAAAATTGTAAATGCTTTAAAAGAAGAAACAGAAGAGTATAAATCGAGAAACGCATACGCACAAAGCAAACTCATTAAAGTAAAAATGGAGTCTGAATTGGGAAAAGAAGTGGCGCAAGATTCTCTAATGACGCTTGAAAGTCATCCTCACAAGCTTTTAATAAAACTAGATAGTACAGATGCAAAAGCTAAATGATTACGATAACAAACGTAAGAAAACATTACGTTGGGGCTACCTCTTTGCAGTGGTGGCTTTGTGCGTATTTGTACTGTTTATCGGAAGAATTATTTTGCTGCAGAACACTAATGTTCAAGAGATTAAGGACGATTACATTAATAAAAATTACAGAACTGCCACTTTAAAAGCCGCAAGAGGGAATCTTTTCGCTTCAGACGGTTCTATTTTGGCAACAACGGTAATGCGTTACGACATCTATCTGGATTTTAAAACGATGCGCGATACCATTTATACCAACAATATTGGAGCGCTTACAGATTCTTTGAGCAAAATGTTTGGCAAACCTAGAGCGGAGTATAGAAAAAGGTTTGATGAGCAACGCAGAAAAAAAAATCAATACTATGCTTTGGTAAAAGGATTAGATTTTGACCAGTATGATAGAATCAGAAAATTCCCAATCTTTAAAAGAGGGAAAAACAAAGGAGGCTTCATTGTAGATAGAAATTACAAGCGAGAATTGGCAACTTCAGAAATCGGTTCCGGAACGATAGGAATGGATAATGGAGAGTACACTTCAGGTTTAGAAGGAGCTTTCTCAAAATATTTAAGAGGAAAAGACGGAAAACGTCTTGAGCAGAGAATCAATTCGTCACAATGGAAACCAATTGATTTTTGGAAAGTTGAAGAGCCTGTTGATGGACAAGATGTTTACACAACTTTAGACCTTAGAATTCAGGATATTGCGCACTCAGCTTTGGAAAAGCAGTTAATGAATTTTGAAGCAAAACACGGTACCGTTATCGTGATGGAAGTAGAAACAGGTAAAGTTCGTGCCATGGTAAACCTTAAAAGAGGGGATGATGGAAATTATGTCGATTCTTACAACTATGCCATCAAGGATAATATTGAACCGGGTTCTACTTTCAAGGTAATTTCGCTTTTGGCGGCAATGGATGATGGTTTTATCGATGAAAATACCACGGTAAATGTAGGAAACGGAATTTGGGTTTATGCAAAGCAGCGAATTTCTGACGGTCACGGTGGCGGAACATATGATATTTCTGATGTTTTAGCAAAATCAAGCAACGTTGGAACAGCAAAATTGATTACGCAATACTACGCAGAAAAGCCTCAAATCTTCTTAGACCATTTAAAAAGATGGAAGCTTTTTGATAAAATGGATATTGAATTGCCGGGAATTACAAAACCTAAAATTCTTACTCCAGAACATAAAAGATGGAATGCCGCAACATTAGCATCTATTGGATACGGCTACTCTACGAATATTAATCTTCTGCAGTTGGCAACTTTTTACAACGGTGTTGCCAATAAAGGGAAAATGGTAAAACCATTATTCATAGAGAAAATAATGCATAACGGAAAGTTGACCTTTGAAGCGCAACCTCAGATTTTGGTAAAGAAAATGGCTTCTGATAAAGCTTTACAGATGATGACTGATGCTTTAACAAAAGCGGTAGAAAAAGGAACGGGAAGAAGTATTTTCACTCCAAATTTAAAAATGGCAGGAAAAACAGGTACCGCAAGATTTGAATATTGGTTGCCTGGTCCAATGAAGTATAGAGCGTCATTCGCAGGATTTTATCCGGCAGACAACCCGAAATATACTTGCTATGTGATGATTAGTGAGCCAAATCCTTCAAAAGGGTTTTACGGAGGAACCGTTTCTGCACCGGTGTTTAAAGAAATTGCGGGAAAAACATTCTTAAAAACACCAATGAATGTTGAAAAAGAAATGTTGGTAGATAAAAAGGTAAACCTTAATAAAATGGTTGAACCTAATGTAAAAGTGGCTGTCAACAATAAGCAAATGCCAAGTGTAGTGGGTTTAATTGGAAAAAACGTTATTCCACAACTTGAAAATTTAGGCTATCGTGTAGAATTTAAAGGAGTTGGAAGAATTAGAGAGCAATTTCCTTTGGAAGGAACTACCATTAGTAAAAATCAGAGAATTTATTTGACTCTGCAAAATTAAAATAGAATTGTAATAGCTGCAGATTTACTAAAGGAAATAGGATGTAGGAAGCGGCGAAGCCGCGACATGTTGGTAGAATTTAAAAAAAATATTAGAAAAAGAGGTGCGAAGCACCGAAATATAGATAAATGGAACTTAGCAATTTATTAAATAGAATCCCAGTTCTCGAAACTAAAGGAAAGCTTACACTTAGCGAAGTCGAAGTGTCAGAATTGGTATTTGATAGCAGAAAGGTTACCGAAAACTCATTGTACATTGCGATGAGAGGAACGGTTGTGGATGGGCATTCATTTATCACATCGTCTGTAGAAAAAGGGGCAACAGCAATTGTTTGTGAAGAATTTCCTGAAAATATTGATGAAAAAGTTACTTACGTTAAAGTAAAAGATTCTTCGAAAGCTTTGGGGCATTTGGCGTCTAACTTTTACGGAAATCCATCAGAAAAGTTAAAACTTATCGGGGTTACCGGAACCAACGGAAAAACTTCTGTTTCTACTTTGCTTTTTGATGTTTTCAAAAATTTAGGATACGAATCAGCTTTGCTTTCAACAGTTGAGATTAGAATTGGCGAAAAAGTAATTCCGGCAACGCACACTACTCCAGATGTAATTACCATCAACAAAATTCTTGCACAAGCAGTAGAAGAAGGTTGTGAATTTGCTTTCATGGAAGTAAGTTCGCACGGAATTTCGCAAAACAGAATTGAAGGATTACACTTCAAAATTGCAGGTTTCACCAATCTTACGCACGACCATTTAGATTATCATAAAACGTTTGATGAATATTTAAAAACGAAGAAAAGGTTTTTTGATGAATTAAATTCTGATGCAGTTGCCATCACCAATGTAGATGATAAAAACGGAAATGTAATGCTTCAGAATACAAAAGCTACGAAAAGAACGTACGCTTTGAAGACGATGGCAGATTTCCACGGAAGATTATTGGAGGTTGATTTTAATGGAATGCTGTTAAACTTCAACGGAAAAGAATTTTGGACAACCATTACAGGGAAATTTAATATTTATAATTTGCTTTTGGTTTTTGGAATTGCTTCTGAATTAGGTTTTGAAGCAGACGAAATTCTTCAGGCAATCAGTACATTGAAAAGGGTTTCCGGAAGGTTTGAAACTTTCAAATCAGGTGGCGGAATTTTCTTCATCGTAGATTATGCGCACACGCCGGATGCTTTAGAAAATATTTTGGATAGCATTAATGACATCCGAACTAAAAATGAAAGATTAATCACTGTTTTTGGTTGCGGAGGCGACAGAGACCACGCAAAAAGACCTGAAATGGGAAATATTGCGACGAAAAAATCTACGTTGGCAATTATCACTTCAGACAATCCAAGAACAGAAGACCCGCAAACAATTATCAAGGAAATTGAAGCAGGTGTTGAATCTCAAAACTTCAGCAAATACACTTCAATTCCAGATAGAAAAGAGGCAATAAAGATGGCAATAAAATTTGCCGAGCCTAAAGATATTATTCTCGTTGCCGGAAAAGGGCACGAAAATTATCAAGAAATCAACGGAGTGAAACATCATTTTGACGATAAAGAAATGATTGAAGAGCTTTGGAAATTGATGAGCAAGTAAGAAAGTTAAGTAGAAAACTTTAAACCCTAAACTTTGAACTAAATGCTATACTATCTATACGAATATTTAACCAATCACGGAATTCACATTCCCGGCTTAGGAATGCTGAAGTACATCTCGTTCCGTGCAGGGATGGCAGTTTTGCTTTCTCTTACCATTGCTTTGGTGTATGGTAAAAGAATCATCAATTACCTAAGAGCAAAGCAAATGGGAGAATTGGTGCGCGATTTAGGTCTAGATGGACAAAAACAAAAGGAAGGAACTCCTACAATGGGAGGTCTCATTATTATTATTGCGACTTTAATTCCGGTTTTGTTGTTTACCAGAATTACCAATGTTTACATTGTTTTGCTGATTGTTTCGGTTATTTGGATGGGCGCCATTGGTTTTATTGATGATTATTTAAAAAAGGTAAAAAAGAATAAAGACGGTCTTAGCGGAAAGTTTAAAATCGTTGGGCAAGTTGGTTTAGGCTTAATTGTAGGCGTTACCATGTATTTTCACTCAGATATTACGGTAAAAAGAAAATATGCCGACGCAAAAGTGGTGAATAGAAATAATGTGGAGCAAAACTTTATGCCAACAGAAAAAATCACTGTTTCTACCGTTCCTTTTACTAAAAATAACGAGTTCGATTACAGCGGAATGCTTTTTTGGATGGACGATGCCGAAGCTCACAAATGGGCGTGGATTGTTTTCATTCCAATCGTAATTTTTATTGTAACAGCCGTTTCAAATGGAGCAAATATTACCGATGGAATCGATGGTTTAGCTGCAGGAACAAGTACAATTATTCTTCTCGCATTGGCGTTTTTCGCGTATGTTTCAGGGAATATCATTTTTGCAGATTATCTCAACATCATGTTCCTTCCGAATATGGGAGAAACCACCATTTTTGCCGTCGCAATGGTAGGTGCGGTTATCGGATTTTTCTGGTACAACACGTATCCGGCGCAGGTTTTTATGGGAGATACAGGAAGTTTAATGTTGGGCGGCGTAATTGCGGTTTTAGCAATTATTTTAAGAAAAGAATTATTGATTCCTGTATTATGCGGAATCTTCCTTATCGAAAACATCTCGGTAATGTTGCAGGTAGTCGTTTTCAAATACAGAAAGAGAAAATTTGGGTTAGAATATGCCCAAAATAATAGATTGTTTAAAATGTCACCACTTCATCATCATTATCAAAAAAGCGGTTTCCACGAAAGTAAAATCGTAAACAGAATGATTATTATTGGGGTTATGTTGGCAATTGTGTGTCTCATCACTTTAAAAATGAGATAAAAAGCATAAAGCTGTTGGCAAAAAGCCATTAGCAAAAAGCAAAAAGCAGATTTTATGAAAATAGTTGTTTTAGGAGGAGGCGAAAGCGGATGCGGAGCTGCTTATCTGGCGAAGAAAAAAGGTTTGGAAGTATTTCTTTCAGACAAAGGAGCCATTAAGGATAGCTACAAGCAGTTTTTGAACGATAATGAAATTGAATTTGAAGAAGAGCATCACGACGAAGAAAGAATTTTAGCCGCAGATTGGATTATCAAAAGCCCAGGAATTCCTAAAAAAGCCGAAATCATCCATAAAATTCATGAAAAAGGCATTAGACTTTCTTCTGAAATTGAATTTGCTTCCGAGTTTACCGATGCCAAAATCATCGCCATTACAGGAAGTAACGGGAAAACAACTACCACGTCTTTAATCTACTACATCCTGAAAAATGATGGGTTAAATGTAGGTTTAGGCGGAAACATTGGGTACAGCTTTGCAAAACAGGTTGCCGATGAAAATTTTGATTATTATGTGTTGGAAGTAAGTTCTTTCCAATTGGATGATATTCAGCATTTTAGACCATATATTTCTTTGTTGTTGAATTTGAGCCAAGACCATTTGGACCAGTACAATTACAACTATGAAGAATATGCTTTAGCAAAATTCAGAATTACTGAAAATCAGGAAAATGATAATTTCTTCATCTACAATAAAGATGATGAAATGAGCAAAAACATCCTTGAAAAGCTTGAAATTAAAGCGAAAATGATTCCGTTTTCAACCAAAGAAATTTTAGGAGAAGGTGGTTTTGTTCAGGATGATAAAATTGTTTTAAAACTAAAAGATGAGTTTTCGATGAAAATTGAAGAATTGTCTTTGTTAGGAAACCATAATGTTGCGAATAGTTTGGCGGCGTCTATTGCGGGGAAAATTTTAGAAATCAATAATGAAAGCATCAGAAATTCATTAATGACTTTCCAAGCCGTAGAACACAGGTTAGAATTTGTAACAGAATTAGAAGGTGTAAAATACATTAACGACAGTAAAGCAACCAATGTAAATGCAACGTATTACGCTCTGGAAAGCATGAAAAACCCAACCGTTTGGATTGTAGGAGGCGTAGATAAAGGAAATGACTACACCGAAATTGAAGATTTAGTAAAAAGAAAAGTAAAAGCAGTTGTTTGTATTGGTCTTGATAATCAAAAAATTATAGACTTCTTTAAAGATAAAAAAGAATTTATTTACAGTACTTCAAGCATGGAAGATGCGGTTAAAATTTCTAAATCTTTAGCTAAAAAAGGAGATACCGTATTGCTTTCACCTTGTTGTGCAAGTTTTGACCTTTTCAAAAACTACGAAGACAGAGGAAAACAGTTTAAAGAGCAAGTGTTAAAGCCAATCGCAAATAGCCAAAAGCCAACAGCATAAAATATGAACGAACAGATTACAGAGAAGAAAAATGAATTTCTAAGGGGCGATAAAGTTCTTTGGATGGTTATTATTTTAACCTCCATTTTCTCTATTTTCCCAGTGTATTCTGCGAGTTCAAACTTAGAATATATTGTTAATAATGGTACTACAACCAGCCATGTTATTAAGCACATGGGGTTTGTTGTATTAGGTTTAGGAATTATGAGAGGAATTGGAGCTTTCAAGTATGAACATATTGGAAAACTCAGCAGTATTCTTTTGGGATTGATGATTATTTTGCTCATTGTAACGATGTTTACAGGGCAAACTATCGATGGAGCGAGTGCTTCGCGATGGCTTAAAATTCCGGGAACGCCTATTTCTTTTCAGCCTTCTTCTTTTGCTTTTTTAATGTTGATTATTTATCTGTGTAGATATTTAACCAAGAAAATTACAAGAGAAAGATTGCCAATTGAGAACATAATGTACATTTTCGGGCCTATTTTGCTGGTTTTTGTATTGGTAGCAAAAGACAATGGTTCTACGGCACTGATGATTCTTATGGTTTCAGTGGTGGTTTTAATTATTGGCCAACTTCACTGGAAATATATTGCAGGGTTTATCTCTACATCATTTGTAGCGATTGTTTTGTTTTTATTAGTTGCTTTAAACACAAATTTAATCGGTGGAAACCGTGTCCATACTTGGATGAGCCGTATCGAAACTTTCACCTCAAGCAAAGCAAAAACAGCCGATGTAGATGATGAAAGCGTAAAAGCTAAAAACTACCAAGTAATGCAGGCGAAAGCAGCCATCGTTCATGGTGGTGTTACGGGAATGGGACCTGGAAAAAGTGCGTTGAAGCAAATGCTTCCACAATCTGCATCCGATTTTATTTTCGCCATTATTGTGGAAGAATATGGGATTTTAGGAGCCGGATTTCTCATCACAATGTACATGATTATGATTATTAGAATTGTAATTATAGCCAGTAAAATGCCTGCGTTTTTCGGGTCGTTGCTGGTGTTAAGTATAGGCGTGATGATTTTCGTACAGCTTGCTGTAAATATCGCCGTTGCAGTGAATTTAATTCCCGTTACGGGACAGCCTTTACCGCTCATAAGTTATGGAGGAACCTCGATGTTGGTTACCTACATTCAGCTTGGTTTGGTTTTGAGTGTAAGCTCTAGAATTCAGGTGTATGATGAAGAGGGAATTGGTAAAAAACAAAGCGTAGCGGAAATTAATGATATAGCGTAAAATAAATGATGAATGATAATTTATAAATGATTTTCTTATCGCTTATCAATCATCATTAATCAATAATATAAAAAAAATGAACAATCAATCAGGCAAAAGCCAAAAGCCAAAAGCTATACGCGTTCTCATGAGCGGGGGCGGAACAGGTGGTCACATCTTCCCGGCAATCGCTATTGCAGACGAAATCAAGAAAAGATTTCCGGATGCTGAATTTTTGTTCATCGGAGCCAATGGTAAAATGGAAATGGAAAAAGTTCCACAAGCCGGCTACAACATTGAAGGAATTGATATTGCAGGAATAGACCGAGGAAATATGCTTTCTAATCTTGGCTTGCCTTTTAAGATTTTAAAAAGCCTTTCGAAATCTAAGAAAATCATCAAAAAGTTTGCTCCCGATTTTGCGGTAGGAACTGGTGGTTTTGCTAGTGGACCGGCTTTGTATGAAGCAAGTAAACTTGGAATTCCGATTTTTATTCAAGAACAGAATGCGCATGCAGGAGTTACGAATAAGATTTTATCTAAAAAAGCTAAAGCCGTATTTACCGCTTACCCAAAAGTAGACGGTTTTCCGGCAGAAAAAATAAAGTTTTTGGGGAACCCAATTCGTTCGACAATTGTTTCGGGAATGCAAAATTCATCGGAAGCAAAGGAAAAATTAGGTTTGGCTCAGGATAAACTAACGATTTTATCAGTTGGTGGTTCTTTAGGTTCAAGAACATTAAACAATGGTTGGAAAGACAACCTGGAAAAGCTACAAGAAAAAGGCTATCAATTAATCTGGCAAACCGGAAAATTGGATTATAAAGAGTTGAATAATGAATCTCAAATCTCAAATCTTAAATCTCAAATCCAGTTGAAGGAATTCATCAAAGAGATGGAAACCGCTTATTCTGCAGCTGATGTTATTGTTTCTAGAGCGGGAGCAATTGCGATTTCAGAATTAGCAGTGGCGCAGAAACCGGTGATTTTGGTGCCGTTTCCTTTTGCGGCAGAAGACCATCAAACCAAAAATGCGATGAATTTGGTTGAAAAAAATGCAGCAAGAATGGTAAAAGACTCAGAAATGAATGAAAAATTCTGGTCTACTTTATCAGAAATCTGCGAAAACGAAGAATTAAGAAAAGAAATGTCTCAAAACCTGAAATATTTTGCCAAGCCAAACGCCGCAAAAGAAATCGTGGACGAGATATTTAAAGTGATAATATAATGTCAATGGAGCTTTCTACATATAGAAAATTTATATATAAGGATGATGCTTTAAACTTAATAAAAGTTTTAGAGGAACATCAAATTACTTATGAATTGGCAAATAATTCTTCACAATTAGACTCAAGTTTTGGTGGAGATATCAACACTAAGCAATTTGAATTAAAAATTCAAAAAGAAGATTTTGCTAAAGTTGAGAGTTTGGAAGAAGATTTAATTAAAAATGATGTTGAAAATGTATCGGAAGATTATCACCTTTTTGAATTTTCAGATGAAGAGCTGCTGGAAATAGTTACCAAAAAAGAAGAATGGAACAAATTTGATTATTTGCTTGCTCAAAAAATATTAAAACAAAGAGGAAAAGAAATTAATACTGAACTTTTAAATGTAATTTATAAACAAAGAATACAAGACCTTTCCACTCAAGAAGAAAGCCCAACTTGGCTAATCATGATTGGCTATGCCGCTGCATTATTAGGAGGTTTTTTAGGCGTTTTTATCGGAGGGTATCTTATGTATTATAAAAAAGCTTTGCCAAACGGAGATTCAATATATGGTTTCAGCAAAAGAGATAGAAGCCACGGACAAAATATTTTAATTATCTCTGCAATAGCATTTTTTGTTTGGATTGGGTTTAGGATTTTTAGTGATTAAAATATAAATCTGTAATAGCGTGTTATTCTGTCTGGAATTGAGTCAAATTAAAGAAACTCAACAATGAGATTTCTCGTTCCTCAGAAGCACAAAATGATTTTTAAAATAATAAAATAGAGATAAAATACGAATAAGGGATTCATGAATTTCAAATCTCAAACTTCAAATCTCAAATTAAATAAAATGAACAATTTAAATACATATCAAAATTTTTATTTCGTAGGCATCGGAGGAATCGGGATGAGTGCTTTGGCGCGCTATTTCCACGCTTCTGGTAAAAACGTTTGCGGATACGATAAAACCAACACCAAACTGACTCAAACGTTGCTTAGTGAAGGAATTGATATTGTTTTTGAAGATGTTATTGATGAGAAAATTACTTCTTTAAACAAAGAAAATACGTTGGTAATCTACACACCGGCAATTAAAAAACTGGGGATTTTAGATTATTTTAATGATAATCAGTTTGAAATTTTAAAACGCGCAAAAGTTTTAGGACTAATTACTGAAAACACAGATTGTATTGCTGTTGCAGGAACTCATGGGAAAACAACAACTTCTACTTTGGTTTCGCATTTGTGCAAAGAAGCCAATTTGCCTTTTTCATGTTTCTTAGGTGGGATTTCAGAGAATTTTAAATCTAATTTTCTGTACAACGGAAATCAGTTTTCTGTAGTGGAAGCCGATGAATATGATAGAAGTTTCCTAAATCTGTCACCAGATTGGGCAGTAATTACCTCGATAGATGCAGACCATTTGGATATTTATGGAGATAAAAACACAATCGAAGAAGGTTTTAGAGAGTTTGCAGCATTAGTTCCGAAAAATAAACAGCTTTTTGTAAGAAAAGGCATAGAGATTGGAAGAGAACATCAAACTTACGCAGTAAACGAAAAAGCCGATTATTACTCGGATAATCTGAGAATGGAGCATGATAAAATCTATTTTGATTTTCATACTTCTACAGAAACGATTAAAGATTTTGTTTGGGAAATTCCGGGCATTCATAATGTGGAAAATGCAACGGTTGCTATTGCAATATTACACAACTTGGGAGTTGATTTTGATATTTTAAAAAAGGCGATTGCCAACTTTAAAGGCATTAAAAGAAGATATACAAAACATATTTATCCGACAGGAAAGATTTATATCGACGATTATGCACATCATCCAACGGAAATTAATGCAGTAGTGGGTTCTATTAAAACTTTTTATCCAGACAAAAAGCTTTTGGTGGTTTTCCAGCCGCATTTATTCAGCAGAACCAGAGATTTTGTGGATGGTTTTGCCGAAAGTTTAAGCAAATCTGATGAATTGATTTTGCTGGATATTTACCCAGCAAGAGAGCTTCAGGAGAATTTTGAAGGTGTTACTTCAGATTGGCTTTTAGAAAAAGTAAGATTAGAAAAGAAAGAAATATCGTCATTAAGCGAAACTTTCAATAAAATAAAAGAAAAAGAATTTGATATCCTTCTCACAGTAGGCGCAGGAAACATAGACACGCTGTACGACCCTATTTGTGAGTGGTTGAATAAATAAAAGATAACTCGGAACTCTAAGCACGAAACCCGAAATTCATTTATGAAAAACAAATACAGAATTTTAAAAATTGCCATTACAGTAATCATCTTAGGATTTCTGCTGAGCTTTTCTTTGAAGAAATTTAGCGGACAGAAGATTACCGACAATAAAATTTCTGTAAAGCTTAATGAGAAGACGCCGGTTTATTTTATTGATGAGAAAGATATTCTGGAGATGGTAAATAAAGCCAATCCTTCTCGAAAAGTGGGAGAGCTTAATATTCCGGAATTGGAAAAGAAAATTAATGCTCTTCCTGCAGTAGATAGCGCAAATGTATATTTAAATTTAAATGGAAATTTAAACTTAGATATCAAGCAAAGAGTTCCTGTTTTTAGATTAAATAATAACGGAAAAGACTTCTATGTTGATGAAAAAGGAGTTGAATTTCCAATCTCGAAAACATATTCTCATCCATGTATGTTGGTTACAGGAGAGGTAAAAAAGGATGAATACGAGAAATTAGCTGAACTGGTTGAGAAAATCGACAAAGATGATTTCAGTAAAAAGTATTTCATCGGAATTTCAAAAGCGAGAGATGGCGATTATAGTCTTTTAACCAGTGAAGGAAATTACAGAGTAGAGATAGGTGATCTTGAAAACATAGATTTTAAAGTAAAAGGTTTTAAAACTTTTGTTGAAAAATATTTGGTGTATCAGGATCCAGTGAAATACAATATGGTTTCAGTAAAGTATGACAATCAAATTGTAACGACACTAAATCCGAATTTCAAAGAAAACGACAGCATTTTGAGAGTTGCAAAATTGGAAGCCGCAAAAGCTCCTTCTGCAGCAAGTTCGCCTCAAACAGCTTCTAAACCTAAAAAATCGGAAGAAAAGAGAGAAAGACCGGTAGAGAAAAAAACACAAACTGCGAAACCGGTACAAAAAGCAAAGGTGAAAATAGAATAAACGATAAGGTAACACTTATCAACTTAAAATAGGAAAAAAAATCAAATCGATACAAACAATGGAAAATCAAGAGTATTCAGTAGGTCTGGACATTGGTACGACCAAGATCGTTGCCATTGTCGGAAGGAGGAATGCGCACGGGAAAATAGAAATCCTCGGTGTAGGAAAAGCTAAAAGTCTCGGTGTTCACAAAGGTATTGTGAATAATATTTCACAAACCATTAATTCAATTAAAGCAGCTGTGTCTGAAGCACAGTCTAGCGCAGGAGTTCCCATTCGTAAAGTTACTGTAGGAATTGCAGGAAAGCACATTCGTTCTCTGCAACATTCCGATTATATTATGCGTGAACATCCGGATAGATTTATTACCGACGACGATATTGAAGCATTAAAAGATCAGGTTAAAAAGCTGGTTATGCTTCCGGGAGAAGAAATTATCCATGTTCTTCCACAAGAATATAAAGTAGACTCTGAAGGAGAAATTCAGGAGCCAATTGGGATGCACGGAAGCCGTTTGGAAGCAAAATTCCATGTGGTTGTTGGGCAAATGGGAAGCATTAGAAATATCGCAAGATGTGTGCGCGAAGCCGGTCTTGAGATGGAAGCGCTCACCCTTGAACCCCTCGCATCTTCAGAAGCTGTTCTTACTAAGGAAGAAAAAGAAGCCGGTGTTGCCATTGTAGATATTGGTGGTGGTACCACAGATATTGCCATTTTTAAAGACAGTATTATCCGCCATACTTGTGTAATTCCTTACGGAGGTGGTATTATTACCGAAGATATTAAAGAAGGATGCTCAATTATTGAAAAACATGCGGAGCAATTGAAGGTGAAATTCGGCTCTGCCGTTCCAGAATTGGAAAAAGACAGCACTTATGTTACCATTCCTGGGCTTCATGGAAGACCAGATAAAGAGATTTCGCTAAAAACTTTAGCACAGATTATCAATGCAAGAGTTGAAGAAATTTTAGACCTTGTAAATACTGAATTGAAAGCTTACGGAGCATTCGAACAAAAGAAAAAACTAATTGCCGGTATTGTACTTACAGGAGGTGGGTCCAATTTGAAACACTTACGTCAATTGGCAAACTATACCACTGGTTTTGATAGCAGAATTGGTTTTGCCAATGAATACATTGCGAACGATAAAAATCAGTATCTTAAAGGGCCTGAATTTGCAACTTCTATTGGTTTGCTGATGGAAAGTTTAAAAATTAGAGACAAAAAAATTAATATTACTGAGGAAGAGGATGTTGTAGTAGAGCAAATGAAACCAAAAGCTGTAAATGACACTGTTTCTGAAGCAGATAATGTTCCACAAGAAGTAGAGACAGAGCAGAAAAAAACAGCAATTACCGAAGAAACACAAGTTCCATCAGAGCAAAAGCCGTCTAAACCAACCTTTGGACAGTCGCTAATGGAAAAAGTAAAAAAATTCTTTGAAGAAGTAGAATAAAACATAAATGAATGTTGATAAACGATGAAGAATTTCATTCATTATCGATAGTCAATTATCAATTTAAAAAAAATAAAAGCATGGAAAATATCGAAACACAAGGATTTTCATTTGATTTGCCAAAAGGAAATTCATCAATTATAAAAGTTATTGGTGTTGGTGGCGGTGGGAACAACGCACTAAAGCACATGTACGAAAAAGGAATTCACGGGGTAGATTTCGTGATTTGTAATACAGACGCTCAAACCTTAGATAATAACCCGGTTGCCAATAAAGTGCAGCTTGGAACAACCATTACTGAAGGTCTTGGTGCAGGAGCCGATCCTGAAGTAGGTGAAAAATCTGCAATCGAAAGCATAGAAGAGATTAAAGCTGCTATGGGGCAAAATACCAAAATGGTATTCATTACTGCCGGAATGGGCGGTGGTACAGGAACCGGTGCGGCTCCTGTAATTGCTAAAGTTGCAAAAGATATGGGAATTCTTACCGTAGGTATTGTAACTGTTCCTTTCAGCTTTGAAGGGAAAAGAAGATTAGAACAAGCAGAAAACGGTCTTGAAAAACTTAGAAATAATGTAGACTCTTTAATCGTTATCAACAACGATAAACTAAGACAGCAATTTGGAAATCTTGGTTTCAAGCAAGGGTTTTCTAAAGCCGATGAAGTATTAACCAACGCTGCAAAAGGAATGGCGGAAGTTATTACAGGTTATTTTGATGTAAACATTGACTTTAGAGATGCTAAATCTGTTCTTCAAAATTCGGGTACAGCATTAATGTCTACAGGAATTGCTTCAGGCGAAAATAAAGCGGAAGAAGCGGTGAAAAAGGCGCTAGATTCTCCATTGTTGAACGACAACAAGATTACAGGTGCTAAAAACGTCCTTCTATTGATCAGAAGTGGTGCAGAAGAAGTAACGATGGACGAGATTGGTGTAATCATGGATCATATCCAAAAAGAAGCAGGAAATACCGCAGACATTATCTTCGGGGTGGGTGCAGATGAAGAATTAGGAGATTCTGTAAGCGTACTTGTTATTGCAACAGGTTTTTCTAATGACAATAAAAAATTTTCGGGTCCCACTGAAAAAATAAAAATCAGCTTAAACGACGGGGCAGAAATATCAAGAGAATCACCTTTCAAGACTAAAGAAGAGAGAAATGTAGTTTCCGAAGAAAACCTTCACGATTTTGGAGGGAAAAACCTTTTCAGATTGGATGATGAAGAAAGCGATGTGCCACAATTTGGTTTTTCGTCTTCTGAAAAAAAAATGACTATTGAGAAAGAAGCTCCAAGAGCAGAAGTGAATTTCTTTGATAAAGAGGAAGATACGCAAGATCACGCTGCACAAAGCTGGAAAAACGAAGAAAACGACGATACAGAATCATTTAATCTTTTCTCTATTGATGAAGAAGAAGATCAACACGATTTGGAAGTAGAGTCTTTTAAATTTGATTTTACAGAAAGAAAAGAAGAGCCAATTAGTAATACATTTCGTGGGGCTTCTGAAGAAGAACCCGTAGAATTTACATTTTTTGTAAATGATAAAACATCGGAAAGCAGAATCGAAATAGAGCAGCCAAGAAACGAGTTTAGATCTGAATTAGACGTTCAGGTTCAAATAAAGGAAGAAACAGTTACAGAAACTTTTTATGCAACAAAAGAAGAGCCTGTACAAACGTATCAGCCAAAAACTGAAATCGAAACTCCAAAAACAAATGAATCTGAATTTACTTTCGTAAACAAAGTGGTAGATCAGGAGAAAATTTTTGAAAGAAGAAACAAACTAAAAGAGTTTAATTCTCGTTATCAAAACTTCGATAAGCACGATGATTTCGAAAGTGTACCTGCGTTCAAGAGAAAAAATATTTCGATTGAAGGCAGCAACGCTTCAGACCAAAATATTCACAACTATATGTCTGAAAACAATGATGGCTCTATACAAATTAGAGAAAACAGGTTTTTGAATAAAGATGTAGATTAAAATAATATAACAATGTAGAAATGTACCAATGTAACAATTTTAAAGTGTCAAGCAGAGCTAGTCGAAGCATCTCATGGGTAAACTGTTACATTGATACATTGTTAAATTAATAAAATATGAGCTTAGAACTTACCATAAACGAAGCTATAAAAACAGCGATGAGAGCCAAAGATAAAGTCGCTTTGGATTCTTTAAGAGCTGTAAAATCGCAAATACAATTGCTGAAAACGGAAACTTTAGGAGCTGAAGTTTCTCCAGAGCAGGAAATCGCTATTCTCCAAAGAATGGTAAAACAGCGTAAAGATTCTTTTGATCAATTTACCGCTCAAGGTAGAAATGATCTTGCTGAAGTTGAAGACGCACAGATGAAAATTATTGAGCAATTTTTACCAAAACAACTATCTGCAGAAGAATTGGAAACAGAAATGAAAAATATTATTGCCGAAGTAGGTGCAGAATCTTTAAAAGATTTGGGTAAAGTAATGGGAACAGCATCTAAAAATTTAGCCGGAAAATCTGACGGAAAAAGTATTTCTGAGATGGCTAAAAAACTACTTTCGTAGGGGTTTCGAGTGACGAGTTTCGGGCTTCGAGGTTTAATCTCGAACTGCGAATCTTTTATTAACATATCTCGCAACCCATATTAACAAGGATATTCAACCTTTGCATATCGATTTGATTAAAGAAGCCCGGAAATTTTTTTCCGGGCTTCATTTTTTTTTTGGAACCTAATGATTCAAATTATAGTATTGAGGAAAGTTTATTATTTGAAGAATAGTGTTCACAAATGTTTAATTTTTAATAATTGATTTTTTTTCATGTATAGTTGGCTTTAGAATCTTCTCAAATATAAGAAAAATTTATCAATAACCAAATTATATTATATTATTGCTAATATCGTTTAAGATAAAGTAATCAATAGTTTTTATGTATCGTTCAAAAAAGATAATTATCGTAAATTTGTAACGAATTAGAAAATAAATTAAAATATGTATCCAGTAGATTTAGTAATGCCAATGAAGGCGGAGCTTACAGATAAAGGTTTTGAAAATTTAGATACTCCTGCAGAAGTAGAAACTGCACTAAAGCAAGCAGGAACAACACTTTTGGTTATTAATTCTGTATGTGGTTGTGCAGCAGGAGCTGCAAGACCAGGAGTTGTTTACTCTTTAACAGGAGATAAAAAACCGGATCATCTTACAACAGTTTTTGCTGGGTTTGATGTAGAAGCTGTAGCAGAAGCTAGAAAACATTTGGCACCATTCCCGCCAAGTTCACCTTGTGTAGCGCTTTTTAAAGACGGAGAATTGGTACACATGCTTGAAAGACACCACATCGAAGGAAATCCTGCAGGAGCCATCGCTGCCAATCTTCAGGCTGCTTACGACGAGTATTGTTAGTAATATTTTTAATAATCTCAAAACCGCTTTGTAATTTTTTCGAAGCGGTTTTTTTGTGTCTAAATATTTCCTGCATTTTCAAGAATTGTTATATTTGTTGTACATGGCAACAAAGGCACTTTTCAACACGGTAGTCAACTGGTTTATCAAGCAAAGGATAGATCAGATTCAGCATTTTATCGACAATCCGATAGAAACTCAAAAGGGAATTCTTTTCTCGCAGCTTTTTCATTCGGAAGACACCGAGTATGGGAAGAAGTATGGTTTCAATTCTATTTCCAGTTATCAGGATTTTAAAAATAAAGTTCCTGTGGCTACTTATGAAGATTTTGAGCCTTACATTGAAAGAGCAAGACAAGGTTATAAAGATGTAAGCTGGCCTGGTTATATCAAGCATTTTGCGAAATCTTCGGGTACAACTAATGCAAAGAGTAAATTTATCCCTATTTCCGCTGAAAGCTTAGAGTATTGCCACATGAAAGCGGGAAAGGATATGGTTTCTATTTATGCCAATAATCATCCTGAAAACCAGCTTTTCACCAACAAAAACTTACGTCTTGGAGGGAGTTCGGAGCTCTACGCAGATTTTAATACCAAGTTTGGAGACCTTTCTGCTATTATTATTGATAATCTTCCGTTTTGGGTAGAAATTACTACCATTCCAAGCAAAAAGGTTTCTTTAATGTCTGAATGGGAATCTAAGCTGAAAGCTATCGTTTCTCAGGTTAAAAACGAAGATGTAGGAAGTATTCTTGGTGTTCCTAGTTGGATGATGGTGCTTTTACAAAGGGTTTTGAAAGAAACTGAAGTGGGAAGTATTTCGGAATTGTGGCCAAATCTTGAAGTTTTTTTTCATGGTGGCATTAGTTTTAAGCCGTATCGAGAGCAATATCAAAATATTATTGGTAAAAAAATTAATTATTACGAAATATACAATGCTTCGGAAGGTTTTTTCGGAATTCAAGACCAGTCGAATAGTGATGAGATGCTTTTAATGCTCGATTACGGCATTTTTTACGAGTTTATTCCGATGGAACAGTTCCATCTCTCAAATCCTAAAGTTTTAAGCTTAGAAGAGGTAGAAAAGGGCAAAAACTATGCAATGGTAATTACGACCAACGGCGGTTTGTGGCGTTACTTAATTGGAGATACGGTAATGTTTACGTCTACAAGTCCTTTTAGAATAAAAATTACAGGCCGTACCAAACATTATATTAATGCTTTTGGAGAAGAATTAATGATTAA
Organism: Chryseobacterium sp. HNCC26DJ239; assembly: GCF_057180445.1. Taxonomy (NCBI): domain Bacteria; kingdom Pseudomonadati; phylum Bacteroidota; class Flavobacteriia; order Flavobacteriales; family Weeksellaceae; genus Chryseobacterium; species Chryseobacterium sp. HNCC26DJ239. The sequence continues at coordinate 427,571 of NZ_JBXUGJ010000004.1, forward strand.
TAATGTAGAATCTGCATTGGCAAAGGCGTGTGAGCATACTAAAGCAAGCGTTACCGAATTTACCGGCGCTCCTGTGTTTATGAAAGAAAATGAAAGTGGTGCTCATGAATGGATTTTTGAGTTTAGTGCGCCTCCGGAAAATATGGAGGTTTTTATCGATTCTTTTGATAGACATCTAAAATCTGTAAACTCGGATTACGAAGCGAAAAGATACAACGATATTACGCTAAAAAGACCAGTTGTGCATATTGCAAGACCTAATCTTTTCTACAATTGGCTAGAATCTAAAGGGAAGCTTGGTGGGCAAAACAAAGTGCCTCGTTTAAGCAACGACAGAGAATACATCGATGTTCTTTTGGAGCTAAATAAAAAATAAAATAGTCCTGTTCAAACGAACAGGACTATTGTTTTATCTAAAAAGTTCTTATTTTTTCAGATCTTCTTTTAGTTTTTTTGCACTTTCTTCAATTTTTCCGGCGCCTTCTGCAGCAGCGTCTTTTAAATCTTTTCCAGCTTCATTTAGTTCTTTCTTAGTTTTTTCAGCTGTAGCATCAATTTTTTCTTTTGCTTCATCTGCTTTTTCGTCAATTTTATTTTTCGCGTCATTTATTTTTGCGCTGTCTACAATTCCGGAAGTTGTTTCTGTAGTGGTAATTGTAGTTGTAGAGCCGTCTGGATTTTCAATTTTTTCTGTTTCTGTCTTCGATTTTGTACAAGAAGCCATCAATCCTGCTACAGCTACTGCAATAATGAGATTTTTTTTCATAATTATATATATTAAAAAGTTTGTTTATTCGGTTTTGCTTTCGGTTGTTTTGTTTTCTTGCTCAGTCTTTTTCTTTTCTTCCTCTTTCTTTTTTTCTTCTTTTTCAAGAGCTTCATTAATCTTTTTCTCTTCTTCCTGAAGTCGGATAGCTTCGCGTAGAGAATCCTGATATTGTTTTGAAGACATTCTTATTTGCCTTGCTATATCTACAGAAACAGCTCCGGGAGAAAAAGAGTCTATAGCCGTCGTATCATAAGTTGCATGACTTTCATCTACAGTAGTTGTAGCTACGGGCTTTTCTTTTTTGCTACAAGCCAAAAAACACAATGTGCAGATAAATAAAATAAACGAAACAATATTTTTCATAAATATTCTTTTGGGGTGAAGCAATTTTTTTGCCACGGATAAATTTACTGAGAAATTTTGAATGTTGCCACAACCGGATAATGATCTGAAAGATTTACCGATCGATTTACCATGTAAGAAATTGGCTCTACAGGATCAGAAGTAAAAATGTAATCTAAACGTAAAGGATATTTATAGTCGTGAAAACTGGTTGCGCTGCCTCTTCCCGTTTTTACAAATGCATCTTGCAGGTCTTTACCGAGATGAAAATATTCGTAAGAATTAGGAACAGCATTGAAGTCTCCTGCAAGAATTATTGGGTAAGGAGAATTGTCGATGTATTGTCTAATGGTATCAATCAATTCCTGATGTTTTTTAAATGTAGGAATCAATTTTTTTACAATGTTTTTTACTTTCCTTTCGTCGTCATAATTGTCTGGTTCAAGCTTTACCATACTTTTTTCAAACTTAAAAGGTTGGAGATAAACATTTACAATCCTGTAGATTTTACCATTAATCTTCAAATCGGTATAATCTGCAAACGTGTTAAAGTCTTCGCTGTATTGCCCCTCAAAAATCTCTTTATACGCAATAATTTCGTTGTCTTTTTTGGTGTAAAGAGTAATGATTGGTGTGTGATGAGCTCTTTTTAAGGATGAAAAATTAAAGTCGATATTGCCATCTTCTTGAAGTAAAACCAAATCTGCGTTTTGACGGTTGATAAACCCTTCAATTTCTTCTTGATTTGCTCTTCCTCCTTTAATATTGAAAGAAACAATTTTAAGGTTTGCGCCTTCTTTTTCAGTTGTAAAATTAATCCATCGTTGCGTTGCAGAAATGAAAAACAAACCGAAAAACATAAAAACAAACGCTCTTTTTTTCCACATAAAAATCCATAAAAGAGTAAGGATACAATAGATAGAGATAAGAAGAGGAAATCCCAAAGATATAAGATTAAACCAAGGAAAAACCTTAGGAGGGACATAAGCATTTAGTAAAACTCCAAACAAAAGCAATAGAGTTCCTAAATGAATCAAAAGAAGAACAAGCCTTACAACTTTCATACTTTAATTGAAACGATAAATGTGTTTTCTCCAGTTTCGTGCCAAGATCCATCCCACAATTGCACCACCAACATGAGCAAGATGCGCAATTCCTCCCACGTTTCCTGTAACACCTAAGTAGATTGAGCCAATTACAACGACGGGAAGTACATATTTAACTTTTACTGGAATAGGGATGAACATGATACCAATTTTAGCTTCTGGATAAAGTGTTGCAAAAGCTGCAATAACCCCAAAAATAGCACCGGAAGCACCAACCATTCTTCCGAAAATAATAGGATTTAATTTTTCAATCAGCTCTGCTGTTGAATTGCTTACTCTTGTGTTTGCAAAGCTTTCAGGGTCAGAAATATAACCGTTAATGTCAAATCCTGCATCCGTTAATTGGGTGTAAATTTGTTGATATTCTACAAAATTCCAAATATTAAATAGAAGAAAAGCTCCGAAACCACTTAGAAAATAGAGAATTAAATATCTTCTGTCTCCTAAACTTTGCTCTAAAATAGGTCCGAAACTAAAGAGTGTAAACATATTAAACAAAATATGCGTAAAACCTCCATGCATAAACATGTGTGTTACGATTTGCCAAGACTTAAAATCTGGAGATAAAGGAAAGTATCCTGCAAGATAATAGTCTAATTGAGGCATAAGTAAAGCCGCAATAAAGACAATGATGTTTAAAATAATTATATTTCGTGTAATTGGCGGTATATTATTAAACATAATGCTTAAAATTTATTTTTAAAGTCATTAAACGGAACTTCGAAAAAGCAACGTTTTCCGTTGGGTAAAAATTCCGGGAAACCTAATGTGGTAAAGTCTTTAATGAGCTGTTCTGCATCTTTTTTATAGATAAAATCGAAGCGAGATTTTGTCTGCATTTTGTTCCATTGGTTTTGGTAAAACTGCATAAATTCTTCTTCGGTTTTATACTCAAGTATTTCAAAAAGATTTTCTAAGAACTTCATTACTTGTGTTTCTTTCAAGCCTTCAGGAACGCTGTCGATTCTTAACACGCTTTCGTGTGCAATTTTCATGTCGAATCCAAGCTCGGGAAGGTATTTTTTTATCGAACGATACTTGTTTTTTTCAATCTCGTTCATGTGATATTCTAGAGAGAATAGCAATGCATGACTTGCCGAGCTCGCCTTTTTTTCAGATTTATTATTTTCTGAAACCACAAGACGATGCATTCTTCCCAAATCAAGCATCAACGTACGATCTCCTTTATTGAAAAGCCAATATCCATTCGGAAGCCTCATTAAATCTTCATCAAAATCTTCATCTTCAAAAAGATTAATTTTTGAAGGTTCTGCAGCAATGTTTTGATGATACATTTCTGCTAAATTCTGAATTTCGGTTTTCGTAACCTGTTTTTCTTCCAAGAAAGGATTGTAATCTCTGTCTACAATAATTTCGGGCATTTTTACAGGCGCATTTCCTTTGCTTGGAAAGCTTTTCTGCATCATTTGATCTAACTGAGGATCTCTTTCGAAATCCAAACTTGGCGCAATATTGTAAATTCCTAAAGATCTTTTGATTGTAGAACGAATAAGCGCAAAAATAAGATGCTCGTCTTCAAACTTCACCTCTGTTTTTTGAGGATGAATGTTTACATCAATTTTCTCCGGTTCAATTTCAAGGAAAAGGAAAAATGTTGGGATAAAACCTGGTAAAAGCAATCCTTCAAACGCTTCCTGAACCGCTTTGTTGAAGTAAGCACTTTTGAAAAATCTACCATTTACAAAAAGAAATTGCTCACCTCTTGTTTTTTTAGCACCTTCAGGTTTTGCCACAAAACCATGAAGTTTACACCAAATAATATCTTCTTTTATCGGGATAAGCTGTGGTTGTAGTTTTCTTCCGAAAATGTCTACAATTCTTTGCATTTGGCTTCCTTTTCTCAGCCTAAAAACAGCTTCATCATCATGGAAAAGAGAAAATTCAAGATTTTCATGAGCCAAAGCTACACGTTGAAATTCATCAATAACATGACGAAATTCGATGTTGTTATTTTTAAGAAACTTTCTTCGAGCCGGAACGTTGTAGAAAAGGTTTTTTACTAAAAAATTAGAGCCTTCCGCTGTTTGCGCAGGTTCTTGAAATTGAAAAATTCCGCCTTCTATGTAGATATTTGTGCCCACTTCGGAATCTTTCTGCTTGGTTTTAAGCTCTACTTGAGCTACCGCAGCAATTGAAGCTAAAGCTTCCCCACGAAATCCTTTCGTAGCAATTTTAAAAATATCTTCTGTGCCACGAATTTTTGAAGTGGCATGTCTTTCGAAAGCCATTCTTGCATCTGTCTCAGACATTCCTTTACCATCATCTACCACCTGAATAAGGTTTTTTCCGGCTTCACGTATGATGAGTTCTATTTTTGAAGCACCTGCATCAATAGAATTTTCCAGAAGCTCTTTTACAATAGAAGCGGGTCTTTGTACGACTTCTCCTGCTGCAATCTGGTTGGCTACATGATCGGGTAAAAGCTGAATGATATCTGACATATATGATAAATGAACTTACAAAAATACTGAATCGAAATAAAAATGAAACATTTTGAAGTTTAAATTAAAATTTAATTTTCCACATATAAACAATGTCTGTTGCTTTTTAAACTAGTTCATAATGTGGAGTAAAGTAAAATCCTCCGTTTTACTTCGGAGGATTTTGAAAAAAACTAACTATATACAAGTAAAATACTTTCGATTCTTATGCGCTTAGAAGTTTTAATCTTCAAAAGCCAGTTTTGTTTTGGGTTTATGGAGTGTTTTTTTGTTTTGTATTACGCTGTCTCCGTGAATTTTATCGTAAAATACAGAGATGATGTTTGGTTTTCTGTAAATCTTTGAATATCGGTATTGTGTGTAAAAGTGTCTTAAATGAATTTTATAAAAATCGTATCCAATCACGACAAAGAGACATGCACTAATTACAAAAAACACTTTAAACTCTAGAAGATAATACGTAAGACCTGAAAACACAGCACCAGAAACATATGCAACCATGATACTGAAAAGCAGTTTTGCTTTTGCAACCAATTCTGGATTTTTTCTAAATCTTTTTTGGGTAAACATCGAAAAAAGAATTCCTAAATCGGTTGTTGTACCGGTAAGGTGCGTTGTTTTTACCGAAAAGTTTGAAATACTCGCAGTAAGACCATTCTATAAACCCGTTGCATACAGCATTAGACCTACTAAAATCTCTGCTTCTTCTATGGTTTTTTCATAATAAAACTGTCCGTAAATTCCTACGGTAACGAGACATAAAATTTCAACTATTATCGGTGTTGCATGAGCGAGGTATTGATTTTTTTTATGAAGGTGAATTACCGACATGTTGGAGGTGAAACTTCCGAAAAAGAACAAAAAGATCCAAATTCCTACAACGAGAACCTGCGACCAGTTTCCTTTACTTATTTCTGCTGCAAAAACAGCGTAATGTCCCGTTACATTTGATGTGAAAGAAAGAAATATAAGCAGCGAGGCAATGTTTATAGTTCCTGCCACAAAAGCAGTCAGTGTTCCTAACTGTATATTTTCTTTTAGCGTTCGGCTGTTACTATAATTTCTTAACATGGGGTTTCTATTTTGTGATGAGGTGATGGTGTTACTTTATACTTCTACAAAGACTTCGGCAATTTTTCCTTTTTCGGGAAGAAATTCCGGGCTGTGCATTTTTATTTGTTTCGCATCTAAAAACGTGGTTTTTTTAAGGAAAGGTGCAAGATCAAATTTTCTGTTGTGATTGCTGTGTTTCAGAGAATCTGAAAAATATGCTTCATCAATTTCAGATGTTTTTAAATATTGATCGAAGGTTCTTTGGAAATTTCCGGTAAAGACATCGCAAACTATTTTACTTATTAAGTCTGGATATTTGTTTTTGATGATATTGCATGCCTCAACAAATTCCGTAGGTCTTATCTTGCTGAATATTTTAGCTTTGTTGCTGAAAAGCAAATCACGAATAGATTCTCCTGAATCGTAGCCAGAAACGAGCAAGATTTTATACTGAAATGTATTGTCTACAGAGTTTTTTTCTCGCAAAACCTTCTTCATTATATTTAGAGAGTCTAAAGAAAAATCTGTCGCAATTAAAATGGTTTTGATCATAAGATTGTGATTTGGTTAATAAATTCTAACGTTTACTAAACAAAAGTATGATCGGTATATTAAAAGGATTTTGGAAATAAATTAGAATGTAATTAAGAGTATTAAAATGTGATTAGAATAAAAAAATTAAGCTTAAATTATTGTTTCTTCTGCTTTTAAACTTGCATAAAGTGTAGGGAATCTTAGTTGTACAGTTGTTCCCTGATTTTCAAAAGAGCTTACGGTAAGTTCGCCATTGTGCATTCTCACAATGTTTCTTGCTAAAGGCAAACCAATGCCGTATCCTTCGTAGTTTTTTGTATTAGAAGCACGGAAAAAAGGATCGTAGATTTTATGCATTTCAGACTCAGGAATTCCGATTCCGGTGTCTTTTACAATAATGTAGACATCAGTATCTGTAGCGCCAATCGAAACTTTTACTTGCTCAAAATTTGAATATTTGCAACCGTTGTTAATGATGTTGGTAATTGCAAGATGAAGCAATTGCTCGTTTCCTAAAACTTTCAATTTTTTAGGATTATCAGGAAGCATACTAATGTCGAGATAAATATTATTTCGAGAATCAATTCTTCTAATGGTTTCAATGGCGTCCCAAATGAGTTGGTCCATCCTTACTTTATCGATTTTCTGTATTTTTCCATCAAAACCAGTTTGAGCGATTAAGAGGAGTGCTTTAATTTTTTTGTCTAATTTTTCGGCTTCGTTTAGGATAATTCCTAGTGTTTCTCGGTATTCTTGGTTGCTTCTGTCGATAGAAAGCGCCACATCTGCTTCACCCATAATTGAGGTAAGAGGCGTTCTTAATTCGTGAGAGACGTTTCCAATTAAATGATTTTGGGTTTCAAAAGAGGTTTCAAGCCTCGTTAACATGTTATTGAATGTTTCTACAAGCTCATTCAGCTCTTTATTGTCGGGTTGTGGTTCAAGTCTTAAATGAAGGTTTTCTGAGGTAATTTCCTGTACTTTACCTGTAATTTTCAGGATGGGTTTAAATAAAGTTTTAGACAAATAAAAAGAAAAAATCATACTGAAAAACAAAGAAAGAACGATGCAGGTAATAAGCGTTCTCTTTAAAAAGCCTAAATAATAAATTACGTAATGGTTTTTTGCGGAAGCAATCGCAATGTAGCTTTTATTATTATATCGAAAACTTTGCCCGATATAGTAAAACTCGTTGTCGTTATAATTAGACTCTCCTTTTCTAAGCACATTTCTGAAAAAAGAATCAGGAATATGTACTTCTGAAGATATTTTGGTAAAGTTTGAATCTTCCGGAACGGCAAAAACATAATCTCTTTCCATCGGAAGTTCTTCGTCATTCAAACTATTAAGGATGTGATTTTCGGGAATGTCTAGTTTCTTTTTGCTTTTTTCGATCTGAACAATGGTGGTCGTTCTGATTTTTAAAAGTTCATAAAATCTTTGATGCGAAAAATTTACGATCGAGTAGTACACCAAACCTCCAAACAGCAAAATAACGGTAGCAAAAACTACCATCAAAAGAATCATTGTTTTGGTTTGATTGTTTATTACTCTATTGAACATTTTATTAAGTTTTTTTCAAAACGTAGCCCATTCCAATTACCGTATGGATAAGTTTGTTGTCTTCCTGATTGTCTATTTTTTTTCTGAGATAATTTACATAAACATCCACTACATTGGTTCCCATGTCATAATTTACGCCCCAAACTGCTTCCAGAATTTCTGCTCTGGAAATTACTTTTTCTGGATTGTTGAGGAAATATAGAAGGAGTTTATATTCTGTAGAAGTAAGAGAGATTTCTTCTCCGGCACGAGTAACGGTTTTGGTGTAATCATTAACTGAAACGTCTGAAAATTGGTAAATATGCTCACTTTGAACATCTTTTTCTTCTACTTCATTCGCGTTGTTGTTGCCACTTCTTCTCAATAAAGATTTTACTCTCGCAACGAGTTCGATAAACTTAAAAGGTTTTACCAAATAATCGTCTCCACCGCTTTCAAGACCGAGAACAATATTTTCTGAAGTTCCTAAAGCGGTTAAAAATAGAATAGGAACATTGGTTTTGGTTTTTCTAATTTCTTTACAGACTTCCAGTCCGTTCATTCCGGGAAGCATGATGTCTAAAATAACCAAGTCGAAATCGTTTTCTTTAACGAGTTTTACGCCGGTAATACCATCAAAAGCTACCGAAATTTCGTATCCGTTTTCCTGAAGTCCTTTTTTTATGAAAGAAACGACGCTGCTTTCATCTTCAATCAGAATTATTTTTTTCATAACAGTTCCTAATTACACAAAAATATGAATTTCATTTGAGGTGATGAGAGATTTTGCCTTTCTGAATGCATGAAAATTATGTTAAATAATTAGGTGGTTTTTAATTTAAAGCAAAAAAAATGAGCGGTTGCGAAGAACCACTCATTATATATATTCGTAAAGTTGAAATTAAAACTCAATATCAACTTCTAGTTTTTCAGCTAAAAGCTTAGAGATTTTTTCTTTCAAAGGTTCGATGTCGATATTTTGCATTGCATCATTAGCGAAAGCGTATAAAAGTAACGCCTGAGCTTCTTTTTTAGAAATACCTCTTGCTCTTAAATAGAACAAAGCATCATCGTTTAATTGCCCAACTGTACAACCATGCGAACATTTTACATCGTCTGCAAAAATTTCAAGCTGTGGTTTTGTATCAATTGAAGCGCCTTCGCTTAGCAAAACGTTGTTGTTTTGTTGGTAAGCGTTGGTTTTTTGTGCAATTTTATCTACGAAAACTTTCCCGTTGAAAACACCGTGAGATTTTCCGTCGTAGATTCCTTTGTAATTTTGATAACTTTCACAATTTGGGAAGTTGTGGTGTACCGCAGTATGGTGGTCTACAGTTTGGTCTTTCCCGATAATGGTGATTCCGTTCATAAATGAGTTGATATTCGACCCATTTTGAATGAAATCTAAGTTGTTTCTTACTAATTTACCTCCGAAAGAGAACGTGTTTACAGTTGTTAAACTGTCTTTTTCCTGCTTCGCGAAAGTGTTATCAATTAAATAAGAAGTATCGTTATCGTTTTGCAATTTATGCCAATCTGCTTTTGCGTTTGGATACGTGAAAATCTCTGTTACAGAGTTTGTTAGCACGTAAGAATTGTCAAAATTATGATGGCTTTCGATGATTTCTACTTTTGAACCTTCTTCTACAATAAGTAAGTTTCTTGTATTGTAAAATGTGTTCTCTTCTTGGTTTTGAGAGATGTAAAAAACGTGAATTGGTTTTTCAATCACCACATTTTTAGGAACTTTCAAGAAGAAGCCATATTTGCAATAGGCTTGGTTTAAGTTGGTAAAAGCGGATTGATCTGCTGCAATAGTATTGAAATATTTTTCAAAAACATCTCTGTGTTTCTCGTCATTTAAAGCATAATTAAATGAAAGAAATTCAACATTTTCAATCGAAACTTTTGATAATTCTTTGTGAAGTTTACCGTTTACGAAAGTAATCCAGTCGAAGTTTTCTTCGCCCAAATGCAGCTGTTCTAGCTGTTCTTTGGTGATGTTGTGGTTTTCTTTCGGAAAAAAGTTGTACGTTTTTTCGGTAATCTCTTTAAGGTTGGTGTATTTATATTCTTCGTCTTTTTTAGTCGGAAAACCAGCTTCTTCAAATCTTTGAAGTGCCGTTTTTCTGTCTTCATCTAAAAACCTGTGATGAAGCGAGTTTAAAAAGTCTTTGTGATTACTTAAAATTTGTTCGTGTAATGTCATAACCAATATTTCGGTGCTTCGCACCTTGTTTTGTTCGGCAGCTTAATTTACCTACATTTCGCAGCGTGGCTGCTTAAACTTTGAACGTTAAACTTTGAACTTTAGATTAATTCAAAAGCCAGTCGTACCCTTTTTCTTCAAGCTCTAGAGCAAGAGATTTATCACCAGTTTTGATGATTTTTCCGTTTGCTAAAACGTGTACGAAATCTGGTTGAATGTAGTTTAGCAATCTTTGATAGTGTGTAATCAAAAGAACTGCATTTCCTTCATTTTTAAAGGCATTTACACCGTCTGCAACGATTCTTAAAGCATCGATATCCAATCCAGAATCGGTTTCATCAAGAATTGCCAATTTAGGGTCAAGCATCATCATTTGGAAAATTTCGTTTCTTTTCTTTTCACCTCCCGAAAAACCTTCGTTTAGCGACCTTGAAAGGAAATCTTTTTTGATTCCTAATTTCTCAGACTTTTCACGAATCATTGCCAACATTTCTTTTGCAGGCATTTCTCCTAATCCGTTTGCTTTTCTGTTTTCGTTCATCGCAGCTTTGATGAAGTTGGTTACAGAAACACCCGGAATTTCTACCGGATATTGGAAAGAAAGGAAAATCCCTTTGTGTGCTCTTTCTTCAGGAGCATCTTCTATGATATCTTCCCCTCTGAAAATGATTTCTCCATCGGTAACTTCGTAATCTTCTTTCCCTGCAATTACAGAAGAAAGAGTAGATTTACCAGCTCCGTTTGGTCCCATAATAGCGTGAACTTCTCCTGGTTTTATTTCAAGATTGATACCTTTTAAAATTTCTGCGCCGTCTTCAATTTTGGCGTGCAAGTTTTTTATCTCTAACATACGTTTAAATTTATCGCAAGGCTAGACTAAGATTTTTTAATCTCCTTTGCTTTTTTAAGATAAACAAAGGCGCTAACGCTTATCAATGAAATACTATTTCTTAATTAAATTTATATCTAAAATTATTCAAGACCATTTGCGATTCTCATGACACCATTTTTAAACAGTTGAGAATTGAAATTGATAAGCATTCCTAACTTATAATTTCCTAGCCGTAAATAATTTTTTAATTGTGATGCGTGAAAATTGTTTAAACTTTCAACAGATTTAATTTCTAAAACAACCATGTTTTCAATTACTAAATCCATTCTAAAAGCATTTTCTAGCAACAATTCTTCATATTGGATGTTCAGAGTTTTTTGTCTTTCAACTTTTACTCCTGCTTTCTTCAATTCATAGAAAAGACATTCTTCATAAATGCTTTCATATAAGCCAGTTCCTAATTTTCTATGAATTTTTAATCCGCTTTCAAAGACAATCTTTGAAATTTCATTTTCAGTCATTTGTGTAAATTTTCGCAAAGATACACAAGTTAATTGTAGGAACTCAATTTAAAACTTGTCTTACTTTCCTAAGCGTTAGCGCCTTTGTTTACCTTTGAAATAAACAGTTAGCAATTAAAAAAAACTTAGTTTTACTTTGCGATAAAAAGATTATCCTACAGAACCCTCTAGTGAAATCTCCAGTAATTTTTGGGCTTCAATAGCAAATTCCATTGGTAATTTATTTAAAACTTCTTTACTGAAACCATTTACAATCAAAGCAATTGCTCTTTCTGTATCAATACCTCTTTGGTTGCAGTAGAAAATCTGGTCTTCACCGATTTTTGAAGTTGTTGCTTCGTGCTCCAATTGTGCAGTTGGGTCTTTTATCTCGATGTAAGGGAAAGTATGTGCACCACATTCATTACCCATCAACAGAGAGTCACATTGTGAGAAGTTTCTTGCTCCTTTTGCAGAAGGCATCACTTTTACTAAACCTCTGTAAGAGTTGTTAGATTTTCCTGCAGAAATACCTTTAGAGATAATGGTAGATTTTGTGTTCTTCCCGATATGAATCATTTTTGTTCCTGTATCGGCATATTGGTGGTTGTTGGTTACTGCAATTGAATAAAATTCTCCCACAGAATTGTCGCCTTTCAAGATACAAGAAGGATATTTCCAAGTTACGGCAGAACCTGTTTCAACCTGTGTCCAAGAGATTTTTGCATTCTTTTCACAAAGCCCTCTTTTTGTTACGAAATTGAAAACACCTCCTTTTCCTTCTTCGTTTCCTGGATACCAGTTTTGAACGGTAGAATATTTAATTTCAGCATTGTCCATTGCAATCAATTCTACAACGGCTGCGTGAAGCTGGTTTTCGTCTCTCGACGGAGCAGTACAACCTTCAAGGTAAGAAACATAACTTCCTTCATCTGCAATGACAAGTGTTCTTTCAAACTGACCTGTTCCTGCCTGATTGATACGGAAATAGGTTGATAATTCCATGGGGCATCTTACACCTTTTGGAATGTAGCAAAAACTTCCGTCGGAAAATACCGCAGAATTCAATGCTGAATAGAAGTTGTCTCCTCTTGGAACTACTTTACCAAGATATTTTCTTACTAAATCGGGGTGATTTTTAATGGCTTCAGAGATAGAGCAGAAGATAATTCCTTTCTCCATCAAAGTATCCTGGAAAGTTGTTTTTACAGAAACAGAGTCTATCACGATATCCACAGCAACACCGGCAAGTCTTTTTTGCTCCTCAATATTGATTCCTAATTTTTCAAAAGTCTTCAACAATTCAGGGTCTACTTCATCTAAGCTTTCAAGCTCAGGTTTTGCTTTTGGTGCTGCGTAATATTTAATTGCCTGAAAGTCTGGTTTTTCATATTTAATGTTTGCCCAGTCTGGCTCTGCCATTTTCAGCCAGATTTTAAAAGATTCCAAACGCCATTCAGTCATCCATTCTGGTTCTTCTTTCTTAGCAGAAATCGCACGGATGATATCTTCGTTTAATCCTGTCGGGAAATCTTCGTAATCGATTTTGGTTTCCCAGCCGAATTCGTATTTTTTATTTTCTAAATCGACTCTTAGATCGTCTTCTGTATATTTACTCATTAGATTTTTTTAGATTTTCAGAACTTTTTTGTCGCTGAATTTCTTAATAATTAAATTTTAAAGAGAAAAACTTTCTCCACAACCGCAAGTTCTTGCAGCATTTGGATTGTTAAAAACAAATCCTTTTCCATTAAGACCTCCAGAATACTCTAGAATAGTTCCTGCTAAATAAAGGATTGATTTTTTTTCGACGATTACTTTCACGCCGTTGTCTTCGAAAACTTGGTCTGTTTCACCTTTTTCGTTGTCAAATTTCAAGACGTATTCAAGCCCGGAACAACCGCCGCTTTTTACGCCAACTCTTATATAATCGGTCTCAGGATTGAAGCCCTCTTCTGTCATCAACTGAGCCGCTTTTGCTTTTGCCTGATCGCTAACTTTTATCATTGTTTTTATTTAGAATGATTTCAGGTTGCAAATTTACGACTAATAATTAGTAAATAAAAATTGGCGTTTTTATTTTTAACTATTTTTATCATTGATAGTTTTAACTTTGTTGTCAGATAACTATCAAAACAATAAATTAACGGGAATGAAAAAAATTTTCTTTGTAATGACCTGCCTCTTTGTACAGAATATGAGCGCTCAGGTCAACAGGTTTGTTTATCAGGTTACCATGAAACCTAATGCAGAAAATAAAACAGAAGTTAAAACTGAAAATGCTTACCTAGATATTACGAAGGATAAGTCTCAGTTTTATTCGGAAAATAGAATCAAAAGAGATTCTGTAATGCAGGCGATGTTCCAAAGTGGTGGAGCAAGAGGGTTTAATAGAGAGCAGATGGAAAGCCTTCAGTCTAATATTGATTATTCAATTGAAAAAGATAAAGCGACACAAAAAGTTGTCTTCAAAAATCGTATCGGTAGAGACACCTATACTTATGAGGAAGAAAGACCAATAAACTGGAAAATGCTTTCCGAAACCACTAAAATAGGAGAATATAAAGTACAAAAAGCAGAAACAGATTTCGCAGGTAGAAAATGGACGGCTTGGTTTACTACAGATCTTCCTTATCAAGATGGACCGTATAAATTTTCTGGGCTTCCAGGTTTAATTGTTAAAATTGAAGACGATAAAGCAGAATATTCTTTCGATTTAATGAAAAACTATAAAATTGCCGAACTTCCGGATCTTACCAATCGTTTCGGAAACGCAATGAAAGTAAAACGTAGCGATTATGTAAAGCAAGAAGAGAAATTCAAGAAAGATCCTGTTGCTTTTGTTACTCAACAGAGAAGTAGTGGTGACGGTGGCGGCGGAATGAGAATGGCTCCACCACCACCGAGTGGAGGTGGAGGTCAGAATGGCGACTTCAGAAAAAGAATGGAAGAACGTATGAAAGAGCAAGTGAAGAAAAACAGCAACCCAATTGAACTGAACTAATATATGAACCGAAGTGAAAAGCTTCGGTTTTTTTGTGCTTCTTTTTATGTTTTTCATCATAAAAAGAAGGTTTTTTCATTACATTTACAAAATATTCACAGGTGAGAGTTTTTATTCTGTTGTTTTTAATGGTTTCGCAGTTTTCTTTTGCTCAGCAAGCAGAAGAATTTAGGAATGTGAAAAACTATTATAATAAATATAGAGCGATGCTTAATAAAGAGTTTCAGAAGAAATTTGAAGCTGAGAAAAACGACATTAATAAAAACGCGATAAGAAATGATTTTGTATTCTTTATGAAGAAGATGGATAGCGTGGAAAATGTAGCGCTCATCGCAGCTCTTCTTAAGACAAAGAATATTGAAGATTTAAAAAAAATAAATAAAGCACAAATTATAATTCAGAATAAAGAAGAAAGCTTAAAAGCAAATGACAAAGAAGTAGATTATCCAGGCGGAATTAATGCTTTGCGACAGGAAGTCGCCAATCTTTTTTACACAGAAGGTATTTATACAGAAGTAAAAGACATAAAAACGCAGGTTATTTTTATCGTAGAACGAGATGGAACCATTTCCAACGTAAAAGCTGAAGGAGATAACTTCACTTTTAACCGACAGGCAGAGATTGCTTTGTACTCTATTGGTGGAAAATTTACACCTGCCGTTATAGACGGAAGTCCTGTGAGAAGTCGTTTTAGGCTGCCTCTGAGTTTTAAATTGGAGTAAATGAAAAAATAATTTTGCCGTTTCATCAGAATGATTATTTTTACGAAAAATTGATTTCATGAAAAAAATTATTTCAGCTTTACTTATTGTAATTGCCTTGTTTAATTTGAACGCTCAGGAGTTGAACTCTAATCAGGAAAGCGGTTCAGAAAGAAAAAATGACGTTACTTTAGATCCTTTTCTACTTATTGCCATTCCAATGCTTAACGTTTCTTACGAAAGACTTATTGATAAAAAAATGGGGGTAGGTGTAAATGCAATGATTGTTTTGGATGATAATGAAAGTGATTACTTTACACAGTTTTCTCCTTACTTCAGATATTATTTGGGAAAAAAATATGCTTCAGGATTTTTCTTTGAAGGGTTTATACCAGTAACGATGCAGAGAGAGTGGCCTTACGCGTGGGTGTATAATGAATCTACCAATATGTACTACACGGTTGATAGTGGAGAAAAAACGTTTACAACTGTAGGTTTTGGTTTTGGAGTTGGAGGTAAATGGGTAATTAAAAACCGACTGGTTATTGAAGCAAGTGGAGGTATCGCTAGAAGATTCGGTAATTTTGATCGAAATGATTTTAGCCCAGTTACAGGAAAAATCATGGGCGGAATTGGGTATAGATTCTAAAGGTTCTAAAAAAATATATTGAAAAGCTTAGTTTTGCACTAAGCTTTTTTTTATTGAGGTAGTATTTCAGGAGAATGTTTATTTTTGTGTAAAACTAACTACATGAAAACATTTATTACCGCTTTTTTATTGTTTTTTGCGCTGTTTAATGGTAATGCGCAAGAAGTTAATTCAGAAATACAGCTTTTAACTGAAAGAAAGAATGATATTATTTTAGATCCACTACTTTTAATTGCGGTTCCCATGATTAATATTTCTTATGAACGAATTCTAAAGCAAAATATGGGAGTTGGAATAAATGCAATGATTGATTTAAGTGGGGAAACAGACGAAATAGCTCAAATTTCTCCATATTTTAGGTATTATCTGGGAAAAAAATATGCTTCAGGATTTTTCCTCCAAGGTTTTGCTCCAATTACCGTAAGTGAATTTAGTGCTGGTTTAGGATTGGGTTTTGGTGGGAAATGGGTTCTCAAGAAAAGATTGGTTTTAGAGGTGAGTGGAGGAGTAGCTAGAAGGGTTTTTAATGATCCTGGTTTTGATGAAGTTACAGGAGTATTTATGACTGGAATTGGCTATAGATTCTAAAAGTTCTAAAAAAATATATTGAAAAGCTTAGTTTTGCACTAAGCTTTTATTTTTTATGTTTACCGACGAATATTTTATGAAAATGGCTTTACAGGAAGCCGAAATCGCTTTAGAAAAAGATGAGGTTCCGATTGGTTGTGTGGTGGTTTCAAATAACCGCATCATTGCAAGAGCTCACAACCTTACCGAAGCTTTAAACGATGTTACAGCTCACGCCGAAATGCAGGCAATTACTTCCGCTGCAAACTTTCTTGGCGGGAAATACTTGAAAGATTGTACACTTTACGTTACTTTAGAGCCTTGTGTAATGTGTTGCGGAGCGTTAAGTTGGGCTCAGATTTCTAAAGTGGTGATTGGCGCAAGAGATGAGCAGCGAGGTTTCATCAATAAAAACCTGTCGCTTCATCCAAAAACTGAAATCGTTGTCGGGATTATGGAAAATGAATGTTCTTCTATTGTAAAAGAGTTTTTTAAATCTAAAAGATAGACTGAGATTAAGGTTAATGCTGAAAAGTTCTCTGAACTTAGCCTTAACCTTAACCTCAATCTAAATATCTTTCCCTAAAAAATACAATCCTTTTAAAGTATGCAATCGGTCTGCAAGATGAATTTTCTCCGTTAATGGCTTGTAAACATGCGAAACTCCGCCAGTTGCAATTACGAAACAATCGTCGTTTACCTCATCATTAATGCGGTCTACAAAACCTTCTACCATTCCTAAAAAACCATAAACCATCCCACTTTGCATACATGTAACAGTGTCTAAGCCGAGAACAGACTTGGGTTTTACCAGTTCTATTTCCGGAAGTTGTGCGGTTTGATGGATTAAAGAATTAAGCGCCGTTACAATTCCCGGAGCAATAATCACTCCTAAACACTCGCCGTTTTCGGCTACACAACTTGCGGTAAGAGCGGTGCCAAAATCGAGAACAATTTTTTTCTTTCCTGGGTAAAGATTGTGTGCTGCAACCAAATTGGCGTAGATGTCGGTTCCCATCTGTTTAGATTTAGCCTGAACTCCAGAAGGGGTTGTTCGGTCTACCATTACCGGAGCAATCCCGTGAATTTTTCTTATAGCAGACGTTATTTCTCTGGTTAATTGAGGAACAACAGAGCCTACAATTATTTTGGAAATATCTTTTGGGTTGATTTTATAAGTTTGATACAGTATTAACATTTGACCATGCAATTCGTCTGCTGTACGGTAAGGTTTTGTATTGATTACCCACGAAATATCGCAGTTGTCGCCATTAAATAGTCCGAATCTGATGTTGCTGTTTCCAACATTAATCACGATAGAATTCATGCCTTTATATTTTCTTCAGTATATTTCTTTACACTGAAATTTATTTTTCGGGCTAAAATTAAGGAATTCGTTGCTTTTAAAGAGCAGAATGTTAATTATTTTGAATGGAAGGGGAATGATTTATTCCATGTTTTTGCTTTGGTTTATCAATCAAAAAACCCAAAGAATTGCTCTTTGGGTTTTTTATTTAATCTTTTATTTGTTTGAAGTATCATAAATCTACTTCACTTCAACAAAATTATCTGCCGGATTTACATCTGCCATTCTTTGGCTAAAATCAATTCCTAAAACCGATAATTGAGACTTGCTGTAAGGTACCGTAATACTGTATTCTTTCTGTGTCCAAGGCCAATAAGGCATCGTTTTGAAATCTCCGTACGCATCTTTCGTTTTCCAAGTATGCGTCATATTCATTGGGATTTGGTATGTGATGATTTTTTTATCAGTCGTCATTACAGAAAAATCAATAGGCATCGGGATTTGACTGTTGTTTACCAAAGTAATTGTGGTAGATTTTGAGTCGTATTTTACGTCTTTAATGGCGTAATCGATGGTTTTGGTAGTATTAATCCAATAATGTTGAAACCACTTCAAATCCATCCCAGAAACTTTTTGTGCAATATGTAAGAAATCTCTGTCTGTAGGATGTTTCAAATTCCATTGTTCGAAATATTCTTTCATGATTTTTGCTAAATTTTCTTCACCTACGATGTAGCCCAATTGTACCAAATACAATTCTCCTTTTACGTAACTCGCGAAAGAATAAGCCGTTCCGTTGTCATGGTGGTCACCTAGCCAAATTGCAGGTTCCTCAATGCCTCTTTTTACAATGTTTCTGTAAGCATCAATTTTAGAAACAAAAGGATTTGGAGTATTTTCTTTTGGTGGGAAAAGTTCATTCATTACCACACTTTCTGCGTAGCTTGTGAAACCTTCGTCCATCCAAGGTCTTAAAGGCTCGTTGGTTGCCAATATTTGCTGATACCAAGAGTGAGAACCTTCGTGTACCATTAATCCCATTAAATCTTCAATGCTTTCTGCTTCACCTAAAATCATCGTGCACATTCCGTATTCCATTCCGCCATCGCCACCTTGGATGAAAGCGTATGAAGGATAAGTGTATTTACCAAAACGATTATTCATGATTTGGTAGTATTTTGTGATGTAAGGTTTTGCTTCGCTCCAGACTTTAGTTTTATCATTTTTTTGATAGACTAAAAACACTTTCGGACCTTGCGGAACATCGAAACTTTCCACAGAATAATCTTTATCTGCAGCCCAAGCAAAATCGAGCATATTCTTCGCTGTCCATTTCCAGGTTGCTTTGTTTTTATCGACTTTAATTTTTGCAGAGGCATCATAACCTTTCACTTCTGAAGGGTTTTGAAGAATTCCTCCCGCTCCAACAACATAATCTTTATTGATTTTAATTGTTACATCAAAATCAGAAAAAGGAGCATGGAACTCTCTTCCAACATAGTCGAAAGTTGCCCATCCATCGTAATCGTATTCTGCAATTTTAGGGTACCATTGCGTCATCGTCATATCAACACCTTCACGGTTGTTTCTTCCACTTCTTCTGATTTGTTGAGGGATTACAGCATCCCATTCCATGGTGAAAGTGGTTTTTGAATTGGGTTTGATGGGTTCTGAAAGGTAAACCTTCATCACTGTTTCCTGGATTTCAAATTTTACGTCTTTTCCGTTTTGCTTAATCCAGTGAATATTTTGTGCGCCTTCTTCGTTTTTAGGAATCGAAGCCAATCTCGAAACGCCGTTTTTTTGCAATCTCGAATCTCCGTTTTTCCCTTGTCCGGCAACTCTTTGGTCCATCATCGAGTTGGGTTTAAAGGCGTTCCAATACAGGTGAAAATACACCACATCGAGCTGGTCTGGCGAATTGTTGGTGTAATTTAAAGTTTGAGAACCTTCGTAAGTGAATTTTTCTGCGTTTACATCAATATCCATTTTATATTGTGCAAACTGTTGATAGTAGGCGTTTTGCTGAGCCTGAAACTGCGCCAAAATAAACGCAAAAATGAGGACAAGCGGTTTTTTCATTGATAAAATTTATTTTTCTAAAGGTAAGTAATTTTAATTTTATTGCCATGAATACACGAATATTAGGTGGGTTTTTGTGAATTCGTGGCGGTTTTATATGAAAATTCTGCGCAAATCTTTAGAAAATAAAAATCCTTCAGGTTTAAAACCTAAAGGATTATATTATTAGTAATTATTCAAATTTATTTCTTAGTAGAAACTTCTTTCTTTACGCTATTCAAAATCTTTTCTAAAATTCTTAGCGTGATAAGGTAGGTTGGTTTTACCCCTGTTAATCCTAAACCTCCTGAAGAAAGGGTAGAGCCGGTTTCTAGAGGATTATCTGAAGCGTAATACGCGTACATCACAAATAAATCTGGCGAAATGTGGTGTCTGATTTTTGAAGCTACCTGAATTGCTTTTTGGTAATGTGCTCCTTCCATTTCCAGCCCAATTGCTTTCCAAGACGTGTTCATAAAATACGAAAGAATATCTCTGTTTTGAAGCGAAGTTCCCAAAACGGTAATCATTGGTCCTTCGAAAGCTTTAAGCTCGTCGTCTACAAAATCATCAAGTTTTAAAGCGTTTTCAAACGGATAATTATCTGCTGTTCCTTCAAAAATATGAGAAGTCGGAATCATAATGTCGCCTTTTCCTCCGGCTAAAATCCCTGCTTTACCCATGATGGAAACAGATTTTACTTTCATCATATACACTTCGCCTTTTTGTTCGAAAGGTCTTAGTAACTCGTCCATTACTTCGAAAGCCTGTTCTCCGAAAGCGTAATCGAAAACCAAAACTACATCGTCTCCATTGAATTTTGTATCGCTGAAAGGGGTGTTTTTTAAATCAACTTTAGAAAGGTCAATAATTTGAACATCGATATTACTTCCTGTGTTGTCATCAATATAAATAAGCCCCTGCTCTAAAGAATATTTTAAAACTTTATCTCTGAGTTCTTTTTTGTTTGAGATTTCTTCATACAAAGAATAATCAACCTCTTTCGATTGTTTTTTCTTAAGTGCATCGTTGGCGTAGAGCATGTTTTTCACCGAATGCATATTTGCCGAAATAATATGAAGCGGTCTCATGTGAAGATTGTTTTCAAATAAAACATCTTTCACTTTATTGGCCCATTTTTCGCCGAAATAATGATGCCCCACTCTTTCTCTTAAGATGGCAGAAAAATGAATTTCTCTTTCGCGGCTTTGTTTTGCGTCTTCAAGACTTACTTTTCCTAAATGATAAATAATTTTGAATAATCTATCCGGGTTTTGGTCGTCGCCAAACGTGTTGTAAGCATTTAAGGTTTCGTCGAAAGTTCTTCCTATTAAAGAAGAAAGATGTATTAAGGCAACTTCTTTTTCTTTTCTGCTGAATTTTTTCTCGCCTTTTACAACCTCTTCAATAATTTTGAACGCACGTGTCGGTTTCCAGTTTTCATCCTGAATGAAAGCTAGGTTACGAATTTTGTCTGCTTCAATAAATAAAAAGGTAAGGTGGGTAAGAATATCATAGATTTCGGAACGACCTAGAAGAACCTCGATGTTCATTTGGTGCTCATCGATTCTGTAGCAGTTTCTTCTTCTCTTTTTGGGAACTATAGGTTCGAAGCTACCTTTATCAAACCCTTCATCTGAAGTAAGGTGGATGAAAGCACATTCTTCAATTCCTTCCGGAAGTCTGTCTAAAACATACATTAAACCATTGAGTTCTAATTTACTTGGAACGTTCATGGTTCCGTAAATCTCTGGGTTAATGGTTTTTAACAAACTTCTGATACTCTCTCCTGAAACTCCACCGGGTTTAAAAAAACCTCTGTAAAAGAGGTGTCTCATAGAAATATACAATCTTTCAATTGCTTCCGTGGTTTCTCTTGCTCTGGAATTTGTCATAAATTTAATTTCACGCAAATATACGAAATCCTCCGTCAACTATATTTTAAGTATTATTTAATAAATAGCTTATAATGAATGTTTTTGAAGTTTTTTTCTTAATTTTAGATAATTAAATCTTCGAAATAAGAAGTTTTTTTATTCTCACCAAATATCCTCAATTTCTTTTGTGGATGATTTCCTATTGTGAAAAACTATCCTGTTGAAAAAAAATAACTATATTTTTCATAAGTACCCCTAAAATTTTAGGGTAAAAATATTTTGGTTTTATTTTTTTTGTAAATTTGCCCCATCAAAAATTCAACCTAATATGTCAACTTTAAGATTTAAAGCGTTAGAAACTTTACCATTCAAGGACTTTAGAAGAGATAATTCTGTAGAAGTTCCTGTGAAATTGTCAGAATTATTCTGTCAAAATGTTTTCTCAGAAGAAACAATGAGAGAATATTTAACTAAAGAAGCGTTCCAGTCTATTATGGATGCGGTGAAAAAAGGAAGCAAAATCCAAAGACACATCGCAGACCAAGTTGCAGTTGCAATGAAAGATTGGGCAATGAGCAAAGGTGTTACGCACTACACTCACTGGTTTCAACCTTTAACAGGGAGCACGGCTGAAAAGCACGATTCATTCTTTACTCCAATTGAAGGAGGTAGAGCGATTGAAAGATTCAGCGGGAATTTATTGATTCAGCAAGAGCCAGATGCATCTTCTTTCCCGAATGGTGGGATTAGAAACACTTTCGAAGCGAGAGGTTATACAGCTTGGGATCCTACATCTCCGGCATTTATTATGGGAACTACATTGTGTATTCCTTCAATTTTCATCTCTTATACTGGGGAAACTTTAGATTATAAAGCACCTCTTTTAAGAGCGTTGAACGCGGTAGACGAAGCTGCAACAAATGTAATGCAGTATTTCGACAAAAACGTAACAAAAGTAACTCCTACTTTAGGTTGGGAGCAAGAATATTTCTTGGTAGATTCAGCGTTATACCAATCTCGTCCAGACCTTGTATTAACAGGGAAAACTTTGCTTGGACACTCTCCTGCAAAAGGACAGCAGTTAGACGACCACTATTTCGGTTCTATTCCTACAAGAGTAATGAACTTCATGAAAGAGTTGGAAATCGAATGTATGAAATTGGGTATTCCTGTTACAACAAGACACAACGAGGTGGCGCCAAACCAGTTTGAGCTAGCTCCAATGTTTGAAGAGGTGAACGTTGCGGTAGATCACAACTCTTTGTTGATGGACGTAATGGCAAGAATCGCTCACAGACACCATTTCCACATTTTGTTCCACGAAAAACCATTCGCAGGAGTAAACGGAAGTGGAAAACACAACAACTGGTCTTTAGCTACAGATACAGGTGAAAACCTTTTAAGCCCAGGAAAAAATCCTAAGAAAAACTTACAGTTCCTTACTTTCTTCGTAAACACAATTAAGGCAGTTCACGAATATGCAGACCTTTTAAGAGCAAGTATTGCTTCTGCAAGTAACGACCACAGATTGGGTGCAAACGAAGCTCCACCGGCGATTATTTCTGTATTCATCGGAAGCCAGTTGTTCAGAGTTTTGGAAGAGCTTGAAAAAGTAACAGAAGGGAAACTTTCTCCAGACGAAAAAACAGACCTTAAATTAAATGTTGTAGGAAAAATTCCTGAAATTTTGTTGGATAATACCGATAGAAACAGAACTTCTCCTTTCGCATTTACAGGAAATAAATTTGAAATCAGAGCGGTAGGTTCAGCGGCAAACTGTGCAGAATCTATGACGGTAATGAACACAATTGCTGCAAAACAATTGATGGATTTCAAAAAAGAAGTTGATGCTTTAATTGAAACTGGTCTTAAGAAAGATGAGGCAATCTTCAACGTATTGAGAGAATACATTAAGCAGTGTAAAAACATCATGTTTGAAGGTGATGGTTATTCTGATGACTGGGCAAAAGAAGCTGAAAAGAGAGGTCTGAATAACTTGAAGACTACTCCAGAAGCTTTAAAACAAGAAATGGATGCAAAATTCTTAGCTCTTTACGAAGAAATGGGAATCTTCACTCATAGAGAAGTTGAAGCAAGAAACGAAATCAAATTAGAAAAATACTCAACAGTAATCGATATTGAAGCAAGAGTTTTAGGTGATATCGCTAGAAACCACATTATTCCTTCAGCTTTAAATTATCAAAACAGATTAATTGAGAACGTAAAAGGTCTTAAAGAAATTTTCGGAGATAAAGAATTTAAATCTTTAGCTAAAGAGCAAATGAGCTTAATTACAAGCATTTCTGAAAACGTATCTAAAATTAAGCTAGGTGTTGAAGATTTGATTAGAGCTAGAGAAGCTGCAAAAGCAAATTCAGACAGTCAAAAACAAGCAGAAGAGTACTGTAACAAAGTGAAGCCTTTGTTTGATGTAATTAGAGAAGCTTCTGACGACTTAGAAATGATGGTTGATGATGAGCTTTGGCCAATGACGAAATACAGAGAAATGTTATTTACAAAGTAACATTTGTAAAGTTCCATATTAGTGAAAATTCCCTGCCGAAAGGCGGGGAATTTGTTTTTTATATTATCTTAGAATAATGATGAGGTTTGAATTTTAGACAAAAGAAAACCCTTTCAACATTTTAAACTTTGAAAGGGTTGTTTTATAAAATATGATGATTTCGAAATTAAGAGAGCATTCTTTGTGCTTTTTTTACACCTTCTACCAACGCATCAATTTCTTCAAAAGTATTATAAACGGCAAAACTTGCTCGTACGGTTCCTGCGATATTAAAGAACTCCATAATTGGTTGTGTACAGTGGTGTCCTGTTCTCACAGCAATGCCCAATTTGTCGAGAATCATCCCAACATCTGAAGAAATACCAATTCCTTCAAGATTGAACGAAACAACGCCTGTTCTGTGCGCTTTTTCGCCGTAAATTTTAATTCCTTCCAGTTCTAGTAAATGTTTTTGAGCATAATCTAACAAAGCATTTTCATGATTTTGAATATTTTGCTGTCCTACTTTTTCAATGAAATCAATAGCGGCTCCTAAAGCAATATTTCCACCAACATTAGGAGTTCCGGCTTCGTATTTAAAAGGCAAACCAGCGTAAGTTGTTGCATCGAAAGAACAAGTTGCAATCATTTCACCACCACCATGAAACGGGGGAAGTTCTTCCAAAATGTGCTGTTTTCCGTACAAAATTCCCGTTCCCATCGGTGCATACATTTTGTGTCCTGAAAAAACAAAGAAATCGCAGTCTAATTTTTGAACATCAATTGTAAAGTGAGGGGCAGATTGTGCGCCATCAATTACGATATATGCATCAGAATTGGCTCTTGTTTTAGCGATAATTTCTTCGATAGGATTTACAACTCCTAAGGCGTTTGATACTTGGTTTACAGAAACAACTTTCGTTTTTTCGCTTAAAAACTGGTCTAAATAATCAAGTTGAAGAATACCGTTTTCGTCGATGGGGATTACTCTAAGTTTAGCTCCGGTTCTTTCGCAAAGCATTTGCCACGGAACTATATTCGAGTGATGTTCGAGGTAAGAAATAATGATTTCGTCGTCTTTTTTTAACTTCGGAGTTAAAATGTAAGAGATGAGGTTTAGTCCTTCCGTTGTTCCTTTGGTGAAAATTACTTCAAAATCTTCTTTAGCATTGATGAATTTCTGAACTTTTCTTCTCGCAAGTTCCATTTCTTCGGTTGCCAATTGGCTTAAAGTATGGATTCCTCGGTGTACGTTGGCGTTAATTTCTGTATAATATTGATTCCAGATTTGTAGTACAGAATCTGGTTTTTGAGAGGTTGCCGCATTGTCTAGGTAAACCAATGGTTTTCCGTTTACTGTTTCGTTTAATATAGAAAACTGACTTCTTATTTCTTGAATGTCAAACATTGTTTTTGAATTTTTGGGTGTTCTAAATTAGAATGGTTCAAATTTACGTCTTTTTTTACATCTGACTTCAGCGATAACTTGTGAAAAATTTCATAAAAAACAATGAAAGTGGTGTTTGAGGCATAAAAAAACCTGCCATAAATATGACAGGTTTGTATTTTTGAGATAAGAAATTCTTATTCTGCTGCTGGAGCCTCTGCTGCTGGAGCTTCGCCTTCTGCTGCTACTTCTTCTTCATCTTCATCGTCATCTTGTGCACCTGCACCTGCTTTCATAGCATTTCTAGACATCTTAACTGCTACAACAACTGCGTTGTCTGGGTGCATGAAAGAGTATCCTTCAGTTTTGATAGCACCGATGTAAAGTTTGTTACCAATTCTTAATGGAGTAACATCTACAACGATTTCGTCTGGCAAGTTTGCAGGAATCGCTTTTACTTTCAATTTTCTGAAAGATTGACGAAGAACACCACCTGCAACAACACCTTTAGAACGACCTGTAATTCTTACAGGAACCTCCATGATAACTGGCTTATCGTCAGATAACTGATAAAAGTCGATGTGAAGAATTTTGTCTGTAATCGGGTGGAATTGGATGTCCTGAAGAACAGCTGGAATTGTTTGACCGTCAACTTCAATAGATACCGTGTGTGCTTCAGGAGTATATACTAAACCTTTGAAAGCTTTCTCTTCAGCAGAGAAGTTCAATGGTTCTGCACCTCCGTAAACAACACAAGGAACTAATTCAGCATCACGTAAAGCTTTTGTAGACTTTTTGCCCACGCTTTCTCTTTTTGTACCTTGAATTGTAATAGATTTCATTATGAATGAATTTTATAAAAATTAGGGTGCAAAGATATGATTTATTTTAGAAATTAAAAAATGAAATTATCAGCAGTTTAGAATTTTATGAAAAATCTGCGGCAGTACTTGTCATTAAAAGAAATTCGAAAGAGATGGTTTTTAAAAAAGAAGAAAATACTGACTCTAATGCTTTCAAGATAATCGCTCTCTCAGTTTATTTTTGCTTTTTTTTGGCCTTGAAAATAAAAAATCTTTCTTTTTCTTTTTTAAACCAACAAAATTTAGAAAAAATTGTAATGTTTAAAGTAAGAAAAAGAAAGACTGTATTTTAAGTAGGCGATTTGCTTAGATAATAAATTTGCTGCTAATAGATTGGTGCTCATGAACCATCTTCATTACGTCTGCAAATAATGGTGCACAAGATAATACTTTAATTTTTGAAGATAAATCTGTTTTCACAGGGATTGAATCTGTTACAATAACCTCCAATAATTGAGATTTTTCGATGTTTTCATAAGCTTTTCCTGAAAGAACACCATGTGTAGCCATTGCTCTTACAGATTTTGCTCCTTTTTCCATCAAAATATCTGCTGCTTTGCAAAGAGTTCCAGCTGTATCAATCATATCATCGATAAGAATAACATTTTTGCCAACAACATCACCAATTAGGAACATCTCTTCTACAACGTTTGCCTTTTTTCTCTCTTTGTAAGCGATTACAACGTCTGCGCCTAAATGACCTGCGTAGTTTTTCGCTCTTTTTGCTCCTCCCATATCTGGAGATGCAATCGTAAGATTTTCAAGGTTTAGAGATTGTACGTATTCTACGAAAATAGAAGAAGCGTACAAATGATCTACAGGAATTTCAAAGAATCCTTGGATTTGATCTGCGTGAAGATCCATAGTCATGATTCTTGTTGCTCCGGCTGCAGTTAAAAGGTTTGCTACCAATTTTGCACCAATAGGTGCTCTTGGCTTGTCTTTTCTGTCTTGTCTTGCAAGCCCGAAGTAAGGAAGTACTACTGTAATATTTTTAGCTGAAGCTCTTTTTGCGGCATCAATCATTAAAAGTAATTCTAATAGATTGTCTGCTGGTGGAAATGTAGAGCCAATTAAAAATACTCTTCCTCCTCTTACCGATTCGTCTAAAACAGGTTCAAATTCACCATCGCTAAATTCTTGAATAACGATTTTTCCTAATTCTTGCCCATAATGAAGAGCAATTTTTTCTGCAAGATCCTTACTCGTTCTTGTTGAAAACAGATAACTTAACTGATCGGCCATTTTTACATTTTTATAGATTTTGCAAAAGTAAAAAAAAACCACAAGAAAATCTCTTGTGGCTTTATAAAGTTTTTAATTTGCTGGTTTTAAGGGAATTTTACACCAGAATATTTACTTGGATCAACCTGTGGTAAAGTAGAATTATACTTTAGATTGATTGCTTTAATAAATTCGTTTGCAACAACAGCATATCCTCTTCCGGTAAGATGCACACCATCTAAAGAGAATGTTCCTCCGGTGATGAATTTAGCATTGTATTTTACACCATCCCAAATAATACCTGAAGCACCGTTAAGTTCCACCATTTTAGCATTTGCGTCAACAAAAGCTAAGCCGTATGTTCCTGCCAGTGTTTTAATTGAAGCATTGTAAGCGTCCGTTGCAGTTTTTACGTTGGCAGCCTCAATTTTTGTTAAAATATGTTGGTTCTGAAGCGGATAAGAAATTCCATATACATTTACAGATGCAGGAGCGCCTGTAACAGTGGTTCCAATTACTGATCTTGTAGATAAAAGAATATAATCGTCTGCAGTTGTTTGTCTTGCTTGTCCGTAAATCTGCCCAAAAGCTGTTGCAGTTGCAAGTCCTAATGAAGGGGTAAGAGCCGCCGTAAGCTGAGCCGAAAGATCTGTTAGAGAAGCATCTTTTATCAATACAGGGTTTGAAGCTGTTGATGAAAGTAAATTGATTCTGCCTCCTGCTCCAAAAGCATTTAGAGCCTGTTTAAGTGGTCCATAAAGACTTGTGTTCAAAGCGGTAATGTTTGATCCTAAAGCTGCAGGAGTAAGCGGATTGTAAGGAACAGTTGTAAAGAAAGGAATTGAAGTTACGTAAGGAATATTTGCAATTACCCCTTTTGTTGCTCCTTTTGCCTTTAATTTTTCTAAAACAGATTGAATTGATGCTGCTACAACGGTTGGGCTAGAAATATCATTAGAACCATACGTTGCAGGATTTGTATTTGTTGCTTGGTTTACACCCGAGCCACCAGTTGTTGCGTAGCTTAAAACATCGTTATTTCCTATCCATAAAGAGAAGAATGTTGGGTTTCTGTTTGCAGCATCGTCTGCAACAGTAGAAGTTGTGCTAGATGAGAATCTTACATAATAAGGATTCGCAGTCCCTGCAAGAATTCCCGCCGCATTTCCATAGCCAGGAGTGATTAAGTGGAAAGATTTAGCTCCAGGAACTCCAAAGTTATTCAAATTCCCCGTAACTTTTGTTGTAACGCTGGTTGTAGGTGTTGCTGCAACAGTTTCAATAACAGGCGAACCGTTTACAAACGATTTAATATAAAGCTTTGTCGCTAAAATTTGAGTAGTTCCCAAAACCATTCCGCCATTATTGTCTGCCATTAAAGGCTGAAGGAAGTCTCCTCCTCCTGCAAGTTTCATTTGTGCGGCAATCATGCTTGGATATGATTCGTTTTGCCCATCGATATATAAAGCACCATCTCTGTAGCCCGATGTAAGTGAGTTTCCTAAGGCTACGTATGTCGAGAAATTTGCTTCACCGCTAGAAACAACAACGTCGTTCACGTCTGTGTCAAAATCTGTTTCGCAGCTTGTTGTAAAGAACAATGCGGAAACAGCAAGAGTAGATATTATTATTTTTTTCATGTGATAATCAAATTAAAAAGGGTTGTATGATACTCCTAATCCACCATAGAAAGCTTTTGCTTTTGCTTGGCCATAAAAGCCAAGATAGCTGTTGTTTACACTTCTGCTTTGTGGGAAAGCATAACCTCCTGCCACGTCTACCCCAAATTTATTAAGCTTAAAGCCTAAACCTCCGGTTAAAACAAATGTGTTGAATGAAGGTGTTTCTGGGATAAAGTTGTCGTCCGTATAAGGAGATTCGTCATAATAACCTCCAAGTCTTCCGTAGATTGCGTTAGTGAAGGCGTATTGAGTTCCTAATCTGAATGTTTTAGTATTTCTAAAGTTTTTAGGAGAGACTAAAATAGTATTGTCGGTCTGGTTTCCAACGGGAGCTTTAGCGAAATCAAGAGTTAATTTGCTGTATCTTTCCCAACCGTGATAGTTGAAATCTGCTGAAATTAACCATTTTGGAGTTACCTTATAAGTCATACCGATCGTATATTCTTCAACCAAAGGTAGAGTTGCATTGAAGTTGTCTATACCGTCTGTACCTAAACCAAGTAGTCCGTAAACAGATTGTGATGGGAAAGAGAATGTTGCAGTAGCATCTTTCGCTTTCATATCAACGGGTGAGCGGTAAGCAACACTTGCTTCAAAGTTTTTATCTGGTTTGAAGTAAAAACCAAATCCAAAGCCTTGTCCTGTTGCATCTTCACTTTTAAGATTTACTTGTCCACCAAATTGTGTTACAGCTTTATCCCAATTTACAATCCCGGTTGCGTAGATATAACTTGCACCAAAGGCCAACCAATCTGCCATTTTCACAGAAACCATCGGTTGGAAATAGAAGCTCTTAAGTTCTAATTTTTGTACGATCTCTTTGCCTTCCCAATCGTAAGGATACTGAATTGTGCTACCAAAAGGAGTAGAAAAACTGAAACCTATCGATAGTTTGTCGATTGGTTTGTAAGCAATCGCAGCATAGATAGGAGTTCCGGTAGGGTTGTCGGTAGAAGTGCTTTGTAAAGTGTTTAAATTTTGAAATGTAATTTTGTTACTTGCAGCAAAGCCTCCTGCAACAATACTTAGTTTTGACGGAATGAAAGACATTCCTGCAGGGTTAAAGAATGCAACACTCGCATCTTCTGTGTGTGCACTTGTATGTGCCATGGCCAATTGTTTCACCCCTTGCAGAGAAACTCTAAAGCCTCCTGCGTATGAGAGAACGCCCGCCAGTAAAGCAGTTGATACTAATATTTTTTTCATAGGGCATATTATATTATTAAGCCAAATATAGAGTTATTTTACAAACGTTTGTTAATAAATTGCCAAAATTTAAACAATAAGGCTAAAGAAAATTATGTTTAAAATAACAGTTTGAAATCTTTATTGATAAGTGATTAGCTACAAGTATTTTAACATGGAGAAATAAAAATATGGTCAAAAGCGTTTAAACTTAAACAATTCAGTAAGATAATAATTGCTATTTTTGGAATTGCGTAAAAATAAAAATCGATAAATTTGCAAATTAAAATTATATAAAATATGAGTTGTGGATGCAAAACATCCGGCGATTCTACCCACTCTTGCGGACCGAAAAAAACCGCGAGTGGCTGCGAAAATGTAAATACCTGTGGTAATAGTTATAAATTAAGTGTTTTTGACTGGCTATCTAACATTCAAAACCCCGCATCAGAGAGGTGCGACTTTGTAGAAGTTAGATTTAAAAATGAAAGGAAAGCGTTTTTTAAAAACGTAAATAACCTTCCCTTGCATATAGGTAGCGTAGTAACAGTAGAATCAAGTCCCGGACATGATGTAGGTGTAGTAAGTCTCACCGGAGAACTGGTAAAGATTCAAATGAAGAAGAAGAAAGCTTCTGAGGAAGTTGCTCTTAAAATATACAGACAAGCCAACCAAAAGGATCTTGAAGTATGGCAAGAAGCCAGAAATAAAGAAGAAACTGTAAAAGTAGAAGCTAGGAAAATCTCTCACAAACTTGGCTTGGAGATGAAAATTACCGACGTAGAATACCAAGGTGATGCTTCTAAGGTTACTTTTTATTACACAGCAGACAGCCGTGTAGATTTTAGACAGCTCATTAAGGAATATGCAGCTGCTTTCCGCACCAAAATCGATATGAAACAAATCGGCTTCCGCCAGGAAGCTGCAAAAGTTGGAGGTATTGGATCGTGCGGAAGAGAATTGTGCTGTTCGACTTGGCTTACAGATTTTAGGTCTGTAAATACTAATGTCGCTCGTTATCAGCAGCTTAGTATCAATCCTCAGAAATTGGCAGGACAATGTGGCAAACTTAAATGTTGCTTGAATTATGAATTGGATAGTTACCTTGATGCTTTAAGTCATTTTCCATCTTCTTCAACAACTTTAGATACAGAAAAAGGAAAAGCTTTTTGTATTAAGATTGACGTCTTCAAGAAAAAAATGTGGTTTGCCTATGTAGATAATTCGATGGCTTGGTACGATTTCGATATCGATTTGGTGAAAAAACTGATTGGTAAAAATAAAAGAGGTGAAAAAATTGAACCTCTTGAAGATCTAAAACAGCCAGATTTTGCGACAACTACGGTGGATTTAATTCAGGAAAATAATGTAGATCGTTTCGAAAAGAAAAACCGAAACAACAGAAATCGCAATCAGAATAAAAACAACAACAACAACAACAACAACAACAACAACGGGCAGCGCAATAAAAATCGTTCTGAAAGACCTGAAGGAGAAAAAAATACCGAGAGAAACCAAGAAAGAAACTCAGGGAAAAATAATCCTCAAAACAAGAATCAAAACCAGCAACGACCTCAGAAAAACCAACAGCCAAAAGCTCCAATAGAAAAGGTTGAGAAAACCGAAGCTTCTACAAACTCTGAGAAACCGAAACCGCAAAATCCGAACAAAAAGAATTTTAAAAAGAAGTTTCCTCCCAAAAAAGACAACAACAATAATGCGTAATTTTTTAGGATTATTAATTTTTGCCCTATTCATAAGCTGCAATTCTTCTTCTGAAGAGGTGATTATGAATTCTGTAAACGGAAAATGGAACAGAAAAACCACTCAGAAATACAATCTGAATGTTTCTGATAACCAGAATCCTAAAAATATTATATTTGTTGTAAGAAATAATAACGATTATCCTTACAGCAATATTAGATTTATTGTAGATTTTAAGGATCTTCAGACTAAAAAAACTGAAACTGATACCTTGAATTACATTCTCGCAAAGCCTAATGGAGAGTGGTTAGGAACAGGTTTTGGTGATACAAAGGAGACTTTGTTCTTGTATAAAGTAAATTATAGATTTCCTAAAAACGGGAAATACGAAATCAGCGTAAAACAGGCAATGCGAAATGATAATTTGGCTGGCGTTGAAGATCTTGGTGTAAAAGTAGAAACGGCAAAACCGTAAACATACATGGAAGAAAATAAAAATAATAACGGAAGCAAAGGGAAAACATTTCCGCTTCCGCCTAAAAAAAAGAAAGATACAGGCTGGAAAAGATGGGTGAAATTCATCTGGATTGGTTTCTTGGCTGTGGTTTTAGGAATTGCAGGTTTATTTTTCGCAGTTTCCCAAGGTTTCTTGGGCGAAATGCCGGATGTAAAAGAGCTTGAAAACCCTGATATTTTTGTGGCTTCAGAGATTATTTCTTCGGATGGAGTTACTTTAGGAAAATTCGAAAAAGAGAAAACTCAGCCGATTACGTATCAAGAGTTGCCTCCTTACCTTATCTATGCGCTTCAAGCGAAAGAAGACGAGCGTTTTTCTGAGCACTCAGGAATCGATTTACAGTCTGTAGCAAGGGCCGTAGTTTATGGAGGTAAAAGAGGTGGTGGTTCTACCATTACGCAACAGTTGGCGAAGCTGTTGTTTACAGGAAACGCCTCTCAGAATAAGTTTCAGAGAGGTTTTCAGAAATTAAAGGAATGGGTGGTTGCTGTAAGTCTTGAAAAAAGATATACGAAGCAGGAGATTATCGAACTGTATTTCAATAAGTTTGATTTCCTTTTTAATGCGAATGGTGTGGAAATGGCTTCAAGGATTTATTTTAACAAAAAAACTTCTGAACTTACACTTCCTGAAGCTGCAACTTTTGTTGCAATGCTAGAAAATCCTCGAAAAAATAACCCGTACAGACATCCTGAGAAAGCGAAGGAAAGAAGAAATGTGGTTCTTGAGCAAATGGTGAAAACCGGATATATTGATGATGCAACTTACCAAAAAGCAATAGCTGCACCGGTTGTAGTAGATTACCATCCAATAAAAGATGTTACAGAAGGATATTCAGCATACTTTAAGTTTTATCTTAAAAAAGAAATTGATAAATATCTTGATGATTACGAAAAGGAAACAGGAAAAAGACTTAATCTTTACAAAGACGGGTTAAAAATTTATGTTACCCTAGATTCTAAAATGCAAAAATATGCAGAGGAATCAATTAAAGAACATCTTACAGATCTTCAAAAAAGATTTGATGCAGAGCAGAATAGAAGAAAAAACAGACCGTTCTATTATCTAAATGATCAGCAGGTAAATGATGTAATGATGCAGGCGGTGAGAAGAACCGGAAGATATAAATTGATGAAGGCAGATAATATGCCAGAAGATTCTATCATGATGGAGTTCCACAAGCCAATCAAAATGTCAAGATTTACTTGGAATGGTGAAGAAGAAGTAGAAATGTCTCCTTGGGATTCTATCAGATGGCACAAGCAGGTTGCTCAAGCAGGTTTAATGTCTATGGTTCCAGGAACAGGTGAGATTAAAGCTTGGGTTGGAGGGATTGATTGGCAACACTTCCAATATGACCACATTAAACAGGGGAAAAGACAGGTAGGGTCTACCTTCAAACCTTTTGTATATGCTACTGCTATTATGAAATTGGGTATGACGCCTTGCTCTACCGTTTCAAATGCAACGTTTGTAAAAGGAAGCTATCGAGTTCCTGGAAGAGGAGGAATGCTTACTTTGAAAAATGCATTAGCGCACTCTCAAAACCCTGTAGCGCTCCGTCTTGCAGATATGGTAGGTACACAAAGTGTTATTCAAACAGCAAGAGATTTAGGAGTTACTGAAGATATCTCTACAAGTTTGCCGATGGCTTTAGGTTCTTCCGATATTACGATTTACGAAATGGTTGGTGCTTACAGTACTTTTGCTAACTATGGAAACTACAATAAGCCAGAGATGATCTGGAGGA
Organism: Chryseobacterium sp. HNCC26DJ239; assembly: GCF_057180445.1. Taxonomy (NCBI): domain Bacteria; kingdom Pseudomonadati; phylum Bacteroidota; class Flavobacteriia; order Flavobacteriales; family Weeksellaceae; genus Chryseobacterium; species Chryseobacterium sp. HNCC26DJ239. The sequence goes on from NZ_JBXUGJ010000004.1 coordinate 461,900, forward strand.
TTGAAGATGCCAACAATAGAGTAATTAAAGAAATTAATGCAGAGCCAAAAGAAGTAATGAACCCTAATTATGCATACACAATGATTGAATTGATGAAAGGGGTTGCAGAATTTGGTACAGCAAGCGGAGAATTAGGAAGAAAAGGTATTTCTAAAGCGGTAGAAATCGCTGGTAAAACCGGAACAACACAGAATAACTCGGATGGTTGGTTTATGGGAATTGTTCCTAAATTAGCAACCGGAGCATGGGTTGGCTGGGAAGACAGAGCTACTCACTTCTTAGGAACAGGGGAAGGACAAGGAGCTAAAATGGCGCTACCAATTTGGGCAATATTTATGAAGAAAGTTTGGGCAGATAAATCATTGAAAATTTCGCCAGACGATAAATTTGTAAAACCTTCAGAATGGAAAGATGGCTGTAGCAATCTTAAAGGATTAAGCACTGGTTATGGTGATGAAGGAGGTTTGCAGACAATAGATGAAATTAAAAATCCTAAACCGGTAGAAAATAACCCAAAATCACCGGGTAAAAAAGAAGAAAACATCAATGAGAATTTAAATAATTCTGAAGAAATAGACTTCAATAAATAAAAATATTCAACTATAACGATAGAGGCCTTCCATTTCGGAAGGTCTTTTTTTATCAACTTTTTAGTTAATTTTGAAATATGAATTTCCATAAAATACAGCAACCTTTTACCAATATATTTCCGGGAGATTTTTCTGGAAATACAATGCAAAGACAAACTCCAAAAGTTTTGTTTTCAACAGTAAATCCTTCAGAATTTGAAAATCCAGAATTGCTTATTTTTAATCATAAATTGGCTGAAGAAATTGGTTTGGGAAGCTTTGATGAAAAACAGGATGTTGGTTTTTTAGTGGGCAATCATTTACCTGAAAATATTAAAACCTACGCAACCGCTTATGCAGGTCATCAGTTTGGAAATTGGGCAGGTCAGTTAGGCGATGGTCGTGCTATTTTTGCTGGTGAAATCATCAATAATAAAGGCGAAAAGAACGAAATCCAATGGAAAGGAGCGGGTGCAACACCGTATTCCAGACATGCCGATGGAAGAGCTGTTTTACGGTCTTCCGTCAGAGAATATTTGATGAGTGAAGCCATGTTTCATCTTCGGGTTCCTACCACAAGAGCGTTGAGTTTGGCTTTAACAGGCGAAGATGTTTTGCGTGATATCATGTATAGCGGAAATCCTCAATATGAAAAAGGAGCAGTGGTGATCAGAACGGCAGAAAGTTTTCTTCGTTTTGGTCATTTTGAATGGCTGTCTGCTCAAAAAGAGACTGAAACTTTAAAGAAATTGGTCGATTTTACCATCGAAAATTATTTTTCTGAAATCTCTTCTGAAGGCGATGAAAAGTATCAAGACTTCTTCAAAGCGATTTGCACAAGAACCGCAGATTTGATGGTAGAATGGTATCGTGTAGGTTTTGTACACGGCGTGATGAATACCGATAATATGTCAGTTTTAGGCTTATCTATAGATTTCGGACCTTACTCTATGTTGGATGAATATGACCTTAATTTTACGCCTAATACAACCGATTTGCCCGGAAGAAGATATGCTTTTGGAAAGCAAGCTCAGATTGCTCAATGGAATCTTTGGCAATTGGCAAACTCGCTATTTCTTATCATTAAAGATGAGAAGTTTTTAGAGAAAACATTAAACGAATTTGGTGATTATTTTTGGCGAAAACACGACGAAATGCTGTGTGCGAAATTTGGTTTTGATGAGCTGAAAAAAGGAGACGACGACTTCTTTACGAATTGGCAAACAGTGATGCAAGATTTGTCTTTAGACTACACGCTTTTCTTTCAGTTTTTAGAAAGATTTGAGGGGGATGAAATTGATATTTCTGAACTTCAAAAAATAGCGTATTCTCCTTTAAGTGCTTCAGAATTAGTTAAATTTAAAAATTTAGTTGAAGCTTACGAATCGAGGCTTTCCGAAAATGTTTTATCTAAAGAAGAGTCTAAGAAATTGATGCAAAAAAACAACGCAAAGTTTATTTTGCGAAACTATTTATTGTATCAATGTATTGAAGAATTGGAAGTGGGAAATCATGAAATGTTGAACAAATTATTGAAGGCTTTAGAAAATCCTTATGAAGAAATTTTCCCTGAGTTTTCCGTAAAAAGACCCGATGGTTTTGATGGTGTTGCAGGGTGTTCTATGCTTTCTTGCAGCTCTTGATTTAAATTTAAAACAAAGACGTCGTAAAAGAGTTTTGTAAATACTTACTTTTGCAGAAATTTAAATTGATGTCTTTGAAGTCAAAATTTATTCATTTTTTTAAAATGATATTTCCTTCTACATGGGTAGAGTTGGGAGTTTTCATTTTTTTTCTAGTTGGCTACGGAATTTTTGGAACTTTCCTGGCGCAACATTATAAAATAGTTTTCGACAGCCGAATTCCTTGGGATGCATACTTTAGCTTTGATAATAAAGCGATTGTAATGACGGGTGGAAGCTTTGAAAGACATCCGCTTTCATGGTATTTTTTCAATTGGATCCGGGAGTTTATATTTTTATTTACTCATAATAAGATGGGGATGGAGTTCCGGCTTTTCCTGGTTTGGATAAGTAATATTGTAGTAAGTTTAAGTATTGTTCAGGTTTATAAATATTTAAAAAATATTATAGGTCTTCCTGTTTTTTTAGGATTGATTTTAGTGCTGTTTTTTGGGTTGTTTTCTACCTGTCTTTTATTGTCTTTTACCCCAGAAACCTATACTTACACGCTTTTGTTACTTGCATCGTTTAATTATTATTCTGCGGTAAAGCTTAAGAAAAATGGTAAAATTTCGGGTCTATCGCTCGTTCTGGGCTCAAGTTTAATTGGTGGGTTAACGGTCACGAATATTGTTAAAGTTTTTATCCCTGTACTTTTTGAAAAGAACCTGTTCCGAAGCTGGAAAAATTTTGGTTTTGCTGCGCTTAGAGTTTCGGTTTCTTGTATTATTTTTATTCTTTTATATTTGAATAGAATTAATTTCAAGTACGAAAACATCCTGTCCAAATCTGGTGAGCAATACGAAAAGTTTTCTAATGTAAATTCTACTCCTGTTTGGGATATGATTTATTCTTACTTTTTCGGTGGAAATATTCTTTTTCCTGGCTTTTTTATCAGAGAGAAACATAATATGCAAGGGTTTTATTATAAAGCTCTGTTTATGGATGTTTACACTTCTTTTGTACCTTATATTTTTATTGGTTTACTGGTGGTTTTAATTTTTTGGAGTTTTGCTAAAAATTTTAGAAATAAATTAGTACAAATTCTGATGCTTTCTTTCGTTGTTGATATTTTAATACATTGTGTTTTCAGATTTGGCTTGCATACATCTTATATTTATGGGGGTCATTTTGTATTTGTCTATCCTTTGCTTTTGGGTTGGCTTTTTTACGCTTACCGCAAGTCTCGAAATATGATGTCACTCTTTACAGCGGTGCTACTTGTGATGACGGTTTATTTGGGGATAAATAATTATTATCGAATGACAGAGTTTCTAGATTTTGTTAATACATATTACTAGAAAAGAAAAACGTCCGCAACTTGCGGACGTTTTTTATATTTTTACATTAAAGTTTATTTAGCTTCAGAACAGAAAATTCTGTATTGCACAGAAGAGGCAGATTTAAAATACTCTCTTACCTTTGCCAAATCACTCGCAGCACTCTGTTTAGAGAAATAACTTCCGGCTAAAATCTTGTAATTGGGTCTTAGAGAAGCATCGGTTTCCACTTTTAGATTTGGGAACCTTTTTCTGAAATACATCTTTACTTCGTTGGCTTCTTCATTGCTCTTTACAGTAGTAATCAAGATTTTATAACCCAAAATCTTTGGGTTTTTCTTGCAAATTTCAGCATTTGTAAGTTCACGACTTGGAACAAGAATTTTTGCTGGTTTTTTTACTTCTTCACTCGTATTTCCATAAGATTTTCCGTAGACATTCTTCTCGCAACGGTCTTCAAGATCGTTCAAGGCATCCTCCACACGAGCGTCCATCGTTAGAACCAACTCGGTTCCGGAAATAGTGTCTCTTTTTACAACTTGCTGTGCATCAACGTAATTAATGCTACATAAAGCATAAATTGAAAATATCGCAATAATTTTTTTCATTTAAAAGCTTGTTTCGGCAAAGTTATAAATAATAAAAAACATACCAAACATGGTTATTTAGAATAGTTACAAATTAAACACAAATGACATTTTACCCTTTTCGGTGTTCGTTAAAATCTTCTTAAAAATGTTATTTTTGCGGAATTGATTACATATTCAATAATTACTAACATAAGATAATTTAAATGATTAGTTGGAGAAAGCATTACAAAAAAACGTTGATTGCAATTGGTTTGTTGCTATCAACAAGTGCTTCAATTTACGGGCAAGACGGCGATCCTAAAGCAGGAGAGACACTTTTCAAAGCAAATTGTACAGCATGTCACGCTTTAGACAAGCAGGTAGTGGGACCGGCACTGAAAGGTGTGGTAGAAAGATTGAAGTCTGAGCAGGGGCTAGAAAAAGATTGGCTTCATAAGTGGATTAAAGACAACAAGGCGCTAAGAGCTTCTGGTGACAAGTATGCCAATGAAGTTTTTGAAAAATTTAATAAGACTGAAATGCAGGTCTTTCCAAATCTTTCGGATGCGGATATCGACAACATCTTAGCTTACACAACTAATCCTCCTGTAGAGGAGCCGAAGAAGACTGCTACGTCGGAAGCGGGAGGAACGGCAACTGATGCTGCGGCTGCGCCTCAAGACAAAACGGTTACTAACATTATGATCATTTCACTTTTAGCTATCGCGGGTCTTTTAGTTTGGATTTTATTAAAACTAAGACAGTTGGTGAAATTAGGACAGTCTGAAGAATTATCAGGTCTTAATGAGCAAAGAGTAAAATCGTTCAGCGAAATCTATGCTAAATACCAAATGGTAGGTAAAGGGCTTCTTGCAATCCTTGCAATCCTTGCTGCTTATGGTGTTTGGAACTGGATCATGTGGATCGGTGTTTATAAAGGATACAAGCCTGAACAACCAATCTACTTCTCTCACAAAATTCACGCAGGAGAAAATAAAATCGATTGCCAACTTTGTCACTCAAGTGCAAAATATGGTAAGGTTTCTGAGATTCCTTCAATGAATGTTTGTATGAACTGTCACCGTACAATCTCTGAGTACAATGCAGAGCATTATATGGAGCCAGGAAAAGACAAGGCGTTCTATGATGGAGAAATTCAAAAGATTTATGCTGCGACAGGATGGGATCCTGCAAAACAGCAATACACGGGTAAAACTCAGCCAGTAGAATGGACGAGGATTCACAACATGCCAGATTTCGTTTACTTCAACCACTCTCAACACGTTGTGGCAGGTGAGAAAGCAATCATTAATTCTTTCAACAAGAAGAATCCTGATAACAAAATTGACGTAGTTTGTAAAGCTTGTCACGGTAAAATTGACACGATGAACGTGGTGCAAATGGCAAATGATTTCACTATGGGATGGTGTATCGAATGTCACAGAACTACTGAAATCGATATGACGAATGGTTATAATAAAGAATACTTCAAGAATCTACACGACAAGTTGAAAAAACAATATCCTCAGGATGGTGGTAAGATCACAGTAGATGCAATTGGAGGTCTTGAGTGTGGTAAATGTCATTATTAATAACAAAAAATTAGAAGTATAAATGGCTTCAAATAAAATACAATTCAGAAGTATTCACGAACTTAAAGATCCAGCTTTGAATAATAAGCTGGCTCTGAAAGAGTTCCAAGAAGAAATTCCGGTAGAAGATTTCCTAGATAAAGCACAGAGTAGCGATGCGGGAACTTCAAGAAGAGATTTCTTAAAACTTTTAGGTTTTTCAACAGCTGCCGTTACTTTGGCAGCGTGCGAAGCACCGGTAATTAAAACGATACCTTATGTAGTAAAACCGCACGATATTATTCCGGGCGTTCCTAATTACTACGCTTCAACTTATTTTGATGGGTTCGATTTTGCTAGTGTTTTGGTAAAAACTAGAGAGGGAAGACCAATTAAAATTGAACCAAACCCAGTTGCTGGAGATTTAGGTAAAACTAATGCAAGAGCACAAGCAAGCGTACTTTCACTTTATGATAATGATAAAGTAAAGCAGCCAAAACTTGATGGGAAAGACGAAACTTTCGATAAAGTTGATGATTTCGTTATTAAAGGTTTAGAAGAAGCTAAAGCTTCAGGAAAAAGAATCGTTCTTTTATCTCAATCTTTTGCTTCACCTACATTCAAAAAATTATTTGCAGAATTTAAGGCGAAATATCCTACTGCAGAATTAATAACATACGATGCATTTCCTTACAGTGCGGCTTTAGATGCAGCACAAGAGGTTTTCGGAACTAGAGCATTGCCAGTTTATGACCTTAAAGGTTCTGAATTGGTTGTGGCTTTCCAAGCAGATTTCTTAGGAGATTACAATGCATCAAGCTTAGAATCTTCTTACGCAGCAGCAAGAGTTCCTGGGGCTACAATGTTGAGACACATTCAGGTTGAATCTAATATGTCTTTAACAGGTGCAAACGCTGACTCTAGAATTAGTTTAAAACCAAGCGCAGTAAACAAAACTTTGGTTGAAGTTTACAACGCAATCGTTGGTGGTGCAGCTCCTGCAAGTAAAGAAGCTGCGGAAATTGCTAAAGAACTTCAAGCTAAAGGAAACAAAGCTGTAGTTTTCGCAGATGGTTCTAAAGGTGCGCAAGTTTTAGCACACTTAATCAACCAAAAATTAGGATCTGTAGCATTCACTGGTAAAGCAAACTTCCTTAAAGAATTTAACAAAGCTAGATTTGAAGAATTCTTAGGATGGGTAAACGGTGGACAAGTTGGAGTTCTAATTACAAATAACGTAGATCCTATCTATTCTTATCATAAAGGGGAAGATTTCAAAAAATCTTTAGCAAAAGTTCCTTACGTAGTTGCTGTTGCAGATAAGAAAAACGAAATGTATAAAGCAGCTAAAGCTGTAATTCCTGTAGCGAACTGGCTAGAATCTTGGGGAGATATTGAACCTCAAACTGGAGTTTATACATTAATGCAGCCTACAATCCAGAAAATCTACAAATCTAGACAGATTGAAGAGTCTTTATTGGTTTGGAAGAATGGTAAAAACAACGCTGCTAATAATTATTATGATTATTTAAAAGCGAATGCAGGTACAATCTTAGGAGGTACTTCATTCAACAAAGCTTTATATAATGGTTTTGTAGCTACTGCAAACGCAACAATGCTTTCATATGCGGGCGGAAACGCTGCTCAAGCGGTTGCAGAATTGTCTGGCTTTAAAGCTTCAGAACTAGAATTAGTTCTTTATACTAAGACTTCTATTGGTGATGGTACACAAGCAAACAACCCTTGGTTGCAAGAATTACCAGATCCAATCACAAGAATGGCTTGGGATAATTATCTTACAATTTCTCCAAAAGATGCTGAAAAGTTTGAAATTGAAAACGATCTAAACGCAAGAATGCAGTTAGATGGTTCAATTGTAAACATTACAGTAAACGGAGTAAAACTTGAGAATGTTCCTGTATTCATTCAGCCAGGTCAAGCAGAAGGTTCTGTTGGTTTAGCTTTAGGATATGGTAAGAAAAACTCAGGAGCAACTGCAGATACAGGGGTAAATGCTTACCCAGTATTCGATGGTTCAAACTTGGCTATTTCAGGTGTGAAAATCGAAAAAACCGGTGAAGATCACGAATTTGCAGGGATTCAGCTTCAAAATACATTGATGGGTCGTTATGAAATTGCAAAAGAAGTTCCTTTGGCAGATTTCATTAATGTTCCTTTCGATGATGAGCATAAAGGATGGAACAAACCATTGGAGTATCACACAATTAGTGGAGCACTTCCTGCAGGTAAAATCGATCTTTGGGATGCTTTTGATGATACAGATGGACCTCACTTCAACTTATCTGTAGACTTGAACTCTTGTACAGGTTGTGGAGCATGTATTATTGCTTGTCAAGCTGAAAACAACGTTCCAGTTGTAGGTAAAGAAGAAATCAGAATGTCTAGAGATATGTATTGGTTAAGAATTGACCGTTACTATTCTTCTAAACAAAAGGTAGAGGTTTACGAAGGATTGAAAGAAGGTATGGCAGTTCCTGAATTGTACGGAACTAAAATCCCTGGTATGGCAAGCGAAGGTGCTTTAGAAAACCCAGCTGAAAATCCAGATGTAATCTTCCAACCGGTAATGTGTCAACATTGTAACCACGCGCCATGTGAAACAGTTTGTCCGGTAGCGGCAACTTCACACGGTAAGCAAGGACAAAACCACATGGCTTACAACAGATGTATTGGTACAAGATATTGTGCAAACAACTGTCCTTATAAAGTGAGACGTTTCAACTGGTTTACTTATAACCTAAATGATCGTTTCGACTTCAATATGAACAACGATTTAGGAAGAATGGTTCTTAACCCAGACGTTGTTGTAAGAACGAGAGGGGTAATGGAGAAATGCTCTATGTGTATCCAAATGACACAAACTACTATTCTTGAAGCTAAAAAAGCGGGTAGAAAAGTAAAAGATGGTGAGTTCCAAACAGCTTGTTCAGCAGCTTGTTCTACAGGTGCAATGAAGTTTGGTGACATGAATGACAAGGAGTCTGAAATTAGAAAGCTATATTCTGGTAACAGAAGATATCATTTACTTGAAGAGATTGGAACAAAACCAAATGTGTTCTATCACGCAAAAGTAAGAAACAGAGTAGAAAAATAAAGTTTAAATAATAAATAGGTAAAAAATGTCAGGACATTACGAAGCTCCGATAAGGGAACCTCTAATTATTGGTCACAAAACTTATCACGATATCACTGAAGATATCGCACGTCCTATAGAAGAAAGAGCAGGGAAATTATGGTGGATTTCATTGTATGCTGCTTTAGTTCTTTTCATCTACGGATTTGGGTGTATTGCTTACACAATTGGTACAGGTATTGGATCATGGGGGCTTAACAGAACTATTAACTGGGGTTGGGATATTACCAACTTCGTATGGTGGGTAGGTATCGGTCACGCCGGGACCCTAATCTCCGCAGTATTATTATTATTTAGACAAAGATGGAGAATGTCTGTAAACAGATCTGCAGAGGCGATGACGATCTTTGCGGTTGTACAGGCAGCGATCTTCCCGGTAATTCACATGGGTAGAGTTTGGGTAGGTTATTGGGTATTCCCATTGCCAAACCAATTCGGTTCTCTTTGGGGGAACTTCAACTCTCCACTACTTTGGGACGTATTTGCGATCTCTACGTATTTCTCAGTATCTACAGTATTCTGGTTCATGGGTCTTATTCCAGACTTTGCAATGATCAGAGATAGAGCAAAAACTCCTTGGACTAAGAAAATCTATACGCTTCTTGCGTTTGGATGGGGAGGAAAAGCAAAACACTGGCAAAGATTCGAAGAACTTTCTTTGGTTCTTGCAGGTTTAGCAACTCCGCTAGTATTCTCGGTACACACTACGGTATCATTTGACTTCGCAACTTCAGTAATCAAAGGATGGCACTCAACAATCTATCCTCCTTACTTCGTAGCGGGAGCAATCTTCTCAGGATTCGCAATGGTACAGACGTTATTGTTAGTAGCAAGAAAAGTTTGTCACCTTGAAGATTATATTACAATGTATCATATTGAAATTATGAACATCGTAATTATCCTTACAGGAGGTATGGTAACGGTAGCATACGCAACAGAATATTTCATCGGATGGTATTCAGGGTCTAGATTTGAAGATTTCACATACCTTTCTCCAGGTGCAGCTGTAGGACCTTACTGGTGGGCATTCTGGTCGTTGATTATCTGTAACCTTGTTGTACCAGCATCTTTCTGGTTCAAGAGATTAAGAACAAACATTATCTGGACGTTTATCGTAGCTTTAATCATCAACATTGGTATGTGGTTCGAGCGTTTCGATATCATCGTAATCAACCTTTCGAGAGATTACTTACCAGGATCTTGGACGATGTTTAAACCAACGATTATTGACGTAGGTGTATATTTAGGAACTATTGGTTTCTTCTCAGTATTATTCTTACTTTATGCAAGAACATTCCCTGTAATTGCACAGGCTGAATTGAAATCGATTTTGAAAATCTCAGGTGAAACTTATAAAGCAAAAGAAGGAGATGAGCACCACTAAAATTGTATACGGACTTTATGCCGATGACGACGATTTGATGAACGGCGTTAAAGCATTCAACGATAAAGGAATCGCAATCAACGAAGTTTATACTCCGTTTCCGGTTCACGGTCTAGACAAAGCTTTAGGCCTTAAGAAAACTAGAATTTCTGATGCAGCATTTTTATATGCGCTTTATGGAGTTACAATCGGTGCAACGATTACTTGGTATGTGATGAATCACGATTGGCCTCAAAATATTGGTGGTAAACCTGCTTTTGATTGGGCTCACAATATGCCAGCTTTCGTAGTTCCAATGTTCGAATTAATGGTTTTCTGTGCAGCGCACATGATGTCATTAACTTTCCTAGTAAGAAATAAAATGTATCCAGGAGCTCCGGCGCAAAACCCAGATCCTAGAACTACAGACGATAAATTCTTAATGGAATTTGTAACAGATGACGTAGAGTCTGTAAAACAACTTCTTATTGAAACTGGAGTAGAAGAAATAACTGTAAAAGATGCTTAAGATGAAGAATAATATTTTAAAAATTACAGCCGTTTTAGGTATTTCAGCAGCATTGTTTAACTCTTGCGGACCAAAGGAAAATACACCATTGGTGTACTTCCCGGATATGTATTTCCCAGTAGCTTACGATCCATTGATGAAAGCTCAAGATGCATATTCTGATCACGAAAATGAAATTCCTGCTTTCGTAAGAAACAATGGAGCTACAGGTCTTTCTCCAGTAGAAGGTACAGTTTCTCAAAATAAGGATGGTGTTTTTGCCGAAGGTAAACTTCCAAAAACCCCAGATGAATATAACGCTGGTTATGACGCATCTAAAGCTGTAACAGCTTCTCCTCTAAACCCTGCAAATGCAGAAAAGGATCTTGAAAGAGGTAAGTTCTTGTTTGAGCGTACTTGTTCAGCTTGTCACGGTGTAGCAGGAGATGGTCAAGGGCCAATCGTACAGAGTGGTGCTTACCAAGGTGTACCAAATTATGCAGACAGAGAAATCACTGTTGGATCTGTGCATTATGTATTAACTAACGGTAGAAATGCCATGGGATCTTACGCAGGACAATTGAATCCTGGTGATAGATGGAGAGTGGCAATGTATGTAATGAATACCTTCAAGAAAGGAGCAGCAGCACCTGCAGCGGCACCGGCTACTGAAGCAGCAGCAACTACTGAATCTACTGAAACTAAAAAATAAGAAAAGAAATGTATAGTTTTTCACCAAAATTAAAATCAACTTCTATAATACTTCTTGTTGTAGGTTTAGTGCTTTTCGGAATTGGTTTCTTTATGAATAAAGGAATTAGTACAGAGAAGATCAACGAAATGATGGAGGCGGTTCATTCTGCTGGTCACGATGCACCTACACATTCTAGCCAAATGGTAGGTCCGCAGGATCACGAAGCTCACTTAGAGCACGCGACTTTGCAGATTAAAAATTCACCTTTGGCATCGATTCATTTTGTAGCAGTATTTTTCTTCGGAGTTAGCTGTTGTGTACTATTCTTCTATTGTATTCAGCATGCAGCTCACGCAGGATGGCCAATTATTATTACTAGAGTAATGGAAGCTATTGCTTCTTACATTCCTTGGGGAGGTATTATTCTTGTAATTATTATGATTCTGAATATTACACATAATGGGCATCTTTTCCACTGGATGGATCCTGAATTAACAGACCCTGAATCTGCTCATTTTGATGTGATTTTATTCGAAAAGAGAATTTTCTTAAATATTCCTTTCTACGCAATCAGAACGATTATTTATGTAGCGGGAGCATCTTTCTTCGCTTGGAAACTTAAAGCACAGTCTAAGAAAGTAGACGAAACTAAATCTCTTGTTGAGTATCAGTATCTTTACAGATGGGCTGTAGGTTATATCGCATTCTTCGGGTTTGCTTCTGCAGCTTGGGCTTGGGATTGGTTGATGTCTATTGACCCTCACTGGTATTCTACAATGTATATCTGGTATTCAATGGTTAGCTGCCTTTCAAGTGGTATTGCGGTAATCATCCTTTTAAGTGTTTATTTAAAGAAAAATGGTTTCTTACCACAGTTTAATGATAATCACTTGCACGATTTAGGAGTATTCCTATTCGCTACAAGTATGCTTTGGACGTATACATGGTTTGCTCAATTTATGCTGTACTGGTATGCGAACATTCCGGAAGAAGTAAATTACTTCTTTGGAAGATTCCAACATTACTCACCAACTTTCTTACCAATGTTGATCATCAACTTCCTTTTACCTTTATTGGTTTTAGTAAGTAGCAGCATCAAGAGAAATTACAAAGTGGTTACTACAATGGCAGTAGTTGTTATCTGTGGTCACATTTTAGATTACTTTAATATGGTAATGCCAGGAACAGTTGGTCCTTATTGGAAAACTCCAGAAGTATTCTTACTTGTTGCAGGATCTATTTTATTCGTTGCAGGTTTATTTATGTTTACAGTGCTTACTGCATTATCTAAACTAAAACTTATTCCTACAGGAAACCCTTTCCTACACGAATCAGAAATTTACGAATATCCTTTCTAAGGTTTCGTAACAAAATATACTTTAAAAAGACTGATCTTTATGATCGGTCTTTTTTTTTGATCAAAAGCAGGCAACCATTTTTTATTTTTGTTGTCTTTAAAATAAATAACCATAAACAATCAATATGAATTTTAAAATTAAAATTGCAACGCTTCTTATTTTTGTAGTGAATTTTTTCTATTCACAGACTACCACATTGGTTTCGCAGAAAACCAACCTTCCGATTCCCAAAATCACTGTTTTTAGTAAAGAAGGAGATATTGTTGCTTTTTCTGATATTGATGGAAAAATAGACCGTTCTGCTTTAAAGCACGATGAGGAAAACTTCAAACTTGTTTACGATAATCTTGCTTTGGCAGAATTATCATTCGAAGAAATGAATAAAGATGTAGTAAAGTTGAATGATCGAGTACGAGAAATTGAGCAAGTAATTGTAAAGAAAACAAAGCCTGCTAAATATTTCTTAATTAAGGGGAATTTTAATTCATATGTAGTTGTAAATAATAAATTGAATTGCTACGTAGATGGAGTTGTTACTTATGTTTTCGATAATAAATCTAAAAAGGTTAAAAGTACAAATATTGAGCAGTACAGAATTTTTTGGTTAGAAAGTGCAGCTAATGAATTTAGAAAGATGGGTTCTTGGGATTATAGTTCTTCTTTAGAACTTCCAAAATTGAAAGATGTAGGAAATATTTATGATTATAAGTCTAAGAAGGCAAAAATAAAAGAGTTGAAAGGCTCTGGAAAAGATCAAATGGAAATAACAGGTGAAGCACTTCAGGATAAGGAATTTAGTATTTTGGGGCTTCGTCTTTTTGATGTAAAGACTATTCTGAATTTATCTTATGAGAAAGATTCTAAAAAGACATTAAGAGACTTTATTGAAAGCAATGAAATTTACTTTATGAAGTTAAAACATAAGACTGAAGAAAATTATAATCAAGTTGTTGTATATAAAAATTTTAATGCTCTTGAAATTGATTTTAGTAACTCAAATGACACTCCTAAAGTGAAGTATGATAAAACTAAAAGCAACTACACCACAAAATACTGGGAAGATGCGTCTTTTCCAAATATGCAAACTATTTTCAGTTCGTTCTTCAAAGAAGATTTAAAGGAAAAAGAAAACGTAAAATAAAAAAAGCACTCATATAAAAGGTTTTATTAAATTTGCAACAAATCAGCAGCAAATGAAAAAGGTTACCTTTTTACTCATGTTCAGTTTAGCATTGCTTACTTCATGTAAGAAAGATCATGTAGATGCAAGTTCTACTCAGGCTTTACAGTCGAGTATCAACGATATGGCATCTAGTCTCAATACCATTCAACAAATTAAGTTTAATGAGGCTTTATACGTACTTAAAACCTTCGGTGTAGAAGCAGATGGGGACGTAAATGAATTAAAAGCATTAGGAAAACTTATTGATGGAAAAAAAGTTCCGGAAATCTTAGCTCTCGCCGATCAGGTTGCGCAGCAAAATGGTATGGATTGGTCTAGTACAGCACCTCCTTCGTTAGGAGAAATGGATATTTTTGGAGATCTTAATCCTAAAGAGGTAGACGCAAACGACGTACGCGCAAGTTCTATGAATATTCTTACGAGATATTCTGGAGATCAAGGCGATGGTCCTACAGCGGTTCAGATTATTCCTAAATTAGTAGATACAGCAGGAAATCCTGTAACATTTACTGGGGCTACATTAGAAACGACTTTGGAAGTTTTCAATAACGGAGTAAAATTATCTACAGCAAGAAACATTATGCAGGATAATAACTTTAAAGGGTTTCATCTTAAATTTTCATCGCTTCCTGCAGAGAAAGTTATTGATGGTAAAGTAGACATCACGCTTACCGTAAAAACCTCTGGCAAAACAATTAGGATGTCTAAAATTGGGTTAGAAGTAAACTCAAACGCATTAAGAGTTCCAGAACCACCAAAAGTAGATTCTTTAGAAGTGGTAGATCCTGCAACAGTAGATCCAAACGCTCCTACAACAACGGTTACAGATCCAAATGCGGTTCCTGCAACGCCAAAACAACCTACTGCAGATCCAAAAACTACAGTTACTAAGTTTCTAAACAATGTAAGTTCTCAAAACTTAAAAGCAGCATTCGATGCATCAAGCAATCCAAATTGGGGAAGTTATGATGCATTCTCGAACACAACTTCTGGTTTTGGTGCGGTGAAGAGTGTTTCTGTTAAAAATATTACGACCAACGCTTCTAACTCAAATGCTGCAAGTGTAAACGCAACATACGATGTTACCGATAAAAACGGAAAAACAACAGCTTTGAAAGTAACTTTCGGCTTGAAAAATGTAAACGGCGACTGGAAAATTTCTAGCTACAAAATCAATCCTTAAATGGCATCTGCAGAGCTTATTCATAAACTGAACAATACCATTGAAAATATCCCTGATTTTCCTATTGAAGGAATTCAGTTTAAAGATATTTCGACCATTTTTTTAGATCATGTACTGTATAAAGAAGTGATTGATGACTTGGTAAAGTTCAGTAAAGGTAAAATAGATGCGGTTTGCGGAATCGAAAGTCGTGGCTATCTTTTTGGGATTGCCATTGCTGTTGCTCTGGAAGTTCCTTTTATTTTGATTCGAAAAGCAGGAAAACTTCCGCCACCCGTTATTGCAGAAAGTTATGATTTGGAATATGGAAGCGCCATTATCGAAACTCGTGAAGGGCAAATACAACCCGGACAAAGAATTCTTATTCACGATGATCTTTTAGCAACTGGTGGAACGACTGAAGCGGCTGCAAAATTGGTAGAAAAGCAAGGGGCAACGGTTTCGCAATTCAGTTTCTTAATCGGGCTTAAAGGCTTAAATGGTGAAGACAGACTTAAGAAATTCAACGCTGAAGTGTATCATATTTTAGAATATTAATACTTAAATTCAACAATCCCTGCAAAGTATTTTGTAAATCTCTAAGAAACAATTAAATTTGCAGTTCAATTTTTTAAAATTTTATGGCAAAATTGGGAAACAATGCTCCAAACGAGCAGGAAGGAAAAGAAACAGTGGAATTCTTTAAAGAACTCGACAGAGAAGCTTTAAACACAGAAAAATTCCTTGAAAAATATGCAAAACCATTGGGAGGTATCTTTGTGGTATTGGTTTTAGGTGTTTTAGGATACTTTGGATACCAACAATTTGTGGTGGCTCCAAAAAATGCAGAAGCGGTAAAAACATATCTTTCGGCACAGAAAAACCTTACTGAAGGTAAAGATAAAGAAGCTCTAGGAGGGAAATCTGCTGCTAATCCTGGGTTTTTAGGAACTTATGATGAGTATTCTTCTACAAAAGTTGGAAAATTGGCAGGATACAATGCCGCTCTTTTAAAATTTAAAGAAGGAAAATATCAGGAAGCTTATGATTTGATGGATAAATTTTCTTCGGATAATAAGACTTTAGTTGCAATGAAATATGGTGTAATGGCAGATGCACAATCTGGTCTTAACAAAAATACAGAAGCATTAAGCCTTTTAGACCAAGCAATTTCTGCTGCAGACGATCCTTATACTGAATATTATTTTACAAGAAAAGCAGGTATTTTAGCTTTAGGATTAAAGAAAAATGCAGAAGCAAAAAAGTATTTTACAACAATCGACGAGAAATATCAGGATTACGACAACGGAATGTCTGATTCTTATATCGAAATGTCTAAATATTTAAACTAAAACATGGCAACAGTTAATCTTTCAGATTATAAGCCACTTAATATATCCAATGCCGAAGATTTTTCTATCGGCATTGTTTTTTCTGAGTGGAACGATTTTATAACGTACAACCTTCGCGATGCGGCGATTGAAATTCTTGAAAAAGAAGGTGTAAAAAAAGAAAACATCAAGCTTTTCCCAGTTCCGGGTGCTTTTGAGCTTAACTATGCAAGTATGCAGCTTTGTAAAGAGAGAAAGTATGATGCTATAATCTCTATTGGATGCGTTATTCGTGGTGAAACTCCTCACTTCGATTATGTTTGTTCGGCAGTTGCACAAGGTATTAAAGATTGTAATATTCTTACAGATACGCCTACCATTTTCTGTGTTCTTACAGACGATACCAAAGAACAATCTATCGCAAGAAGTGGTGGAGATTTGGGCAATAAAGGTGTTGAAGCCGCTGTTACAGCTTTAAGAATGGTAGATTTTAAAAGAAATCTTTCAGGGAAAAAAGGAAGTATTGGTTTCGGACAATAAACCAAGAACTTATAGAAATAGAAAAGGAGCTTTTTAAGAGCTCCTTTTTTTATGGATTTTAATTTTCTATTAAATGCGGGACAAACCTACTTTGGTTGTTGGTAATGAGATTTACGCTTTCTCTAATGCCAATTCCGGCAGGTTCTTGCCCAATTACCCAACTTCCGATTACAGGATAATTTCCTGATAAATTTGGCAACTCAAACAAAGCTTGGTAAATGAAGCCATTTTTGGCATAATCACCATGATTTTGCTCAATAATTACCTGGTCTTTATGTAGGCTTACATTGGCTCCTTCTCGGGAATAAATTGGCTTTTTTACGTAGTTTTTTAAATCTTTAGGCTCAAAATAGCACTCCAAAAGATAAGGATGATCGGGGTACATTTCCCAAAGAATGGGTAAAATGGCTTTCGAGGAAAGTAAAATCTTCCATGATGGTTCTATCCATTGAGATCTGAAATCGTTTTTAACAAGTTTTTCTCCAAAACCATCTTCCAAAATCCATTCGTAAGGGTAGAGTTTAAAAATATACTCCATGATGCTGTTGTCTGCAGCAATAAATTCTGAAATATCTTCTGCCCAGCCAATGTCTTGAATTGGTATAAATTCGGTTTCGAAACCAGCTTGTGTAGCACAATCTCTTAAATATTCTACATTGGTAACATCTTCAATATTCGTTAATGAAGAAAAATAGACGTAGTGAGGGTTCATGTATTTTTTAAGATACGTCCAATAATCAACCAATTTTTCATGTATAGAATTGAATTGATCTTTTCCCGGAAACATTTCTTGCAACCAATACCACTGAATAACGGATGCTTCGTACAAAGAAGTCGGCGTGTCTGCATTAAACTCCAGAAGTTTTAAGTTTTTGCCATCAAAACCAAAATCG
Organism: Chryseobacterium sp. HNCC26DJ239; assembly: GCF_057180445.1. Lineage (NCBI taxonomy): Bacteria > Pseudomonadati > Bacteroidota > Flavobacteriia > Flavobacteriales > Weeksellaceae > Chryseobacterium > Chryseobacterium sp. HNCC26DJ239. The sequence goes on from NZ_JBXUGJ010000004.1 coordinate 479,757, forward strand.
AATCTTCCGTAGATTGATGGATGGTCTTCTTCCCAACTTGTAATAATATATTTTCTAAAATATTCAGGAATGTTGAATTGATCCCAGAGATTTTTTTCAATAACATAATCAACAGCTTCAAGGCACATTTGCCAAAGTTCTGCGGTTGCTTTTTCTATCGTGTTAATTTCATCCATAGAAAACTCGTAGTAATGACTTTCGTCCCAATAAAGTCCTTCTAGAGAATGATAACCAAAACCTAAATTTTCAAGCTTATGTTCCCAGTTTTTTCTGAATTGTGATGGTATTCTTTTCATAGTTTTATGATGATGCTCTGAAGCCGCTTCTGCCAAGATTACCTCTTACTACATTTCCTTTATAGGAGCTTCTTCCGATATTAGATTTTGAACTGATGGCATCGCTGTAATATCCTGTTCTGCGATATGCACCGTTACTATATGCACCGTAAGGTCTAAAGGCGTGATACCAAAAGAAACCCGGCATAAAACCATGTGATCTCGTATAGGAAGCCGTAGAATCTGAGCGCATATATACCTTTTTTTCGTTTTTCCATTCGTCTTTAGGTTTTTCTTGTGCACAAGCAGCAAGAATTCCTGTTACGAACAGCAACTGTATAGATTTCGATTTTTTCATTACTGTACGGTGATATAAAATTCGTAATCTTTTTTCACATTGGTGGTGTGCTCGTTCCCGTTTTCGTCTTCAATGGTTTGCAAAGAATCTCCCAACGCCGGAATGGTGTCTCTTTTTATTATTTCTTTAAAAAGTTTATGGTCTTTCCAGATTTTATGTTTTGTAACAAGAACATCTGCAGAATCTATATGTTGTACAGAAAGTTCGGTTTCTACAGCAGATTTTTTATCTACACTGTTTACTTCGTCTTCCTTATATTCTTTCTCTTCGCAAGCCGAAGTTATCATTAATCCAGATAAAAGAATGGCAATCTTAATTTTTCTCACTTTAGTTATAAATTTTTTACAAAAATATTATTTAAAATTTTAAATTTACTTCCTATAAAATAATAATTTATGAAATGGACAGACGATAGAAGTGATAATGTAGACGACAGACGTGGTTCTGGAGGAGGTGGAGCCATCGTAGGAGGTGGTTTAGGAACCATTATCATTGCGGCGATTATTTTCTTTCTAGGAGGAGATCCTTCATCGGTGCTTTCTTCTGGTGGAAGCTCTTCTATGCCACAGACGGAGCAGAGAGAACTTACCCAAAATGAGCTTCAGATAAGAGAATTTGTAAAAATGATTACGGCTGAAAACGAGGAAACCTGGGCAAAAATCTTCAACGAAAACGGGATGAGCTACAAACCCGCAAAAGTTGTTTTGTTTGAAAATACAACATCTTCCGGTTGTGGAACCGCCCAATCTGCAATGGGACCATTTTATTGTCCGGCAGATCAAACGGTATATATGGATATGAGCTTTTTTAATGAGCTACAATCCAGATTTGGCGCAAAGGTTACAGAATTTACCATTGCTTACGTAATGGCACACGAAATGGGGCATCACGTTCAAAATCTTTTAGGCGTTTTGTCTGAAACAAATAAAGCAAGAACGAGCGGACAGTATTCTGAAACGCAGATGAACAAAATATCTGTCGCAACAGAGCTTCAAGCAGATTTTTATGCGGGAGTTTGGGCAAGATATTCTAATGAAAGAGAAAAGTTCTTAGAACCGGGTGATTTAGAATCTGCCGTGGAAGCTGCAGAAGCAGTAGGAGACGATAATATCCAAAAAAGGTCACAAGGTTATGTAAACCAGGAAAGCTTCACGCATGGCTCTTCTGCGCAGCGTAAAGAATGGTTTATGAAAGGCTACAACTCTGGAGACATCAAACAAGGAAATACATTTCAACAACTGAGATAGTATTAAGCTTAAAAAAATAGAAAACCTGTATTGCTTGGAAGTAATACAGGTTTTTTTTGATGTTGAAAATTCTCATAACAAATGCGACATATCATCTATTTGTTTGTATTTAAGGCTTGGTATAGCTGTTTTTAGCCACCAAAAATTCGCCTTCAAAACTATTATTGGTTTTAAATTTTGTTTTTAAAGTAGTTCTCCAGTTTTTTTCGTTAGGAGATGGGATATATACTGCAAAATGTAAATGCGCAGCTTTGCTAAAACCGGTATTTCCGCTTAAGGCTAAGACATCTCCTTTTTCTACTATTTGTCCGGCTTTTACTCTTGCACCATATTGTTGCAGATGATAGTATTCGGCAAGGGTTCCATCATCATGAAGAATTGTGATATAATTACCATTTTTGGCGCAGTCTTCAGTAGCACAGCCGCTGTCGTTTTTATCAACCATTTCGATAACCTTTCCGCCTCTTGCTGCAAGAATCGCTGTGCCTTCTGGTAAAGTAAAATCAATTGCATTTTCGCCTTGATGAGAAAAACTTCCGCCATAACCTTGTGACACTTGAAATGTTTTTCCACTTCTGTATGGTAAATCGTACACGTAATTTACGTCGTAATGATGCACAGAAACGTCGCCAATAAATGTTTTAAAAGCAGGCATTTCTACAATACCCCAATTTTTGGTTTTATCGATTGGGTAAAAAGAGATTACTTTGTTTTTACTCGTTTTTGGTGGGAGTATATAAGCCTCTTTTAGACCATCAATCTTCATATTCATTACAATCGGTTGCCCTGAAAATGAAATAGAAACAGGGAAAATTTCTCTATTATCCAAAAAATACGTTATTGTATCTTTGGTGTCATTCAACTCGTAATAGATAATAACATTTGGAAGTGCAAAAACTTCAATGTTAAAAATCGCCATCAGTAAAACAAATATCTTTTTCATAGCCAAATCTTTTTCATTGTTAATTTTAAATAAATCTACAACGAATTGATTGCTACTGCGATATAAATGAGGTAAACAGGCAGATTGTATCGGTGAACAGTGGGTAGAATAAAATTATAAGAGTTATAAATCTTTCATTCTATACCAAACTTTGGGTTTTAAGTTTATGTTTTTTTTTGAAATTTTGTTTATTAAATAGCGGTGTTTTATAATTCTAAAAGTTATAATTTTGCTTGTAAGACCAAAAGTAAAAAATGTACGCTCTTGTAGATTGCAACAATTTTTTTGTTTCCTGTGAAAGAACTTTAGACGAGTCTTTGGAAGGAAAACCGGTCGTTGTTCTTTCGAATAACGATGGTTGTGTTGTGTCTCGAAGCGAGGAGGCGAAGAACTTGGGCATTCCGATGGGAGCTCCTGCGTTTAAGTATAAAGAGCTTTTTCAAAAAGAAAATGTAAAGAGTTTTTCGGCTAAATTTGAGCTGTATAATTATAAAAGTCAGCGTGTTATAGAAATTTCTACTTCTTATGTGGATAAAGCTGATTTTGAGGTGTATTCCATCGATGAACTTTTTCTGGACCTCACCAGTTTTAAATATGTAAACATTTACGATTACTGTTTAAGCATTAGAAACTAAATTTTAGAAAAGGAAAAAATCCCTGTAAGTGTGGGAATTGCACCTACAAAAACGCTTTGTAAAGTAGCGAATAGAATTGTGAAGAAATTTCCTTTACAATTTGACGGGGTTTATATTTTAGATACCCCTCAAAAAATAGAAAAAGCCTTAAAGTGGCTCGATATTGAAGATGTTTGGGGAATCGGAAGGAGACTTGCCGTAAAAATGCGCGATAACGGAGTGTATAAAGCTTGGGATTTGCTTTCAAAACCAGAAATGTGGGTACGCAAAATCATGGGAATTCATGGCGTGAGAATGATTAATGAATTAAAAGGAATCCGCCAACTTGAGCTAGACTCTCCATCGCCAAAAAAATCAATTACGGTGACCAGAAGTTTCATGGAAATGCTCACCAAAAAAGAGGATGTAAGAGAGCGTTTGGAAACTTTTGGAATGTATTGTTCAGAAAAATTAAGAAAGCAAAATACGTGTTGCAAAGTGGTTACGGTTTTTGTGCAAACCAATCGTTTTCGCAAAGATTTACCAGAGTATAAAAATGCAAAATCATTCGTATTATCCAATCCTACAAACTCTTCTATCATTATTGGCAGAGTTGTAAACGATTTGTTTGAAGCGATTTTTGAAGAAGGTTTTCATTACAAAAGAGCCGGAGTTATGGTTAATGATTTTGTGCCTGAAAACGAAAGACTTATCGGGCTTTTTGAACCGGATTTTCAAAATCAGCACCTTCCCATTATGAAAGCAATGGATAAAATGAATAAAAAATATGGGAAAGATAAAGTACGTCTCGGAAGTATGAGCGGACAAAACACGTTCGGCAGAGCACAATTATCCCCTGAATATGAAGCTTTTCTAAAGAATAATACTTTGCCAGAAGCTAATTTTAGGTTTCATTAAAAACTTAATTTAATCTAAGAAAATGACCCAATTTGTAAACATCAAGAAGTTGAATTGAGGGGTGTTCAGAAAGAAGATTCTCTTCAATTTTTTTTTCTACAAGAGAAAAGATTGCTAAAAAAGGTTTTGTTAAACGAAATTGTTTTATGAAAGAAGCAGTTTTATAAATTTTAGTTTTTTGAATATAGGACAGCGTATTTCTATCTTTGCTAAGCTGCAAAAGCGATTGCAGACTTATTTTAATTTTTTCTAAAAACACTTGGTTTGAAGTGTTATCGTAATGAAAAACAGGGTTTTGTATTGCTGTAAAACGAATTTTTTTATCTTCTAAAAGCTGAGAAAATAGATAATCTTCATACCCGTATTTGTTAAGATTTTCATTAAAATTAAAGGTTTCAAAAACACTTTTTTTAATAACAAAATTCACTGTTTTGAATACCGAAAAGTCTTCTGAACTCTCTTCCAAAAAGATTTCTCTTGCTACAGAATATCGATTTCTTAGCGTTTTAGAAAATTGAGGTAAAACTCTAAAACTTCCATAGATTACTTCTATATTTGGATTTTCTTGAATTGTTTTTAAGTACGTTTTCAAAAAATCATCGGCGATAATTTTCCCATCACAATCCAAAAACAAAAGATATTCTCCTTTTGCAAATTGTAGAAAAAGATTACGGATTTTAGACCTTCCAATATTTTTTTCAAGCTGAATAGGTTGGCTTGTAATGTTTTGAATTTCAGAATTTAAAGTCTTAAATTCGTTATTGGATGCGTCATCAATAATGATAATTTCTGCGGGTAAATTTTGCTCAGAAATCTGTTTGTGCAAACTGTAAACAAGTTCTCGAATATCAAAATTATAAACAGGGATACAAACAGAAAGTTTCATGAGATTAAATTTTTTCCACAATCTTCGTTACATGAAGCTCTTCCAAACAAGCCCAATCGCCACGGTAACATTCTTTATCACCAAAAACAGAACACGGTCTACAATTGAGATCAGAAACTTGTACAATGTCGTCTTCACTTTGTCCGTATCCTAAAAAGCCAGCGTAATGGTGCGTTGAGCCCCAAACCGAAATACAGCGAGTTCCCACCAAACTGGCAAGATGCATATTTGCAGAATCCATAGAAATCATCAATTCTAGCTCAGAAATTTTCTTTAATTCATCAGAAAGCGTAAGTTTTCCGGCGAGATTTTTCGTGTTGGGAATTTGGTTTTCCCAGGATTGTAGCGTTTGGGTTTCTTCTGCCCCACCTCCAAAAAAATAAACGACATGTTTTTTTGCTAAAATTTTAGCCAACTCAAAAGATTTTTCAAGCGGCATCATTTTCCCTTTGTGCTGCGCGAATGGCGCAAAACCGATCCCTGATTTTTCGTTAGTTTGAGGTCGAAGTTGATGAGAAAGTTCTAGCTTAAAACCCATTTCTCTGAAAACATCTGCATATCTTTCTGTGGTGCGTTTCAGCTGCTTTTTATTAAGATTCCAAACATCAGTAAGCATGTCTTTTTCTTCTTTTCCTTTGTTGATTTTGAAGACTTTCAGACCTTTGTTTTTGTAGATTTTATCAAGAACTTTTGTACGAATTACATCGTGAAGATTGGCAACCAAATCGGGTTTAAATTCTTCTAATAGTTCTTTGGCTAATTTTCTTAAACCAAAAAAACCTTTATATTCATCAAGGTTAATTCCTTTGAATGTAATGTTTTGAATATCAGTGAATAAACTCTCAAAGTTGCTTCTAGAAACCATTACGATTTCTACATCAGGATTTTGCTCAAGAAATTCCTTAAAGACAGGAACCGTCATGGCAACATCTCCAAAAGCGGAAAAACGATATGCTAAAATTCTGGTCACAATTATGATTTCAATTGATAAGCAACTGCGTAAAATTTGATTTGCTTGGTCATCGCCATCAAACCATTAGCTCTGGATGGCGAAAGAAATTCCTGAAGACCAATTTCAGAGATAAATTCAAAGTCTGAATCTAGGATTTCTTGGGTAGGATGACCGCTGTAAATACTTACCAAAAGAGAAACGATTCCTTTAGGTAAAATCCCGTCAGAATCGGCGTCAAAGAATAGTTTTCCTTCTTTAAATTCAGCATCAATCCAAACTTTGCTTTGGCATCCTTTAATTAGATTTTCGTCGGTTTTTTTATCGTCAGAAAGTCCTTTCAGTTCTTTTCCAAGGTCAATAATGTATTCGTATTTTTGCTCCCAATCATCGAGAAAAGCAAATTCAGCGATAATTTCCTGCTGTTTTTCTTTAATGGTCATCCTAAAAACTTAATTTCTGCAAAGATACTAAATTTAGAAACGTGTCTGTTTCGAGAATTATTGCGAAGCTCTACATAAAATTTCGAGCAATTTTACCTCTTCATTTTCCCAACAAAGTTTTTCGGCAGCTTTTTCAAGCTCTGATTGATAGGCTTGTCGCCCCTTTTCTAAAATTTTCTGAATTGCAGCCGCAATATTTTGAGGTTCATGATTTTTAATAATTTCGCCAATATTGTACTGTTCTTTAATGTTTTTCATTTCCGGAAGCGGAGATAAAACCAAAGGAACTCGCGCCTGAATGCAGTCTAAAACCTTATTCGGCAAAGAATAATAATAGCTTTTTCCTCCATTTTCTTCGATACTCATGCCGCAATCTGCCTTAGTTGTGATTTTTCTTAAATCATCCGGATGAATTTTCCCTAAAAACTGAACTTTTTCTTGCAAGTTTTCTCGAATAACCAATTCTTCATATTCTTGCTTTTTGGGCCCGTCTCCTGCAATTTTGAAGATAACATTTTCTAAATGATGCATCGCTAAAATCGCCTTATCGATTCCGCGAAAAGGGTTTATGGCACCTTGATACAAAAGGATTTTAGGATTGTTTTCTGGGATAGAAATTTGGGTGGGAATTTTTCTGGGAGCGTTTTGTACCACAACAGGATTTACGCCGTATTTGTTATGAAACCAATGTGCGTAGCCAGAGCTCGCTGTAATCATCAATTTGATATTTGGAACTAAAGATTTTTCCAAACGTCGCCATATTTTTTGCGAAGTTTTCCCTTGAATGGCGGGCATTTCGGAGAAAATTTCATGGCTATCAAAAATAAGAGGAATGTTTAATTTTTTTGAAAGTAAATAGTTCGGAAGAAGCGCATCCAAATCGTTGGCGTAAAGAATTGTATTTTCGGTAGCTTTCTTCTTTAAAATCTGATATAATTTCCAGTTGAATTCGAAATACGCTGTTTTTAAGCTTTTAGACAACAAAGAAATTCTGACAAACGGATAAGGTCTTGTCATTTTTTCGGCTCCGTTCCAGTCGTTGCCAATTAATTCGATGTCGTAGCCGTTTTCATGTAAAGTTCTGCAAATCTTTTCGATACGTTGGTCTGTGTACAGATTGCTGAAAGCGGAAATGAGAACTTTTTTCTGCATATTATTTCTTTTTTCCTGCAATTAAATGGTACACTTGTACAAAACAAAGAATTGCATTTGGGATAATTACTGGCCAAAGCATTCCGCTGAAAACACCATAGATTACAAAACAGATGCAACCAATAAGATTTACAATTCTAATTTTGCTGAGGTCTTTCAAAATAAAACTCAGCACAATAAAAAAAGAGGCAGCGTAGCCAACATAAGATGCTATTTCGGGAGTCATAATGTAATTTTAGGGCAACAAACTTAGTCATTTTCAATAAGATAAAAAAACAATTTTCTGCCATAAAGTCAGAGATTGTTTTTTGGTAAAATATTTGTAACTTAGATATTGAATTAAAAGCAATGTTGCTTTTATTCTAATGAGTTATATTATGGATTACAAGTTTTCACAGGGTTTGAGCCAAGTGTTCAAACAAAGCAAAAGCGAAGCGAGAAGGCTGAAAAGTGAATTTCTAAATACAGAGCATCTACTTTTAGGGATAATAAAAACAGAAAACTCTGCAAAAGAAATCCTTCAAAGCCTTAATGCGGATCTTACACAAATCAGAAGAAAAATTGAAACTCTGAATGCAGCAAGTCTTAATCCTATTTCTGAAGAAGTTACCAATATTTCGTTTACAAAAATGGCAGATCATGCAGTAAAGCGTGCTGAGCTAGAATGCAGACAATATAAAAGTAATGAAATAAATACTGTTCATCTACTTTTAGGTATTCTTTATAAATATGAAGATCCTTCTTCTAATATTTTAGGAGCTTATGATATAGACTATGAAGGTGTTTCTAAAGAATATCAAACGATGCTGAAAAATTCTGGGCAAGCGCCACAAATGAGTGCTTATGACGACGATGAGGAAAGAGAAGATTTCGAGCAAATGAGAAAGCCTACCGGAAATTTAGGTTCAGCGAAAAGCAAAACGCCAACGTTGGATAATTTTGGTAGAGATCTTACTTCATTGGCAAGAGACGGAAAGCTTGATCCTGTAATTGGGCGTGAAAAAGAAATTGAAAGAGTTTCTCAAATTCTCTCTCGTAGAAAGAAAAATAACCCACTTCTTATTGGTGAACCAGGAGTAGGTAAATCTGCGATTGCTGAAGGTTTGGCGTTAAGAATTCAACAGAAAAAAGTATCGCGTGTTCTTTATGGGAAACGTGTAATTACTTTAGATTTGGCGAGTTTGGTTGCCGGAACAAAATATCGTGGTCAGTTTGAGGAAAGAATGAAGGCGATAATGACCGAGTTGGAGAAAAACAGAGACGTTATCTTATTTATCGATGAGCTTCATACCATTGTTGGTGCAGGAAGTTCTACGGGAAGTTTGGATGCTTCAAATATGTTTAAGCCAGCTTTGGCGAGAGGAGAAATTCAATGCATTGGAGCTACAACTTTGGACGAATACAGACAGTACATCGAGAAAGATGGTGCTTTGGAAAGAAGATTCCAAAAAGTGATGGTAGAGCCAACTTCTATTGATGAGACGATTCAAATCTTAAATCAAATTAAAGATAAATACGAAGAGCATCACAACGTAATTTACACACCAGAAGCAATTGCAGCTTGTGTGAACCTTACTTCAAGATACATTACCGACAGATTTTTACCAGACAAAGCAATTGACGCGATGGATGAAGCAGGATCTCGTGTGTATATTAAAAATATGAAAGTTCCTACCGAAATTATCGATTTTGAAAAGAAAATTGAAGAGGTAAAAGAATTAAAGCAGAAAGCAGTAAAAGCCCAAGATTATCTTGAAGCTAGAAAACTGAAAGATGAAGAAGAAAGACTTCAAATGGAGCTTAATTCTGCGCAGGACAAGTGGGATAAAGATGTAAAAGAGAAAAAAGAAACCGTTTCTGAGGAAAATGTAGCTGAAGTAGTTTCTATGATGAGCGGCGTTCCTGTAACCAAAGTAGGTAAAAACGAACTTGATAAACTTGCCGGAATGGATATGAATCTAAACGGAAAAGTTATCGGTCAGGAAGACGCTGTGAAAAAAGTTGTGAAGGCAATTCAAAGAAACAGAGCTGGTCTGAAAGATCCGAACCGTCCAATTGGTACATTCATTTTCTTAGGAACAACTGGGGTTGGTAAAACTGAGTTGGCTAAAGTAATGGCAAGAGAACTTTTCGAATCTGATGAATCTTTAATCAGAATCGATATGAGTGAGTACATGGAGAAATTTGCGGTATCAAGATTGGTTGGTGCGCCTCCAGGATATGTTGGTTACGAAGAAGGAGGCCAATTGACAGAAGCGGTAAGAAGAAAACCTTATGCGGTAGTACTTTTGGATGAGATTGAAAAAGCGCATCCAGATGTTTTCAATATCTTGTTGCAGATTCTAGATGAAGGTCACGTTACAGACAGCTTAGGTAGAAAGATTGATTTTAGAAATACCATCATTATCCTTACTTCAAACATCGGTACAAGAGATCTTAAAGACTTTGGTGATGGTGTTGGTTTTGGAACTTCAGCGAAGAAAACGACTTCAGATTCAAGAGCAAGAAGCACGATTGAAAATGCACTTAAGAAAGCATTCTCACCAGAATTCCTGAACAGAATTGATGATATTGTAATCTTCAACGCACTTGAAAAAGAAGATATCAAGAAAATTATCGACCTTGAATTGAACAAACTGTACAGCAGACTAGATAAGTTAGGCTACAAAGTAGAACTTACTGAGGAGGCTAAAGATTTTATCTCAGAAAAAGGTTGGGATAAAGATTTTGGAGCAAGACCATTGAAGAGAGCTATCCAGAAGTATATTGAAGATTTATTAGCAGAAATGCTTGTGAATAAACAATTGTCTGAAGGCGAAACAGTGGTTTTAGATGTAAATGAAGCTAAAGACGGTTTGGAAGGGAAAGCTGCTAAAACTAAAAAATCAGCAGAAAAAACTTCTTAAAAAGTAATTATTGACTATAAAAAAAAGGCTACCTCAAATTTAAGGTAGCCTTTTTAGAAAAGTTTCGGCGAGCCAAAGGCTCGCCGAAACTTTTTTCCATTAATTATGATAGGACTTCATCCTATCTTTTACTAATTCGTCCCTTCGGGACTCCTTTCAAATTATTTTTTCAACCAGCTTTGGTTGTCTGTTTTCGCAGATCTTTTTACTCCGTTGTTGATGTTGTAAGCAAGGCCAACTCCCAATGTTTGTTTCAACTGAGTTTTTTGGATTTGGTTATGATCGTACATTACATCAAGAGTTACGTTGGTAGAAATGTATTTGTTGATTTTCATGTTTAAAACCGCTCCGTACATCAAAACCAGTCGTTCAGGATGGTCTAAGTAGTTTGAGAAAACAGAACCAGTATTTAGCAAAGTAATATTTTCCATCAACTTCATTTTATACTGCGCTGTCGCTAAAAAACCGAACTGGAACAACATAGAATCTCCATCATTTTTTAGACCATACGTTCCTGCTGTTTGAAGGTCTTTGTCTAAAACAAAAGTCATTCTTGCGTTGGTAGGTCTTATAGTCATGGTAAAATTATCATTGGGTCTGTATGTAACACCCGCACCGATATTCACGTAACCAGGAGCCATGAAATTTGAAATTTTTGTTGCTGCAGGGTTGTTTCCATCTTCGTAACCAGGTGCAAATTGAGAAATTAAACTGGCTCCCGCAGAAAAATACCAGCTTTTCGCAAATTCTTTTCCGAAATTGGTAGAAAGATTGATGACATCCTGAGTTTTTCTAGTGCCAATACCTTGTGTGTTGTTTTGTCCGTATCCAAGAACGATAAGGTTTTCCCAAAGGTATTTACCTTTTTCGTAGGTTAAGTTATAATTTGCTCCAGCAAGCCAACCCACGTTGTTGGCTCCTCCACCAACCCAGTTTGAAAAAGCAGCTTGGTTCAGCATTAAAGTATTTTGCCCTTGAATAGACCATGCTTTTGTTGTGTCTACAACAGGTTGATTTTCTGGTGTTTCTTGTGCCGAAACAACGCCCCCAATAAATAGGGAAAGGGGAAATAAAAATTTCTTCATAATCAATTTGTTAAACGTTTTATGGCACAAAAATATAAATAAAATTTTTGTGGTATCATTTTGCTGATATTTTACTTATTTAAAAGTGATAAAACGTTTAACAAATTGAAGAACCAATACTGGCGTTTTAAGAAAATTTTGTGTTGGTAAAATGGGTAATTTTTATTTTTTTAACCACATTTGGTTGTCTTTTTTGCTCGATCTTTTTACGCCGTTGTCCAGATTGTACGCAAAACCCACTCCTAAAGTCTGCTTCAACTGGGTTTTTTGGATTTGATTGTGATCGTATAAAAGATCTAAAGTTATATTAGAAGAAATATGCTTATTAATTTTCATTTTCAATAACATATTATATGCTAAAACCAAGTGATCGGGATTTTCTAAATAGTTAGAAAAGACAGAGCCAGTGTTTACCATTTCTATATTCTCCATCAATTTAATTTTATACACTGCATTTCCGTAGAAACCGAACTGTATCAACATACTGTCTCCATCATTTTTTAAACCATAAGTACCGGCAACCTGTAAGTCTTTATCTAAAACAAAGGTGAATCTTGCATTGGCGGGGCGCATAATTACCGTAAGGTTATCATTTGGTCTGTAGGTAACTCCGACCCCTGCATTTACATAAGCGGGAGCCATGAAGTCTGAAATTTTTGCGGCTTCAGGATTGTTTCCATCTTCGTATCCTGTTGTGAATTGCGACTGAAAGCTTGCGCCAACCGAAGCATACCAACTTTTAGAAAACTGTCTTCCGTAATTAGTAGAAACATTTATGAAATCTTGGGTTTTTCGAGTACCTATTCCTTGAGTGGTGTTTTGGCCATAATTAAGGATGAAGATGTTTTCCCAAATATCCTTTCCTCTTTCGTAGGTGAGGTTTTCATTTACACTGGCGAGCCAGCCAATATTATTGGCTCCACCTCCCACCCAATTAGAGAAGGCGGCTTGGTTCAGCATAAGAGCGTTTTGACCGGAGATAGACCAATATCTTGGTTTTTTGATAGTATCTACAGCTGTAGAATCAGAAATAATAACTTGTGCATTGAATTGAATGCTGAAATATAATAGAAACAGCAAATACAATTTTTTCATTTTCATACCTGGAAATTTCTTTTTTTAAACAAAAATAATAATATAAATTTTTTGAGGCCACGCGAAAGGGATTGTTTTTCTTAAATCTTAACAAGCTACAGTCTTGTCTAGAATTGTACATAGAATCAAACTTTATGTCTGAATAATAACTGAAACAATAAAAATAAAGTCAAAATTTCCGAAATTTATTCTTGGCTTTCGTTTTGAGTGTTAGATGTGTATGTTTAAAAATGTAATATCAAAAAACGCGTGGCTTTATCCTTTGTTGATGCTTGCTGCGATGTGGTTTGGCTTTCTTCTTCAGAAGCAAGGTTTTTTCGACAGTTGCTTCGGAGCCATCATTCCTTTATTGCCAGAAGGTCTTTTGGGGATTGTCACATCGCCTTTGCTTCATGGGAGTTTAGATCATATTGTAAGTAACTCTATTCCGATCGTTTTTTTGATGTTTCTTCTTTACCAGTTTTATCCCAATGTTGCACATAAAGTTTTTATTTTGGGGTGGTTGGGAACAGGTTTTTTGGTTTGGGTGTTACCTCCGGTAGATATCCTTACAGGCGATTATCTTTATACCTGTACCATTGGAGCGAGTGGAGTGGTTTATGTTTTGGCATTCTTCCTTTTCTTTAGCGGGGTTTTTCGTTGGAATATGAAACTTCTCACCATTTCTTTACTTGTTGTATTATACTACGGAAGTTTGGTTTGGGGCATGTTTCCAGAGGAATTGTTTAATGATTTACAAGAGCCCAGTAAAATTTCTTGGCAGGCGCATCTTGCAGGTGCAATCGTAGGGAGCGTTTTAGCTTATACTTTCAAAAAATCGGGAGAAAAAAAGAAAAAATTTATTTGGGAATTTCCTAATTATTATAGTGAGAAAGACGATAAACTGTGGCAGGAATACAAAGAAAAGTATCCTGAAGATTTTTCTGAATTACCTTATAAAAAGGAAGACGATATTTGGGATCGCTTAGAAGAATTAAGAAAAAGTAAATCTTAATTTGTTATATTTGAGTAAAATACACAAATGTACACAGAAGAGCATCTTTACTCCATTGCGCTGCGACAATGTGCTAATATTGGAGATCTCAACTTTCAGAAGCTGGTCGCAGTTTTAGGCGATGCAAAATCTGTTTGGCAAAGGCCAAAAAAAGAAATTTCTAAAATTCCCGGGGTTGGCCAGAAAATAGTTTCAGAAATAGGAAGTGTAGATCATTTGCGTTTTGCAGAGAAAGAGCTTCTGTTTTGCGAAAAAAATCAAATCAAAATCCGACTAAAACATAACGGAGATTTGCCTTTTTTACTTGCTCAGTGTGATGATGCACCAGCAATTCTGTATCAGAAAGGACAGTTTGATGAGGCTTTAAAAAAAATAAGCCTTGTAGGAACAAGAAATATAACAGACTATGGCAAGAATTTTATAGAGTCTTTCTTTTTAGAGGCAAAATCAAAATTTATATCGGTAAGTGGTCTTGCTCTTGGTGTAGATAAAGAGGTTCACGAAAACTCACTTAAAAATCATATTCCAACCATTGGGGTTTTGGCTCATGGTTTCCATACTTTCTACCCTGCAAAAAATAAAAAGCTTTCAGAAAAAATTTTAGAAGAAAACGGTGCGCTCCTTAGCGAATTTAATTCTTCAAGAAAACCCGACCGTGAAAACTTCATACAGCGAAATAGAGTAGTGGCAGGTTTGTCTGAAGCTACAATTGTTGTAGAAACAGCATTTGGAGGTGGCTCTATAAGCACCGCCAATTTTGCGAATGGATATAATAGAGATGTCTACGCATTACCGGGAAGAATTACAGATAAATGCAGCCAGGGTTGCAATCATCTCATATATCAGAATAAAGCGACGGCTATCTCTACAATTTCCGATCTGTTGGAGTTGCTCAATTTTTCTGCGAAAGAAGCGATGGAAGAGTTGTTTCCTAGAAGTGAGGTGCAGGTACAACTTACTGATGATCAGGAATTGATCTACAAAACCATTTTTCAAAATCCTCATATATGTTTAGATGATTTGGCGGAGGTAATTTCAGTTTCTTCTCACAAAATATTACCTATAATTCTAGAACTTGAGTTGTTGGGCAAAGTGAAATCGTTTTCTGGGAGAAAATTTTTAGCCATTTTATAATTAATGATTTCTTAATATTTCATTATTTTATATATAACATTTAATTTTTAGCAAAAATTAGTGAATAATTATTGATTTAATAATATTGGTCGCTATTTTTATTAAATTTTCAGCAAATATTAAATAACCTATTGCAAATATTGAAAAAAAAATTAAATTTGTTGACATAATTTTCAACCCTAATATATGGAACAATATAATGTTGACCAGAAAATTCAAGAATTTATTGCCAAGATAGAGGCAAAAAATCCTAATGAACCGGAATTCTTACAGGCTGTAAAAGAAGTCGCTGTAACCGTAATTCCATTTATCCTTACCAGAAAAGAATATACAGGAATGAAACTGCTAGAAAGAATGGCAGAAGCTGAAAGAATTATTATTTTCAGAGTTCCTTGGGTTGACGATAAAGGTGAAATTCAAGTAAACAGAGGTTTCAGAATTCAAATGAACTCTGCAATTGGCCCTTACAAAGGAGGTATTCGTTTTCACCCTACAGTAAACCTTTCTGTGCTTAAATTCTTAGCTTTTGAGCAGGTATTCAAAAACTCTTTAACAACTCTTCCTATGGGTGGAGGAAAAGGAGGTGCAGATTTTGATCCTCAAGGTAAATCTGATATGGAAATTATGCGTTTTTGCCAAGCGTTTATGACGGAACTTTGCAAACACGTAGGTCCTGAAACAGACGTTCCTGCAGGAGATATCGGTGTAGGAGCGAGAGAAATCGGGTATTTATTCGGTCAGTACAAAAAAATCAGAAACGAGTTTACAGGTGTACTTACAGGTAAAGGTCTTGCATACGGTGGTTCATTAATCCGTCCTGAAGCTACAGGATACGGTGTAGTGTATTTCGCTGAGCAAATGCTGAAAACTATCGGACAAACTTTTAAAGATAAAATTGTAACGGTTTCTGGTTTCGGAAACGTAGCTTGGGGAGTTATTAAAAAAGTAAACGAGCTTGGCGGTAAAGTGGTTACACTTTCTGGTCCAGACGGATATGTTTATGATAAAGACGGAATTGATGGAGAAAAAATCGATTTCCTTCTAGAATTAAGAGCTTCAGGAAACAACAGAGCAGAAGATTATGTTAAACAATATCCATCTGCAGTATTCCACGCAGGAAAAAGACCTTGGGAAGTGAAGTGCGACGTTGCAATTCCTTCGGCTACTCAGAACGAACTTGATTTTGAAGATGCTAAAATCCTTGTTGAAAACGGATGTGTTTGTGTTACAGAAGCAGCAAACATGCCTTCAACTTTAGAAGCAATCAATTATTTCCTTGAAAATAAAGTGTTATTCTCTCCAGGAAAAGCGTCAAATGCAGGTGGTGTAGCAACTTCAGGTCTTGAAATGACTCAAAACTCAATCAGACTAAACTGGACTTCAGAAGAGGTTGATGCAAGATTGAAAGAAATCATGATCGGTATCCACAAAGCTTGTAGAGATTACGGTAAAGAGGAAGACGGATATGTAAACTACGTAAAAGGGGCAAACATCGCCGGCTTCGTAAAAGTAGCAGAAGCAATGTTGGCTCAAGGTGTAGTCTAAAAATAATAAAAGTCGGGAGGTTTTCCCGACTTTTTTCATACAGCCTGTTCCCGGGGTTAATTGGGAAAAAAGTAATAGTGAAAGTGAAAGCATTGATTTTTTTAGTCAATGCTTTTTTTTATTTTTAGCCAATGAAAAACACATTCTCCAATTTTGATGAATACTTCCTGCTTTTTCCTGAAGAAGTACAGATGAAACTTGATATTTTACGAGAATTCGTACATCGCCAAAGCTCAGAATTTGAGGAGTATATAGGATATCAAATGCCTGCTTTTAAATATAAAACTAAACCTTTAGTTTATTTTGCGGCGTATAAAAATTATATTGGGTTTTATCCAATGGCAAAAGCAATCCAATGCTTTGAAAATCATTTTATTGAAAGAAATTATAAATATTCAAAAGGAGCCGTTCAATTTCCTTTAAAAGAAGATTTACCTCTGGATTTAATCGCCGAAATGGTGAAGTTTAGAATGAAAGAGATTGATGAGGTTGAATGAAAAAGGTTTCGGCGCCGAAGGCGCCGAAACCTTTTTCAACTTCAAATCATTAGAGTAAAGAAGAGTATTTTTTAACTTTTTAAACGTGTATTCATTCTCTCCACAAACTCATATGCAGCCGGACAAATCACTGTGTTTTTAATCATCAAATTGTTGATTTGATAGATTTTTTTGCGGTCTGTATGCGGATATTCTCTACACGCTTTCGGGCGCACATCGTAAATGGAGCAAGTGTTGTCTTCGTTCAGAAAAAAGCAAGGAAGATGCTGTAACACCTTGTCGTTGTCTTCATCTACACGAAGAAATTTAGCTTCAAAATCGGCTTGTTTCATACGCAAGTGTTTAGAAATACGTTCAATATCTTTTTCGGTATAAAGAGGTCCGGTTGTTTTGCAGCAATTGGCGCATTTTAGGCAATCGATTTTTTCAAAAACTTCGTCGTGCATTTCCTGAACAATATAATCGAGGTTTTTGGGCGGCTTCTTTTTTAGTCCGTCCAAAAATTTTTTGTGTTCTTTTTGCTTTAGAATAGCCTGTTTTCTATAAAAATCTAAATCCATTTTACATTGTTTATGCTTTCGCAGGAAGCTCTGCTTCTACGTAATCATTTATTTTTTCTAAATCTAAAACCGTTGTATCGCCATCTTCATCAGGATAATACATCGGAGCGAATTTTGCGCCGTAAATAACTTCATCTGAAAGATAAGAAGACCGCTGTACCACGGTGTTCGAAAATACTTCATCAAAAGCTCTAATGTGTACAATAATTTCTAAATCTGTATGCTTAAAATCATCATCAGAAAAGCCAAAGAAAGGAGAGTTTTCGTCTATTTTATGAACAACTGTCCAGTTTAAAGCTAAGCTGTTAATCTTCGCAAGTTGAGTTTCCAGTCTGTAAAAATTACTTTTGGTTTCACCGTTTTCGGTGATTTCAATTCCGACCGCCAAAACAACTTCTGCATCTGTTAAAGCATTGTTTTTATAGGGAGCCAATCTAAACATTAATGCAGTACTGTCTTCAAAAGGAGCAATTACCGCAATGTCTGAAAACCTTAAATACGCTCTCGGTCTGGAGAATCTTCCGTAAAATAAACCTGTTGCAATTGCAAAAGTAAGCAGCCCTAGAAAGGCTTCAAAAGTGGCAATAAGACTTGCCAAAAAGCCAACAGGTGCAATTCTTCCGTATCCAACGGTGGTAAAAGTTTGGGAACTGAAGAAAAATACATCAATAAATTCATTCAAAGGGTCGCTTTGGTCGATTCCGGTGAGGTGTTCTACGCCGATAATGTAATATATTAAGGCAAAAAATATGTTGATGAGAACATACATTATCACCAAATACGAAATGAATCTGAAAGAAGACAAATTCAGCATCGTATGATACCAACTGAGTTTGCTCAAGAAGTTTACTCCCTGAATTTTTACATTCGGAAGCCCGTCTTTATTGATAAACCTTCCGGAAGCGCTTGATCCAAAACCGCTGTTTTCCGTTTTCTTTTGATTGATTTTCTTTTTAAATCCTCTAGCCATGGTTGTTTGTCATTTGTGCACGATTCTCGTGATAAGAATCTACAAAGATAAAATATTGTTTTTATGAATTTTATCAATTGGAACTTGTGGTTTCTGATTTAGAATTAAACTAAATTTGAGTTCGAAATTTTATCAACATGAAAGATTTAGCAACAAGAGAAGATATTGAGTTACAAGTAAATTCTTTTTATAACAAAGTTGTAAAAGACGATGTAATTGGTTTTTTCTTTAAAGACGTGGTAAAAGTAGATTTCGAACAGCATTTACCTAAAATGTATTCTTTCTGGGAAAGCATTCTTTTCGGTCAAATGACGTACAAAGGAAATCCGATGGGGGCGCATTTTCCTATCAACGAGATAGAAGCGATGGAGCAGAAGCATTTCGACAGATGGCTGCAACTCTGGAAAGAAACATTACTTGAGAATTTCTCAGGCGAAAATACCGATATGGCCATCACAAAATCTGAAAATATCGCCAAATTGATGGCTTTCAAAATGGATTTAGCAAGAAGGTTGTAAAAATTTTTGCCTTTACGGAACAATAACTGTAAAAATATACGCAGCTAAATTGACCAACAAAACAGTGCCATAAAGCACATTGGTTTTACCCCTGCTTAAAGAAAGCATCACGATGAAAACAGATAAAGTAAGAAGGATAATGTCTTTTTTGTCTAGACCTAAAGCCAAAGGAATATCGTATAAAATACAAACAATGGCAACTGCAGGAATACTTAAACCAATACTTGCCAAAGCAGAGCCTAAAGCCAAGTTTAAACTCGATTGTATTTGATTGTTTTTTGCCGCTCGAATGGCTGCTAAACCTTCCGGTAAAAGAATGACCGCAGCAATAATTACTCCAACCAAAGATTTGGGCGCGCCTAAACTTTGCACCATATCTTCTATTGTTTTTGAAAGTCCTTTTGCCATTAAAACCACAATAATTAAGCAGATTACAAGAAAGAAAAAACTTAAAATGGCTTGCATTTTTGTGGGAATATAATGGTGGTTTTCACCTTCTTTTTGGTTCGGAACTATGAAGTAATTTCTGTGTCTTACCGTTTGTACCATTAGAAATACACCATAAATCACAAGACAAGCAAGCGAAACAAAAATCAATTGGGCATTATTGTAATAAGGTCCGTTGACGCTCGATGTAAAATTAGGAAGCACCAAAGTAATTACCAAAATAGAAACAATGCAAACCAAATAGGTTGTTGCAGAAGTTCTCACAAAATATTGCTCAAAATGTTTTACACCGCCTACTAAAATGCAGATGCCAATAATTCCGTTGAGGATAATCATAACTGCAGAAAAAACGGTGTCTCTAGCAAGAGTACTGGCTTGTTGGCCTCCTGCAACCATCAAAGAAATGATAAGTGCAACTTCGATAATGGTGATGCAAAGTGCCAAAATAATAGTTCCGTACGGTTCGCCCACTTTATGCGCAACAACTTCCGCATGATGAACAGCAGAAAGTACAGTTCCAGTTAATAAAATCCCTGCAAAGACATCATATACAACGCCATTTCCCATGAGATTCAAGGAGTAGTAAATCACGGCTAGAACAGGGAAAATGTAGGTGTAGTGTAAAAAGTCTTTAAGTTTCATAAGTGTTTCTAAAATACAAAAAATCTATGGAAAATTAAATTGTAAAAGAAAACATTAATCAAATTTTAATGTGGCCAAAAATAAAAGTCTTGGAAATCTGTAAACATGTGAAAAAGCAATCCGATGGCTACAATTCTGATGTTTCCTTTAAAAAAAAGCATCAAAAAATAAACCGCAATCGCAGGATAAGAATGTAAAATATGAAAGCCAATACTCATTCTTCCTGAGTCAAAAACTGGGTTTGCCAAAAGATGGTCTGCATCTACCAACATCGTAGCGAGTAAAATAAAGTACGTTTTCTTCCAATTTTTTCTGTAAAAAACCAAGGCAATAAACACTGGAAAAATCAGGTGTAGAGAATAATGGGTAACCGTTTTCAGGAGCGCAAGGTTTTCAGAATTCATGGGAGATTTTAACGTAAAATAAGTGGGAGATTTCCTTTTTTAAACTGCAATTTTAGTACAAAATCATTGCCTTTATTCAAGTAAAAAAGATAATCGATGTCGTTACATTTTCTTCTTTCAGTTTCAGATAAAGACGTAATGGAAGATAAAAGAAGCGCGTCGTTTTTTAGTATAAAATAATTATCGGGAATGTTTTTTAAAATTTGAGGATGATTTTTTGTTTGAATCCATAAACCATTCTTCTCTTTTTGAATTTGATTTGGCAAAAATGGAACCGCTGTAAATTGGTTTTTAGCATCAATTTTACGTTGATTTTTCAAGTTCGCCCAAACTTTATTCGGATTTGAAGTCTTTAGTTGAATAGAATATTGTGGCTGTATAATTTTTTGAATGCTTACTTTTTCTACTTCATTAAAATTTTCATCATAATCGAAGCTGATAATGGTATCTGAAACCTGTTTTAAATCTGAAACGATTTCCACAGAATTGATGTTTTCATCCAGAAATACATCGTTTTTAAAAAGGGTAGAAAATAGTTTTAAATTCTTTTGGTTGAGGTTGGATTCCAGAAAATGTTTGGGTTGTAAAGTAGAGGGAATTTTACTTTTAAAATCATTAGAATTGCTTATTTCAATGAAATCTTCTCCCAAATTGATGCCGTATTTTTGAATTTTTTTATCTTTTAAAATCGCCAAAACGCCAAAATCTTCGGTCATAAATTCATCGGCGTTTTTAATATTTTTAGGAGGTGACGAAAATGTTTTTTCAAGAGTGTTAAAAGCTGTTTCCGAATTTCCGGCGATAAGAATTTTGTCTACGATTTTTAAGGAAATACTTCCTTTTTGGTAAACATTTTCATTTTTTAACTGAAATTTTTCTGCCTTTAAAAATTCCTGCAATTTTTCTTTGTTTTTAATTGGTAAAATCGTGTACCAAGAATTTGTTTTCTCGTTCGGAAGGTGGAAAAACGCAATAAAATCCGGAATTTTTATTCCTGCATTCAACCATTTTTTTTGGCCTTTCTCTTGGTTTTCTTTAAACCAGGTTGAAGGATGCAAAATTGCTTCTGAAAGGTAGTTTCTTGCCAGTTTTTTTACATCGATTACCACAACGGCGTCTGCGTTGTCGGGAATGTATTTTAGGTCTTTGTTTTTGTGAAACAATCCAAAATACAACGCCAACAACGCAGCAACCAATATCAAGAAAAAGAGCTTTCTTTTTTTCATTTATAGGGTGTGGTTTTTCTTTTCAGATTCTGTAATCTTGTAGATTTCATCGGCTAAATTGAAGAAATACATCAAGCTGTTTTCGGCAGCATTTTTTATGTTGTAATCTATTTCAGTCTGTATGCTGTTGTTTTTTATTTCGCTTTTGTAGATAAATTCTCCAGCGTTTTTCTTCATCAGATTCAATAGTTTTATTTCAGAGCTTTCGGTAAGTTCGTGGTCTAAAGCAACCAAAAGTTTTTGCAAATCAAATCTTCCGGAAACTGCGTATTTCGCTGCATCTTTCGTCCATTTTTTAGAAGATTCAGACTGCGTTTTTGGAGTGATGTTTTCTTTAGAAGTCGTTATATATACGATTCCGTCTTTAATAGTAAAGTAAAGTTGTTCAATTGCACCTTCACTTTTTTCTTCTTTAAATTTGTAGAAATTGCCTTCTTTCGTCATCACTTTCGCCGTTTCTTTATTCGAAATCAGCATGTCGAAAATTCTGTTCCAATATTTTTCATTTTCTGTTGCAAACGCAAAAGTGAATTCCGGAACGGTAACATCTTTGGTTTTCTTTACTTCTTTTTCGTTGTAATCGTCGTCGTATTCAAAATCTGTGTACTCTACTTTTTTAGATTTAAGTTCGTTTAAAACAAAAATTCCGTTTCCTGGAGCGATTTTTGAGATTGCTTCTTCGTCTAAAACAATTTTCACTGTTTCTAAAATCAGCTGAATTTCTTTTTGATAAGCGCCGTCTCCTGAGTTTTCAAAAAGACTGTAAATAAGGTCGAAATATTTGTATCCGTTGAGGTTTAATGAATAATAACCAATACTTTTATCGTTGATTAAAGCGGTAAGGTTTTTATTCTTTTTTCCGTCGTAAACTGCTGCAAATCGATTATTAATGTCTTCGTTTTTATGTTGATAATTGCTAATCAACCTTACTTTATCGTCATCAAAGTAAAGATTATAGGTGGTGTTCGAATTGTAAAGCTTTCCTAAAATTTTATCAACATCAAAATCTCTGTACAAACTTCTGTAGGCATCGTTCCCAAAGATTTTTCCGTAATTACTGTAGATAAACATATCTGAATTTGCATCTCTAAAGCTTAATAAATCCTTAGAAACCTCTAGTTCAAGAGAAGAATCGAAGTAAAGGTCGAAGTCTGCTTCAGCTAGTTTTTTAGCAATTTTAAAGTTTTCTATGTTAATAGAATCCATCTCTTTTTGGTAAAGAGAATCGGCTTTTGCTTCGGCTTTGAAGTCGTAATCGTCTTCCATTTCTTCATCGTCATCTTCGCTCTGGTCTTTGTTGGGCGGAGTCGGAAGAGGCATTTCTTCATCGCTTTTTTCTTTGTAAGTAGAGTCGCTTACTTTCTTGGCTTCTTCAGGATATTTGTGGTTTTTCTCTAAATATTTGATGTCTTTTTTGAACTTCGCAATTTCTGCGTTGCTGTCTTTAATGTTTTCTTGAAGATATTTGATTTCGTCTTTCAGGTTCTGAATTTCTTCTTTGTAATCAAATGGTTTTTCAACCTCAATTTCTGCAATGGCTGCGCTGTCTATGGCAACGGCAACACTGTCTACTGCGACCGTCGTGCTGTCTGCAAAAACCATATCATCATATTTGTATGGCTTTTCGTAGGTCATCATTTTTAGAACCGCTTTTCTGTCGTTCCAGGCAACAAAAACATTATCGTTGAGGTCTACAAATTCGTATTTTGCTTTTTTTGTGATTTCTTGTCCGGTTTTCTTTATCGTATTGATGAATTCTTTGAATTTTGACTGATTATCAATCGTGAAATACGATGTATAGGCGTAAACAGAATCATTTTTTGATGCGTAATGATACTGTGTTTCATCATATTTTATTCCGGTTTTTGAGAAATCGTTCCAAGAAGGTTTTTTATTGTCTTCGTCTTTGCTGATTTCTTTAAAAAACGGATTCAGCTTTTCCCAATTCATTTTTTTATTGAGCTGTTTTCCGTTGATTTCCATGTACAAAAGAGCGTCTTTCGGAAGCTTCATATTTTGCTGTGCACTCAGAAACGCAAAGGAAAATATGAGGAAGCCAATTTTTTGAGCTTTTATGATAAAGTTTTTCATTTTGTAATTAGTTTATTGAAGTTGTATATTGTTTTGAAGTGGTTTTTTCTCAAGAATAAAATCTAAAATATTACCATCAACTTTTACCGCTTTTTTGTTTGGTGAAAGCTGGTAAATAGCGTTGCTTTGAGATTTTATAGTGTTTTCAAACTGTAAAACCGAAGTGTATTTTGCGGTTGCAAAAACCTCTTTATCGGCGGCGCTAAGTTTTTGATAATCGTCTTTAAAGGTATTCACTTTATTTCTCGTAAAAGTTTTTTTTGCCAAATTTGAAGTGTAAATATTTGTCGGAATCATCTTTCCGATAATATTTTTGGCTTTTAATTGTTCTAAACCGGCATTTACGTTTTCAATTTTTTTGAAACTGCAACTTAGTTTAATGATGTAATTATCAAAATCCATCGAGGTTTTCACGTTTGAAATTCCTGGTGTAGTTTTGAAAATTTGTGCGGCTTGGTTTATTTTTGATTCAATTTCTGGTCTTTTCGGAACTTTTTTTCCGTTCACGGTTTCCATTTTAGAAAGGGATGCGATTCTTGTTTTGCTTTTGCTTGCATTCAAAATTAAGGTATAATCGCCGCTTCCGTCTGCTTTTATATTTACTTTGTCTAAAATATCAAAACAGCTCGTTAAGAGAAAAATTGGAATGATGAAAAGTATGTTTTTAAATTTCATTTTCGTATTAAATGTTTCCTTTTAAATAATCTTGTCTCAGGTTTTCATCAAGCTTTTCAATGGCGTATCGAAGGCTTGTTCGAGGCATTTCTGTATAATGTTCATTCAGGAAATCGAGAAGTTCTTTTTCGTTTTTATTTCCCATTTCTCGCAAAAGCCAACCGTTTGCTTTGTGCATTAAATCGTGGCTGTGTTGAAGGTTTTTCAAAACCAATTTTTTGGTGAGTTCAAAACTACCTTTTTTCACGTAATGCATCGTCCCAACTACGGCAATTCTTTTGTGCCACATGTTTTCAGACTCTGCAAGTTTCATTAATATTTCAGCTTTATCGTTTTCAAAAGCATATCTTCCTAAGATTTTGTAGCAACTAGAATCTACTATATCCCAATTGTTGATGCCTTCTAAATTGTTTAAATAAAACTGAACAATCTCTTCTTTCTGGTTTTTATCTTTTGTTTTTTCAAATTTCGAAACCAACATAAAAACGGCAGTCAGTCTGTGTTCATGATAGTTTGATTGCAGAAGTTCTGCAATTTCCGGTAATGAAATTTTAGCATAAAATTCTTTGGCAACCGCTCTTTGGTCTGGAACTTTTACTCCGAGAAACAAATCTCCTTCGCCGTATTCTCCTTTTCCTGTTTTAAAAAATTTAGGAAAAAACACCGCTTTTTCTGGAATCGCGAGTTCTGAAAGTGCCTGTTTTATATCTTCAATCATGGTTTGTGTTTTAATGTTCTTCTAAAGTAATTTCCAGCTCTTGTTCTTCTTTTGCAATTTTGTTTGGGTTTGCCACTTTTGCAATGGTAAGTCCTTGAACAATAATGGAAAACACCACAACGCAATACGTAATACTCAAAATCGCATCGCTGTATTCGCCTTTCGGAATCGACATGGCTAAAGCGATAGAAACACCGCCACGAATCCCTCCCCAAACCAAAACTTTTACCGTTTGCGGACTGAACCTTGTTTTTAGTGACATAAATCTTGTCGGAAGCCAAATGCAGACAAATCTTGCAATGAGCACCACAACAATCGCCACAAGACCAGGAATCATAAAGTGTTTTAAATCTTTAATCATTAAAAGTTCGAAACCGATAAAAAGGAAAAGGACGGCGTTTAAAATTTCATCAATCAACTCCCAAAATTTAATTAAATAATCTTGTGTGATAGATTTCATTTTAAATTTCATGTTGAAATTCCCCATGAAAAGTCCGGCTGCAACCATCGTTAATGGCCCTGAAATATGCATTTGATGGGCAATAAGATAACCTCCCATTACCACAGAAAGCGTTACCAAAACAGAGATGATATAATCGTCTACTTCACGCATTAATCTCGAAGTAATCCATCCTAAAATAATCCCCAAAAGTAAACCGCCACCTGCTTCTTTTAGTAAAAGTAAACCAATGCTTTCAAGGTTCAAATCTACTTCTTCCCCAATTGCAATTTGTAAAACTACGGTGAAAACAACAACCGCCATCCCATCGTTGAACAAAGATTCTCCCGCAACTTTGGTTTCTAAAGCTTTGGAAACTTTGGCTTGTTTTAGAATACTTAAAACCGCAACAGGGTCGGTTGGAGAAATTAATGCTCCAAAAACCAAACAAAATATGAACGGAATTTGTACTCCAATTATCGGCATTAAATAGTACATGCCGATTCCCACCACGAAAGTAGAAATCACAACGCCGGCTGTAGAAAATATAACGATCGGGCGAAGTTGCTCTTTCAAATCATCAATATTTACATGAATTCCTCCTGCGAAAAGTAAAAAATTGAGCATTGCGCCCATCAAAACTTCGGTGAAGTCTATACTCGTCATCAATTGATGAAGTCTGTTGAATGTTTTCGGGAAAAGTGTTTCGCCAAAGAAAACCAAAACGATAGACACGGTAATGGCAATCACCATAATTCCTATGGTGCTTGGAAGTTTTAAGAAGCGATAATTGATATAAGCAAATATAGATGCAAGTACGATTAATACTGAAAACGAATAATATAATTCCATTAAAATTTTTTAAATATTTAAAAGCCCAAATACAGAACTTTTATATATAATTTGTCTTCACCTTTCTGCCAAATGTCGAACATTGCGTCTTTTGAAGCTTGCGAATGTCTTTCGTAATCTTGTCCGATATTTAAAATATTCAAAAGAATATATTCGTCTCCAACTGTGTTTACTACATACGCTGTTTTTTCTGATTTTCCGTCTCCAGAACTTTTTATAGCGTCTGTAAGTGTTCTTAACTGCGTCATGTGATGCGAAAAATTTGAAACATCTTTTTTAGCTTCATAACCGCGCAAAAGAATCAGCAGAATATCGAGATTTGTGGGGTCTTTGCTGTACAATTCTTTTCCCAAAGCAAGGCATTTATCCATGTCTTTGTCTCGGAAAGAGTCTGTGAGTTTTTTAAATTCCGAATCGGTTGTAGAAATGGTTTTCTGAAAGTTTCTACCGTAGTAAAGATGTTGTGCTTCAATACTATCCAGAGACTTTGGAAGACCTTGATATTTGAAAATCAGCTTGTCGTAGCTGTAATTAGACTTTTTGCTTTCAAGGTTTTTTTCAATGCTTTTAAGGTCGATTTTAGATTTTTGAGCCAAAATCAACCCAAAACCAAGCATTAGAAAAAGGATGAAATGTTTTTTCATCATAAATTTTTAGGTTATTTGTTTTCTTCTTCCTCGTCAAAATATTCAAAGAGAAAATCGTTGTAAGGGAATCTTGAGATATGAATTTTGTGTATTTCGTCATAAATCAATTTCTTCATTTCCGGGAAGTTTTCTTTCGTTAAAGCAGAGATAAAAACGGTAGGATATTTAGATTTAGACATCCATGTCTTTTTCCATTCTTCCAACGAAATATTTTTCTTGGTAGATGGAGTAAGGTCGTCTTCGTCTTTCTTTTCGTAGCTGAAATCATCAATTTTATTGAAAACCATTACCATCGGCTTTTGGTGTGAATTAATTTCCATTAAAATTTGGTTTACAGATTCGATGTGGTCTTCAAAGCTTTCGTGAGAAATATCAACTACGTGGATAAGTAAATCTGCCTCTCTTACTTCATCCAAAGTAGATTTGAAAGATTCTACCAACTGCGTCGGAAGTTTTCTGATAAAACCAACAGTATCTGTCAATAAAAACGGAAGGTTTCCGATAACCACTTTTCTCACCGTTGTATCTAGCGTTGCAAACAATTTGTTTTCGGCAAAAACTTCAGATTTTGAAAGGGCATTCATCAAAGTAGATTTTCCTACGTTGGTGTAGCCTACCAAAGCGGCACGCACGACTTTCCCGCGATTGTTTCTTTGGGTAGCCATTTGTTTGTCGATAATCTTCAGTTTGTCTTTCAGTAAAGTGATCCTGTCTCTAATAATCCTTCTATCGGTTTCAATTTCTGTTTCACCGGGACCACGCATCCCGATTCCCCCTTTTTGTCGCTCAAGGTGGGTCCACATTCTGGTAAGTCGCGGAAGTAGGTATTGATATTGCGCCAATTCTACCTGAGTTCTTGCGTAAGAAGTTTGTGCTCTTTGTGCGAAAATATCGAGAATTAGGTTGGTTCGGTCAAGAATTTTCACTTCTACTTCTCTTTCTAAATTTTTAAGCTGAGAAGGAGAAAGTTCATCATCAAAAATGATGGTTCCAATTTCGTTTTCTTTTACGTATTCTTTTATTTCCTGTACTTTCCCGCTTCCTACAAAGGTTTTAGAATCTGGCTGAGTAAGTTTTTGGGTAAAACGACGGTCTACTGTAGCTCCTGCAGTGTACGCAAGAAACTCCAGCTCGTCCATATATTCTTGTAGTTTGTCTTCGTCCTGATGTTGTGTAACAACGCCTACCAAAACTGCTTTTTCGTAATTATGTTGCTTTTTTTCTAACATTAAAATTGATCTATTTTATAAGATTTACAAGATAACATTTTTTCTTTTGAAATACAAAATTCACCTATGAGAAAGTGTATTGTTGAGCTAATTTTTTCTTAAGGATTAATTTTTCAGTCTGAAAAGTGAAAAATTGTGCTTAATCCCAATCTGCTGCAACAAATCTCATCACTTGTCCATTTTCGTCGGTAATAGTTAAAAAATGCCCGTTAATTGAGTAATTTTTGGTTCCTGGAAGTGTTTTTAAAAACTCTGTTTCGAGTTTCATATTTAGACAAGCCATCATAGTGCTTCCTGCATCTGAGAACATTATTTTGTCTTTACTTTTCAGTTCTGCACTGAAAAAAATGCTGTTGCAACCCATTTTTGCACCGCCTTTAAAAAGTTCTGGTTTGTCAGTTGGCTTCAAATCAATTTTAGCATTGGCTTTTACGAGTTCTTCTTTAGAAAAATTTTTGAAAGAAACGAGCATCCATTCTCTTTGCAGATTGGGGTTTGCGACAGGTTTTGTTGCGCAAGAAATTATAAATACCGTAAAAAGGGTAAGTAAACTAAGTAATTTTAACTTTTTCATACAGGAAACCTACCCAATTTTATACCACTTACCATCAGAATAAGGTAAAAATTAGTAAATTAGCCACACAAAAATTATTTAAAAAATGAAAAGAATATTTTTATTATTCACTTTCTTACTGAGCTTTGCTCAGATGAGGGCAGATGAAGGGATGTGGCTTCTGATGCTTGTCAAAAGACTTAACGGTGTAGATATGCAGAAAGAAGGTCTGCATCTTACTCCGGAAGAGATTTATTCTGTAAACAATTCAAGCTTAAAAGATGCTATCGTAAGTTTTGGAGGTTTTTGTACAGGAGAAATCGTTTCAGACAGAGGTCTTATTTTTACCAATCACCATTGCGGTTATGGTGCTGTAGCTGCAGCTTCTACGCCTGAAAAAGATTACCTGAAAAATGGTTTCTGGGCAATGAAAGACAAAGACGAGTTCAATGCGAAAGATCTTTACGTAAGATTTTTGGTAAGAATGGATGATGCTACACAAAGAATTAATTCAAAGCTTAACAACAATATGTCTGCTGCTGAAAGAAAAGCTGTGATTGATGCAGAGACAAAAGCTATTCAGAAAGAAAATTCAGAAAACGGAAAATATACGGTAGTTGTAAGAGATTTCTTCAACGGAAACGAGTTTTATTATTTCGTTTATCAAGATTATAAAGATATTAGATTAGTGGGTGCACCGCCTTCATCTTTAGGAAAATTTGGTGGTGATACAGACAACTGGGAGTGGCCAAGACATACTGCAGACTTCACTGTTTTCAGAGTGTATGCAGATGCAGCGGGAAATCCTGCAGAATATTCTCCAGCAAACGTTCCTTTGAAGCCTAAACATTTCTTGCCTGTTTCTTTGAAAGGAGTAAAACCAGGTGATTTTTCTATGATTTTAGGGTATCCAGGAAGAACCAACCGTTACCTTTCTTCATTCGGAATTCAGCAGATGGTAGATAAAGACTATCCAGCTTGGGTACAAGCTTCTAAATTGGCAATGGATGTAATGAAAAAGTATATGGATAAGGATAAGACCACTCAATTGGCTTATGCTTCTCAGTATGCTTCTGTTGCAAACTACTGGAAAAACAGACAAGGAACTATTGATGCCGTAAACAAAAACGGAACAATTGAAGATAAAAGAGCCCTGGAAAAATCTTTCTCTGAATGGGTTATGAAATCTGGAAGTTATGAGTATGATGATGTTTTAGAACAACTTAAAAACTATTACAAGCAAACTTCTGATAGAAATGTTGAGAGAAATTATGCTTCAATTTTAACAAGAAATACAAAATATTTCTCGATCGCTCTTCAATTATCTAGTGTTTTGAATACTTATGCAACACAAGATATGGCGGGAAGATTGGCGATGAAACCAAAATTGGAAGCAGCTATTAAAGAAACTTACGAAAACATCAATACCGAATTGGAAGGTGAAATGATGAATTCTATGGTAAATCTTTACCAAGGATATGTAAACCCAGATGTAGCTTCACCAACTTTAATGGGGCTAGATGCAAAAAATCTTTCAAACGTAGCGTACTCTTCAATCTTTGCAAATAAAACTTCGGTTACCAATTTTGTAATGAATCCAGACCGTGTGAAGCTAGATGCAGATCCTTTGTTGAAAATCGCAAGAGGAATTATGGCCGATCAAAAAGCTTCTTCTGACAGATGGATGAAAGTAGACGAAAATTTTGCTAAGAATAACAGAATGTTCCTTGCAGGGCTAATGAAAGCAATGCCTGAGAAAAAATTCTATCCAGATGCAAACTCTACTATGAGACTTACTTATGGGCAAATCGATACTTTGCCAATTAGACAAGATAGAAACTACTACGGTGTTACAGAAAACTACTATACTACAATGGAAGGTTTAGTAGGTAAATACAAACCAAACGACGAAGAGTTTGATCTTCCACAAAGAGTTCTTGCTCTTCAAGGGGCTAAAGATTACGGAATGTATGCTGATAAAGCAGGTTATTTGCCAGTAAACTTCCTTTCTAACAACGATATTACTGGTGGTAACTCTGGTTCTCCGGTAATCGATGGAGACGGAAATCTTATCGGGATCGCATTCGACGGAAACAGCGAAGCTTTAAGTGGAGATATCGTTTTCGAAAAAGAATGGCAAAAAACAATCAGTGTAGACGTTCGTTTTGTTCTTTGGACAATCGACAAATTCGCTGGAGCAAGAAGAATTGTAGACGAGTTGAAATTAATTAAAGACGAAAACACTCCTGCAGATACAGGAAAGTCTAAAGTGCCGACAAAAGCACCTGCAAAAAAGAAGAAGTAATTTTTCTAAATATATTTTAAGAACCGTAGAATTTTTATTCTGCGGTTTTTTTATTTTTGAGAATAAATAGGAGAAATTATGGAAAATCAAAATATTGAGTTTTTGGCTGTAATCCTGCAAAACGGAGAGATGAATGCTGCTTTTGTGGAATTTCCTTTTTCTGTTGAAAAACTTTTTAATAAAAAAGGTCAGGTGAAAATAAAGGCGATTTTCGATGGAAAAGTTGAGTATAGAGGAAGTTTAGCAAAAATGAAATCAGATTGTCATATTTTGGGATTAACACAGGAAGTCAGGAAGGAACTTGGAAAAAGCTTTGGAGACGAAGTTTTTGTTTCTTTAATAGAAGACAAAGAAGAAAGAACAGTTTCTGTTGCGGAAGATATTGCGCTTATCTTTAGCGGAAATCCAACTGCAAAAAATCTTTTTGATAAAATGAGTTATACCCACCAAAAAGAATATATTCGATGGATTGAAGAAGCCAAAAAACCTGAAACAAGAGAGCGCAGAAAAGTAAAAATGATAGAAATGATTCTTCAGGGTAAAAAAGGAATTTAATTTTTTACACATTCCAAAACTCTCTATCCAAACTTCTGTACTGTATCGCTTCAGAAACGTGGTGCGAAAGAATAGGTTCAGATTCTTCCAAATCGGCAATAGTTCTGGCTACTTTTAGAATTCTGTCGTAAGCTCTTGCTGAAAGATTTAGTTTTTCCATAGCAGTTTTGATGAGGTTAAAAGAAGCATCATCCAACTCACAGTATTTTTCTAATTCTCTAGAGCCAATTTGAGCGTTGTAACTGATTTTTAAATCTTTATATCGTTCGTTTTGTATCTCGCGTGCCTTCAAAACACGTTGGCGAATATCTTCGCTTTTTTCACCTTTTCGTTTTTCGGTAAGTTGCTCAAATTCTACTTTTTGAACTTCCACATGAATGTCAATTCGGTCTAAAAGCGGTCCCGAAAGTTTATTCATATATCGTTGCATTTCAAATTGAGATGAGGTATTATTTGGGTCATCCGGAAAATATCCACTCGGACTTGGGTTCATCGATGCCACCAACATAAAACTTGAAGGATAATTTACAGTAAATTTCGCCCTCGAAATCGTAACTTCCCTGTCTTCCAAAGGTTGTCTCATCACTTCCAAAACTGTTCTTTTAAATTCAGGCATTTCGTCTAAAAATAAGACACCGTTATGTGCCAAAGAAATTTCTCCCGGTTGCGGATAACTTCCACCACCAACAAGCGCTACATCCGAAATCGTGTGATGCGGACTTCTAAAAGGACGCACAGTCATTAACGAAGTTTCTGCGCCCATTTTTCCGGCAACAGAATGAATTTTTGTGGTTTCTAAAGCTTCTTTTAATGTTAAAGGAGGCAAAATACTCGGAACTCTTTTTGCCAACATAGTTTTTCCACTTCCGGGAGGGCCAATTAAAATAATGTTGTGACCGCCCGCTGCAGCAACTTCCATCGCTCGTTTTGCGGTTTCCTGTCCTTTCACTTCAGAAAAATCGAAAGGGAAAAGGTTTATTTTTTCTTGAAATTCTTTTCGGGTGTCTAAAACGGTTTTCTCTAAAGGTTTTCCTTCGTTAAAAAAGTCTATCACTTCTTTAATGTTTTCAACACCATAAACGTCAAGATTGTTTACAATAGCTGCTTCTCTCGTATTCTGTTTAGGCAAAATTATACCTTTGAAACCTTCTTCCCGCGCTTGAATAGCAATTGGCAAAACACCTTTTATCGGCTGAAGACTTCCATCAAGTGAAAGTTCTCCCATAATGATGTATTCGTTGATGTTTTCTGCAATAATTTGGTCAGAAGCCACAAGAATCCCCATTGCGATACTCAAGTCGTATGCAGCTCCTTCTTTGCGCAAATCTGCGGGAGCCATATTGATGGTAATTTTTTTTCCGGGGATTTTGTAGCCAACATTTTTAAGTGCCGCAGAAATTCTGTAACTGCTTTCTTTAATTGCGTTATCGG
Source organism: Chryseobacterium sp. HNCC26DJ239 (assembly GCF_057180445.1). Taxonomy (NCBI): domain Bacteria; kingdom Pseudomonadati; phylum Bacteroidota; class Flavobacteriia; order Flavobacteriales; family Weeksellaceae; genus Chryseobacterium; species Chryseobacterium sp. HNCC26DJ239. Next base: position 513,060 of record NZ_JBXUGJ010000004.1, read on the forward strand.
GTAAGCCAACCAAATGATAGCCAACTCCGCCTGTGTCTATATTTACTTCTATGGTGATGGTTTGGGCAGAAACTCCGAAGATGGCACTTCCGTAAATTTTTATCAACATTATTCTGTGTTTTAAGTAAAGTTAAAAATTTTTTCAATTGATGTTGAGGTATTTTCACGGAATTTTTGTGTTTAATTTTTAATATTTTTGTTTAAAAAATTCAACAATGAGTGTAAAACCTGAAATTTCTTGGGCAGATTTTGAAAAATTAGATATTAGATGTGGAACGATTATTTCGGTTGCCGATTTTGAGAATGCTAGAAATCCTTCTTATAAATTGGAAATCGATTTTGGAGATTTAGGAATCAAAAAATCATCTGCACAAATTACCGCATTGTATGAAAAAACTGATTTAGTGGGCAAACAAATTTTAGCGGTTGTAAATTTTCCAAAGAAACAGATTGCTAATTTTTTTAGTGAATGTTTGGTTTTAGGAGTGTATGGTGAGAATACAAAAGAAGTGACGCTGCTTACAACATCACTTCCTTCTAAAAATGGTTTGGCAGTCGGCTAAAATCGTTTATTGACTAAGTGTTTTTATACCTAGATCAGTAATTTGTCCGAAAGTTACAGGGATATTATTGGCGTTTTCATCCATATATCCTGTTGTGTTGCCTGCGTCGTAAGAAATGGTATAATTTCCTTGGTTTAAGCCAGAAAACATAAAGAATCCGTCCGGATTTGGAATTGCCGTCGCAATTGTATCCGAAGCAACGATTGCGTGAATGACTGCATTAGCGCTTTGTGGTTTCACGTAACCTTTAATTTGTCCGTTGGTAAGCTCAGAGAAAGCTTTGATAACAGGTTTTAGAATATAAGAGCCATTTCCTGTCTTTACGATAGATCTTCCTGCATCAAAATCAATCCAAACGGTATAAGCTCCATTTCCTGCAAGGTTTTGATTCCAATTAAATTTTAAACCACTTTGTTGTGCTGAAGGAGTTTGAAGAGGATAACTAACTCCATTTATCAATATAGAATTGTTGGGACCTAAAACCATTCTCATCTGAGAAACGTTTCCTGCGGGAAGAATTGCTTGTCCTAAAACAACATCTGCACCGTTTTTGAAGTCTAAAAGATTGTAAATCCCGGGATTTGGGAAATTAAGCTCGGTCCATTGTCCGTTGCTGTTGATTTCTATTCTTTGAATGTCGATATTTACAGCATCATAATCTGCAGGACCATCGGTAAGTCTTACATTTAAGGTGGCTGAAGAACCGTTGTCGTCTGCATTTTCGCTACAAGATGCTAAACTAAGTACAAAAATACCACTGCATAAAATTAATAGCTTTTTCATAAAATAGGATTTTGTTTGGTTTGATGTCTTGTTATTTCACATATTATGCCATACCTTTCATTTGAAAAAAAATAACGATGATACAGAATATACCTTTAGAAAAAATTTTATTTCTCGATATAGAAACCGTCCCTCAATACGGCGATTGGCAAGAGTTGTCGCCTGCAGAACAAGCGTTGTGGGATAAGAAAACAAAACATCAAAGAAAAGACGAAATTTCTGCCGAAGATTTCTATGAAAGAGCAGGAATTATGGCTGAATTTGGTAAAATAATCTGCATTACCATCGGAATGTTGGAGAAAAATGATACTTTAAAAATCAAAAGTTTTTCTGGTGACGATGAGAAAGAGCTTCTCTTAGAATTTGGCGAAATTTTTAACAGTATGCGACTTCGTGATGTGATTCTCTGTGCTCACAACGGGAAAGAATTCGATTTCCCTTGGATTGCAAGACGTTTTTTGATTAACGGAATGCAGCCACCATCGCCATTTCAAATGTTTGGGAAGAAGCCTTGGGAAATTCCGCATATCGATACAATGGAGCTTTGGAAGTTTGGCGATTACAAAAGTTTTGTCTCTTTGGAACTTCTAGCTCATGTTTTCGGAATTCCAACTCCGAAGGATGATATTGATGGCTCAATGGTTTCATCAATTTACTACATAGAAAAAGACTTGCAGAGAATTGTAGACTATTGTGAAAAAGATGTCTTAACTTTGGCGAATATTTTCCGACGTATGCGTCAGGAAGATTTGTTGAAAAGGTACTCAAATTAAGATTAATCATTAAAAATGAAATTTACAGACGATCAGATTGCAGATATTGGCGAAGAAATAATAGGAGTTTTAAAAACGGTTTACGACCCGGAAATTCCGGTAGATATTTATGAATTGGGATTGGTTTATGATGTTCAAATCTCTGAAGATGCCGATGTAAAGATTATTATGACGCTTACGACACCCAATTGTCCTGTTGCAGAAACGCTTCCTCAAGAAGTAAAAGATAAAGTTGCAGAGGTTGAAAACGTAAAAAGTGTAGATTTAGAATTAACCTTCGAGCCAAGTTGGCATAAAGATATGATGAGCGAAGAGGCTAAATTTGAACTGGGAATGTTGTAAAACCATTCATTTAGCAAATAAAATAAAGGAAAAGCTGTCACGAGAATGATAGCTTTTTTTGTGTTTAAAAAAACTATTGACTTTCAAAATACATCAATTCTTCATCATCCTTAGGAAGTGTCACAAACTTCATAAACTCAAGACCGAGTTTTTGAATGAGTTTTTGAGACGAAATATTATCTTTTGTGGTAATTGCGGAAATCTTTTTTAAACCAAAGTTTTGCATCACCTCGTCTTTTATTTTTTTTGAAGCTTCAAACATCAATCCTTTTCCTTCAAATGCTTCTAAAACAGAAAAACCAATATCGGCAACATCTAAACCTTCTCTTTCGAAAATTCCTACTGCGCCAATTTTCACATTACCTTCTTTTAAAATGACAGCATAATTTCCGTATCCTAATTTTTCAATTTGAGGAAAAAATCTGTTTTCAATATAGTTTTTTGCGGCTTCAAGATTGGTAATATTTCGGTTTCCGATAAATTTAATGAAACTCGGCATATTGTAAAGATCAAAAATGAGTTGTGCATCATCTAAAGAAATGAGACGAATGATAAGGCGTTCTGTTTCAAACGGGTTATTTTCGCTTTTTTGCAGGCTGTTTTTTAGGGTCATCTTTGGGTTCTTCCTTTTTTTCGAGTTTTAAAAGTCTCGGATTGTTCGTACATTTTTTATTATAAAGCTCAATGTAAGATCCATTTTCTTTTGCTTCTTCAATTTTTCCCGTAGCTTTTGAAAGTCTTAATGTAAAATGTTTCTTTTGATAAGGGCATTCTTTCGAAGTTAATTTCCCTAGATCCAAATAATAGTTTTTGTTATCCTCATAATAATTGGCTGCATAATCTGCAAATTCATGCTCGATAACATAGCCTTCCAAAACGGCAGAAAGTGCAGCTTCTTCCGCATTATCAATCTTTCCGATAAAGGGTTGTAGTGCAGGGAGTTCGGTGATGTAATTAGTTTTTCCACCTTTAGAATATACAATATAAAAGAAAGAATCTTCATTTGGTGCTATATTGAAGCCCGAAAATTGGGGAAGGTAATCTTTCTTGCTGCCCGAAAATTTTACTTCTTGATCTTTACCATAGCTATTATAAACCAAAGCCCAAAAATCATATCGATCGTTTGGAATAATTCTCGACAAAATATTTTGATCGCTAGAAAACTTCTTCTTTTCTTGCGCAAAAAAGAAGGTAGAAAAAAACATTATGATGAAAGCTGCCGTATTTTTTAAAATATTCATAAACAGAATTGCAGCATAAATAATGCCGACTTTTTACATAAATTTATCTCCTTTTTTAAGGTTTTTTAGATCCAGAACATAATCTTTAATCAATTGATCGTGTTCTCTGGGGCAGATCAACAAAACCTTTTCTGTATCTACAACGATAAAATCGTGTAAACCGTCTATCACCACCGCTTTATTTGTGTTTTTTAGATGGATAATGTTTCCGGCTGCATTATACGTTAAAGAGTGTTTATGAGGGTTTGCGTTGTTGTTGTCGTCTTTTTCGCTGTTTTCGAAAACAGAAGTCCAGGTTCCAAGGTCGCTCCAGCCCAAATCTGCAGGAATTACGTACACGTTTTTAGCTTTTTCTAAAATTCCGTTATCAATAGATATTTTCTGAATTTTAGGATAAATAATTTCTACACAGCTACTTTCGCTTTCTGCATTGTATTCGCAAGAGGTAAATTGCTGAGTCATTTCCGGTAGAAACTCGTCGAAAGCTTTTTTAATAGATTGTACATTCCATATAAAAATACCTGCGTTCCAAAGAAAATCACCACTTTCTAGAAATGTTTTAGCCAGTTCTAAAATTGGTTTTTCGGTAAAAGTTTTTACTTTATGATAATCTGCTCCTTTTTTGTCTACAAACTGAATGTATCCATATCCTGTATCGGGTCTTGTTGGGGTAATTCCTAATGTAACAAGGTAATCTTGTTCAGAAGCTAGTTTTAGAGCGATTTTTGCTTTTTCTAAGAAAATATCTTCTTTTAAAATTAAATGGTCTGCAGGAAGCACAATCATTGTAGCTTCTGGGTTGAGTTCTGCAATTTTGTTCGCCATGTAAAGATTACATGCCGCTGTATTTTTCATTAATGGTTCGCCAACAATATTTTCTTCAGGTACTTCGGGAAGTTGTTGGTGCGACAGAGAAACATATTCTTTGTGTGTAATCACAAAGATGTTTTCTTTAGGAATTATTTTGCTGATTCGGTCATAGGTTTGTTGAATCATGGTGCGCCCAGTTCCCAAAATATCCTGAAATTGTTTAGGGAATTTCTGCGTGCTTAGAGGCCAGAAACGACTTCCGATACCTCCTGCCATAATTACACAATATTGATTTGATGCTGACATTTTTTAACTACAATTTTGTACCCTCGCCAAAGGTCTGAAAGAGTACTTTCTTCCTGTTTCGAGGTTCTTACAAAGATAGTTTTTTTTAATCAGACCTTCTAAAACATAACGTTGATTTCGGTAAATAAACTGCTCTCCTTTATTGATGTTTTCTATGTAAATACCACTATCATCTTCACTTTCAAAGCGAAAGTATTTTACCAATTCGGGGCTTGCCATAAAATTAGCTTTTGGAGATCTAGAAAATTTTACAATAATGGGTTTCAAGTCTTCACTATATACGTCGATGCTTTCCAAAAGCATTTGCCTGAAAGTATGTTTCCACTCGTTTCCGTGAGGAGAAATTCTTCTTCCGTATTTTTCAAAAGCGATGAGATGGGCGAGTTCGTGCGTTAATACAAAAAAGAAAAGTTCAGGCTGAAGTGTAGAATTAATGGTGATTTCGTGCGAAGAATCACGCATTTTTCTGTAGTCTCCGAGCTTTGAACTTCTCTCTCGTGTAATTTTTATATGAATGCTATGTTTTGAAAACCAATTTTTTAAATGTGGTCTGCAGTTTTCCGGTAAATATTTTTCCAGCGTTTGAATAGACATTTTACAAACTTAGCGGAATTCCCGCATAAAAATTCAATAATTTTAAACTGAATAAATAATTATATTTCGCCTGTGCAACAGAACCTTGCGCGTTAGCATAGTTGTTTCTCGCAATATTTACATCAAAAATTGTAGAGCGACCTGCAGTGTAACTTTTCTCGGCAAAATCCAAAGAAAGTTTGCTGTTTTTCTCTGCTTCTGTAGCAGCCATGTAAATTTCGTAATTAGCATCTGCATCAAACTGTGCCTGTTGCACATTTTGTCTTACGGCAAACTTTTGCTGTTCGTAATTGTTTTTCGCGATACTTTCGTTAATTTTTGCCTGTTCTACCTGAATTTTGGTAATACCTTTGTTGAAAATCGGTACATTAAGAGATAAACTCGCTTGTTGGCCGAAATTATCTTTATACTGACCGAAAAGGTTTCTTTCATAAATTGGATTCATTAAACTATCATAACCAACAGTATCGGTGTTCATAAGGTTGTTGTAGAAAGTTCCTATCCCGATACTCGCTGTTAAAGTTGGGTAAAATGCAGTTCGGCTGATTAAAGTTTGTGCTTCTGCAGACTTAATTCTGCTTTCCGCTGCTTTTATTTGCGGCTGATAATCGTAGGCTTTTGTTAAAACTTCATCTACAGAAATAAGTTGCGGCGTAAGAGATTCTGAAATTTCTACATCTTCCACATCAAAATCTTTGTATTCTTTAAGCTGTAAAAGTTGCGCTAAAGCAAAAAGGCTTCTGCTTACGTTTACTTCCGCTGTTTTTAGATTTTGTCTTTCTCTCGCCAAAGCAGCTGCTGCTTCCGCCAAAACAGTTTGCGCTGTAGTTCCTACATCTGTTGTGATTTTTGAACGGTCATATTGCTTTTGCGCATTCGTAACAGCACTTTGATTAATTTTTACAATCTCTTTATTCAAAAGTGTGTTCAAATATTGCTGCGCAATCTGAAGAGAAATATCATTTTTGATGGTTTCAATGTCGTATTGGCTCGCTTCAACATCAAATTCTGACTTTCGAATGGTCTTTTCAAGCCTTCCGTTATTGTACACTAACATGTCTGCACCAAGGTTTACCGAGTTGTTAAAACGGTCATTTCGGATACTTGTTGTTCCTAAAGAAGCCTGTCCAAAACTCACGTTATTGCTCATATTTCCGCTTACAGAAGGAAGATAGTTTTTCTGGGCAATTTTTAGGTTGGCTTGTTGGTTTTGCTTATTATATTCATTCTGAATGACCTGCAAATTATTCTTCACGGCATAATCTACACATTCTCTCAGCGACCATTTTTCTTGAGCGTTAAGGCTCAAAACAGAAAGTCCTGCGAAAAGAACGAGAAATTTTTTCATATCAGCTTTTTTCATCATTAGACGAAGAGAAGGCAAAAAAGTTACAGATGAACAAAAATTATATTTCATTTTAGAAAAACTTTCAAGAATTTTGTATCATGACAAATCAGCAATATCAGGAAGCGGTAGAGTGGCTTTTTGTACAAATGCCAAACTATCAAATCGACGGGCAGAAAGCCTATAAACCAGGGTTGGAAAATATTATTAAGCTTTGCGCATTCTTTGGGAATCCACAAGAAAAGCTAAAATGCATTCATATTGGCGGAACGAACGGAAAAGGCTCATCTAGTAATATGTTGGCTTCGGTGCTTCAAGAAGCGGGTTACAAAGTAGGGTTGTACAATTCTCCGCATTTAATAGATTTTACCGAAAGGATTAAAGTAAACGGAAAAAATTGTGATAGAGATTTTGTCTATAATTTTATTTTGAAGCTAAAAAATCTTCCGGAAGATATTAAGCCTTCTTTTTTTGAATTTACGACCATCATGGCTTTTGAATATTTTTATCAGCAAAAAGTGGAGGTGGCGATTATTGAAGTAGGTTTAGGGGGGAGATTAGATTCAACCAACATTATTAAACCATTGGTTTCTGCCATTACGAATGTGCAGCTAGACCATCAAAATATTTTAGGTGATACGATTGAAGAAATAGCTGCCGAAAAAGCAGGAATCATTAAAAGCGGAATTACCATCGTCTCCGGAGATGAAAATGAAGTTGTAAAAAACATTATTAAAACTAAAGCTGAAAAAGAATCTGCATCTTTTATAGATGCAACAACGGTGCAAACAGAGTTGAAGTCTGACTTAGCTGGAAATTATCAAAGAAAAAATATTCGTGTCGTTTTAGCTTTAATTGAAGAGCTTAAAAATCAAAACTATCATATTTCACAAGAAAATATAGAAACAGGTCTTTTAAACGTGCATCGAAATACAGGCTTCATTGGTCGTTGGTTTGAGTTTTCTAAAGAACCATTAACGATCTGCGATACGGGGCACAACCAAGCCGGGCTAGAGTATGTATTTTCACAATTGAATTCAATCGATATGCAGAAGCATGTGGTTTTGGGGTTTGTGAATGATAAAAAAATTGATGAAGTAATGAATTTGCTTCCTATAAATTCTAAGTTTTATTTTGCAAAACCAGCCATTCATAGGGGAAGACATCCTAAAGAGTATGAAAATTTACTTCAGGAGGCGAAAATTTTTTATAAAATTTTTGATTCTGTACAAGATGCGTATCTTGCTGCAAAACAGAATTGTACAAATTCTGAAATGATTTTTATTGGCGGAAGTAACTTTGTTGTAGGAGAATTTTTAGAAAAAAATTTGGAGATTTGTAAATAAGTCGTATATTTGCACCACTCTAAACAAGGGAACAGTATAGAGGGTTCTTAGCTCAGTTGGTTCAGAGCATCTGGTTTACACCCAGAGGGTCGGGGGTTCGAATCCCTCAGGACCCACAGAAAAGGAAACGAAACCTTTCAAAAAAATTCGGGTTCTTAGCTCAGTTGGTTCAGAGCATCTGGTTTACACCCAGAGGGTCGGGGGTTCGAATCCCTCAGGACCCACAAAAAATCTCTCAGATTTCTGAGAGATTTTTTTATTTTAAAAATGTTTTAATATAGAAATTCAAAATTGAAAAATTGCATATAAAAAGGAGACTTATTTTGTCTCCTTTTTTTTCTTTTTAGGCATTTTAGATTTTATAAACTTTTTTCTGCTTTTTACAGTATCTAAACTGTATTCCGAATAACAATATCTTTCTGCTTGGGTTAAAAACGCTACTGCATTTTTAAGACTTCCTCTTTTTTCTGAAAGTATAGATCTGTAAAACAGTAAAGTTGCTTTATCAATCCCTTTCATTCTTAGCGAATACTCTATTAATTTTTCAGCTTCCTGAAAATCTTCGTTATCCAAAAGGCATTTAATATAGTATTTGGGCGTGTTAAGATTCGTCATGTCGCATTGCATGGCTTCTTCAAAATACAGTTTTGCTTTTTCATAATCATTCAACATTTCACTGTACATTCTTCCCATCAAACACAATGCATCGGCGTCTTCTGGGTCGTAGGAAAGCGCATAGTTTAACGCTTCTAAGCAATCTGGCAAACTATAAGGGTAGTTGTCTAATGCTTCAAAATAATATTTACTTTTAGTTAAGGTCATTTTTGTAGTTTTTTAATTCATTTTTGAGAAAACTTCTTTGTTTTTTGAAAGATTTCTCCTCATAATTCTTTTTAAAATTTGTTCCAGAAAATGTTCTTACAGGATTTCCTCGTTGAACATTAAGATGATTATTCCAAGTTTCTTGCATTTGTTTTTGAAGTTGAATAATATTTTGCTCCAAAACTTTCTCTTTCAACCTTTCGATGGCCAACTTTTTATTTTCCAACTGCGAACGAGAATCTTGTGCAAATACCGCAACTCCTGTCGGAATATGCGTCGCGCGAACCGCTGTATTTACTTTATTCACATTCTGACCGCCGCTTCCCTGACTTCTTGTGGTTTGAAACTGAATATCTTTTTCCTTAAAATTGATTTTCTCTAAACCTTCCAATTCGAACACCCCAATAAACCAGTTGCTTCTTTTATGAAGCTTTCTAAATGTACTTTTTCCAATCCAGCAAATGCTTCCCAACCAATTTCTAAGAAAACTCTCTGCATTTTTTGATTTTAAAAGTATTGTAACCGATTTTAAAGTAAGGTTTTCATCACCATTTTCACGGTGAATAATTTCGTAATCGATTGTATTATGTTTTGCTTCCTCTAGGAAGACTTTCAGAACTTTGGCAACAACCCATTGACATTCTAAAGGCCCTCTTCCTGAGGTTATTTGTATTAATTTGTCCATTGTTTTTGAATTTGTTTTGTTGTCATTGACTTCGTCCAATCTTCGATTTCTGAACGAAGTGAAGAATCTCTGATTTCAATTGAGATTCCTCCTTCGTCGGAATGACAAACTGTAAAATTTACTTATCCATCCTCACAATTCGAGGTTGAAAAGTTCCCAAAATATCCACCAAATCACTTTGGGCGTTCATCACTTCGTTGATGTCTTTATACGCCATCGGTGCTTCTTCAGAATTTCCACCAAATAAAGTCACATTTTTTAGTTTTAACTCTTTTTTGATGTCATTTTGTGTGAAAAGACTTCTACATTCTCCTCTAGAATAGGCTCTTCCCGCTCCATGAGAAGCAGAATTTAGCGATTCTGGATTTCCTTTTCCACGAACGATAAAACCTTTGGCCGTCATCGAACCAGGAATCATTCCCAATTCGTTTTCATTGGCGGGCGTTGCTCCTTTTCTGTGAACAATCACTTCTTTTCCGTTGTGAATTTCTTTCCAAGCAAAATTGTGATGGTTTTCAATCTTCGCTTTTACCCTTCCGCCAACTGCTTTCACCAATCTTCTGTGAATATCGTCATGACAAGCCGAAGCGTAATCTCCAGCAAGATTCATGGCTGTCCAATATTCTAAACCGAGATGCGTATTCAAGTCCAGCCAAGCAAAATTTTGCGCTTCTTTCGGTAGCGGACATTGCTCTGTTGCTACTCGAGAATAATACTGTGCGATCTCTGCACCCAATCCTCGAGAGCCACTGTGCGAAAGAATTCCAAGATATTTACCTTTTGGTAGCCCAATTTGCTCATCTTCTTCAGTAATTTCTACTTCTCCGAATTCTACAAAGTGGTTTCCACCGCCTGAACTTCCCATTTGTTTAATGGCTTTTCCTTTTAATCTTCTCAAAATTGGAATCATCTGAAAGGTATCTCTCTCGAAAATTTCATGGTCGTTGTGAGATTTATGCGTTTCGTACATCCCAAATTTGGTATGTTCTACAAGAGCTTTTTCGTATTTATCTCTTGCTCCTTCAAGATATGAAATAGGTGTATCTAAAATACTGAGCGACATTCTACAGCCAATATCCATCCCAACTCCATACGGAATAACGGCATTTTCTACCGCCAAAACTCCTCCAATTGGAAGTCCGTAACCGCTGTGTGCATCGGGCATTAAAGCGCCTTGCGTAGAAATTGGAAGTTTCAGAGCGGTGTACAGTTGGTTTTTTGCTTCCTCAGAAATCTGACTTCCGAAAATCTGAAATGACGCTCGGTTGGTATTGAGCATTCTTTTTTCTGTTTTCTTGGATGAAAGCAAGGCTTCTGCAATTTGTCCGAAGGTTAAATCTTTTTCGAATTCTTCTGGATTTTGCAGAATTTCCTTTAAAAGAGATTTTACATGATGTATATTTTTGGTTGCAAAATTTCTTTTCATGACCTCCAAAGCAATATTTACACTTTGATTGTTTGGATAGCCTATTTTTAATATATCTTTTCCTTTAAGTTTTAAATTTCCCATTGTTTTAATATAATTGATGAATGATGAGAGATGATTTCCCACATCAATAACTTCTCAACTAAATTTATTAGTTGATGATTTTTTAACGCTAACGGGCTTTCAAAACCCGTTAGGTTTATTACAGGAGTATATTTTAGCCCTGATGGAAACGACATCCTTTTTGCGATGGCTTGAAAAAAGCGTGGCAAAAAAGATATCGCGCTTCGACTACGCTCAGCATAAATTACCAGCGGGAAAAAGCTCCTAATAAAAATGATTTCGGTGAAACTGTTTTGAGTTTGAAATATTGCGCAATAAAAAACCCGAAATCTCTACGACTTCGGGTTTTGATATTTCATTGTACTGTTATTCTAAGAATGTACCAAACCACGAAGCCCTGCCTTTGCAAAAGGCAAACCTACTGTTGAATGTAAATTAAATTTGAACATTGCTTCGTTGTTTTTTTATTGGTTATACTTGATTTTCAGTTGCAAAGATATTATTTTTTTGAAACCGAACAACTTTTTTTGAAAAAAAACACAAAAAAACCTGAATACGAATAGATATTCAGGCTGTGTATTTTACAATTTTTTTAGTCTTTGGAGCCTAAATCGTCCATCGGATCATCCATTCCTTTAATAATGTTGGAATGGTACACTCGGTCTGATCCCAGAAAATATAGATTGTGTCGAGCTTTTGCGATAATTCCGTTTTTTACATCTTCGGGAATTGTGATGGCATCTTTTTGAATGGGGCCACCTTCTCTTTGTCTCACAATATCTATCGCACCTTTGTCATTGAGCAATGATTTTGCTTTTTGGGCATTATCAAAAGAGTTGGTGTAGAGCACAACGGTTGTATTTCCTCTGCTTTTTTGCGTGTATGCATCGAGCATTTCTGTATCGTTTGCAAAAAGATGCGACCAAAAGTGTTTTGTTTTGTCTTCTTCTTCAAACTCTTCCGAAGATTTTTCCGAAATCACAGATTTTGAAACGATAATATCGCCTTCTGAAAATCCGTTATTGGTAAGTTCTGTTTTTATTTCCTCGGTATCTACAGCCGGCGGAAACACTGAAATTACTGTATAAGCCATAATAATTTTGTTTTTGGTTACCGCTGAGAATGCAAATGGTGTGCAAATCAGAAAAGACAATTAGTATTTATTCTAAAAACCTCTCCAAAATCTCTACCGCACATTTCGGAAGATTGGTTCCTGGTCCGAAGATAAAATCTGCTCCGTTTGCATATAAAAACTCGTAATCTTGTTGTGGAATTACACCTCCAACTACAATCGTAATATCGTCTGCTCCGAGTTTCTTCAATTCTTCAACCACTTGCGGAACCAAAGTTTTATGACCAGCCGCTAAACTTGACACACCCAAAATGTGAATATCATTTTCTACCGCCTGTTTTGCCACTTCTTCCGGAGTTTGAAATAAAGGCGCAACATCCACATCAAATCCCATGTCGGCAAATGCCGTTGCCACAACTTTTGCACCACGGTCATGACCGTCTTGTCCCATTTTTGCAACCATTAATCTTGGACGACGACCTTCTTCCTGCTCAAATTTTTGAGTAAGTTCAAGTGCTTTTCCGAAATATTCATTTTTACTGGCATTCATAGCGTAAACTCCTTGTATTGTTCTGATGTTGGCTTTGTAACGACCGAAAGATTCTTCCATCGCATCGCTCATTTCGCCTAAAGTAACTCTTCTTCTAGCCGCTTCGATGCACAATTCTAGAAGATTTCCGTTTCCTGTCTTAGCACAATTTCTAATTTCATTTAAAATTTGGTTAACCGCCTCAGTATTTCTAGTTGCTTTTATTGAGTCTAATCTTTCAATTTGCTTTCTACGAACCTCCGTATTGTCAATGTCAAGAATTTCTATTTCTTCTTGTTTTAAAGCAGATTTAAATGAGTTTACACCGATAATAAATTCTTCACTGCTATCAATTTTCGCCTGCTTTCTTGCGGCAGCTTCTTCGATTCTCATTTTTGGAATTCCCGCTTCGATGGCTTTCGTCATTCCGCCTTCTTTTTCAACTTCATCGATGTACTTCATCGCCTCTTCAATCATTTGTTGCGTAAGAGATTCTACCAGATTACTTCCGCCCATTGGGTCAACAACATCACAAATTCCAGATTCTTGTTGAAGAATAATCTGCGTGTTTCTCGCAATTTTCGCCGAATAATCTGTTGGAAGAGCAATCGCCTCATCCAAAGCATTGGTGTGAAGAGACTGAGTTCCGCCTAAAGCTGAAGAAAGCGCTTCAATAGCCGTTCTTGTGATATTATTAAATGGCTCTTGCTCCGTTAAAGACCAACCCGAAGTTTGCGAGTGAGTTCTTAGAGCCAAAGATTTTGGATTTTGAGGGTCAAATTGCTTCAACAAAGTTGCCCAAATATATCTTGCCGCGCGCATTTTTGCGATTTCCATGAAATGATTCATTCCGATTGCCCAGAAAAATGATAACCTTGGTGCAAAATCGTCGACATTCATCCCTGCTTTAATCCCTGTTCTTACGTATTCTAAACCATCTGCAAGTGTATAAGCCATTTCCAGCACCGGAGTTGCACCCGCTTCCTGCATGTGATACCCAGAAATTGAAATTGAATTAAATTTCGGAATATTTTTAGACGTATATTCGAAAATATCAGCAATAATTTTCATGGAAGGCGTTGGTGGATAAATGTAAGTGTTACGCACCATGAATTCTTTCAAAATATCATTCTGAATAGTTCCTGATAATTTTTCCTGAGAAACACCTTGCTCTTCTGCGGCAACAATATAAAAAGAAAGAATCGGCAAAACCGCGCCATTCATCGTCATGGAAACCGAAATTTCATCCAAAGGAATTTCGTTGAACAAAATCTTCATATCCTCAACAGAATCGATGGCTACACCAGCTTTTCCAACGTCTCCCACAACTCTTGCGTGGTCGGAGTCGTAACCTCTGTGCGTTGCCAAATCGAACGCCACAGAAAGACCTTTTTGTCCGGCTGCGAGATTTCTTCTGTAAAATGCATTTGATTCTTCGGCAGTAGAAAAACCTGCGTACTGACGAATTGTCCAAGGTTTTTGAACGTACATCGTAGAATAAGGACCACGAAGGTAAGGCGCAATCCCCGGAGAAGCATCTGCAATGCTTTTGTCTTTAATATCTTGCGCCGTATATTTTGATTTTAATTCAAGACCATCTTTTTCAAATTGATAGATTTCCTGCTGATTTTCAGTGATATCAAATTGAGGAGTTTTGTTCTTTATTTCCCTTCTCATTCTTTCATATTTAAGATTTTAAAAGTAAGAAATTTTGGCGAATGATTTTGAAAATTTAAACTTTTGAAAATCTGAATGTTTTGCTTGAGCCGTGAACAAGACGAAAGCTTTTTTTACACATGAATCACATCAGTTTTTAGTTAAAATGGTTGCATGTATTTTAGAGCATATTATTTTTGAAAATCTTTGATTTTCGGTGTTGACGTTCTTAAATGTTTTTAAACATAAAAACTGCTGCAATTTGCTCGTTAAAGAAAAAGCGAAATTGTATTGATACAACTTCGCTTTTTTTATTATTTTAATCTAAATCTTTAAAACTTATTTATTACCCAATTTTCTAATCCCCATTTCATACAGTGCAAAAGAAATCAAATCTGCATTTTCACTGATGACTTGGTCTGTTGCTCTTCCTGCACCATGACCTGCATTTTTTTCGATTCTTACTAAAATAGGGTTTGCACATTTTTGCTTTTCCTGCAATTCTGCACCAAATTTGAATGAATGCGCCGGAACCACTCTATCGTCATGGTCACTCGTAATAATCATGGTTGAAGGATAGCAAGGTCCTGATTTTACATTATGAACCGGAGAATAAGATTTCAAATAATTGAACATTTCTTTGTTGTCTTCCGCCGTTCCGTAATCGTAAGACCAACCTGCTCCAGCTGTGAATTTATTGTATCGCAGCATATCCAAAACACCAACTCCTGGGAAAGCCACTCTCGCCAAATCGGGACGCATCGTCATAGTTGCTCCAACCAACAAACCTCCATTCGACCTTCCTGAAAGCGCCATGTATTCTCTGGAAGTGTAGCCTTTTTTTTGTAAATATTCTCCTGCAGCAATAAAGTCTTCAAAAACGTTTTTCTTTTGCATTTTTGTTCCTGCATCGTGCCATTTTTTACCGTATTCACCACCACCACGAATGTTTGGGACAGCGTAAATGCCGCCATTTTCCATCCAAATTGCATTTACCACAGAGAAAGAGGGTTGCAAACTGATGTTGAAACCTCCATAAGAGTACAAAATTGTTGGATTTTTACCATTTAGTTTTATCCCTTTTTTATAATTAATCATCATCGGAATCTTCGTTCCGTCTTTAGAGGTGTAAAAGACCTGCTCAGAAATATAATCTTCGGGATTAAAATTTACTTTAGGTTTCTGATAGACTTCTGAAAGCCCAGTTTCTGTGTTAAATTTATATGTAGTTCCCGGCGTAATGTAGTTGCTGAAAGTGTAGTACAAGTCTTTTTCTTCTTTTTTACCGCCAAAACCACCAATGTTGCCTTTTCCTGGAAGTGAAATTTCTCTGATCAGTTTTCCGGTTTTATCAAATTGTTTTACCTGGTCAATCGCATCAATCATATAAGTTGCGAAGAAATAACCGCCCCCTTCAGAAATTCCGAGAACATTTTCGGTTTCTGGGATTACGTTTTTCCAAGTTTCAGGAGATGGATTTTGAATAGATGTTTTCACCAAGCGCATATTTGGCGCATCTTTATCGGTAAAAATAAAAAGGCTATCTCCTTCCGTATCTACAATACTTGCATTGATATCGAAACCTTTATTGATCTGAACAAAATCGCCCCCTTTCTTTAAATCTTTCACATACAATTCGTTTCCGTTGGTTGCGTTGGCTGCAGAAATAATTAAAAATCTTTGGTCTTCAGAAACATATGCTCCTAAATATCTTCTAGGTGTTTTTTCGCCTCCGAAAATCAATTTATCTTCAGATTGTTTGGTTCCTAATTTATGAAAATAGACTTTGTGCTTATCGGTCATTCCTGAAAGTACGGTTCCTTCTTTGGGTTTATCGTAGCTTGAATAATAAAAACCTTCATCTCCTTGCCAAGAAATTCCACTGAATTTTACATCAACCAAAGTTTCATCAATCTGTTTTTTTGTAATGGCATCAATAATGATGATTTTGTTCCAGTCGCTTCCGCCTTCAGAAATAGAGTAGGCTGCTAAATTTCCTTTTTTATTAAATGACAACTGAGCAAGTGACGTTGTTCCTTTATCTGAAAATTTATTTGGGTCTAAAAAAACTTCCGGCTCTTTCGTTTTACTATTGGTTCTGTACAAAACCGATTGTGCTTGCAAACCATTATTTTTATAATAATAGGTATAATCTCCTTCTTTGAAAGGCGCACCAATCTTTTCGTAATTCCAAATATCCGTCAATTGTTTGATGATTTCTTTTCTGAAAGGAATTTTAGATAAGTAATTTTGACTGAACGCCACTTCTTCGTCTACCCATTTTCTGGTAGGTTCAGAGTCGTTTTCTAAATCTCGATACGGATCCGCAACAGCAGTTCCGAAATAAGTGTCGGTTTGTTTTCCTTTTAAGGCTTTAGGATAATTCATTTTCTGTGCATAAAAATTTGCTGAAAACAAAACTCCAGCAGTTAATAAGAAAGGTTTAACATTCATTGTAAAGGATTTTACCAAAAATACAGAAAGTTGTTATAATAAAAAAGGCTTTGTTGAAGATGAAAACTCTTGGAAGAAGTATTTTTAAGAATGGTGTCCTTATTTATACATATAGTATATATTCTAGTAAAAAAACAAATGTTCAAAATTTGAGAATGTGCTGTTTTTCGCCTGTTTTAAGTGTTTCGGAGTCTTTTTTAAGATATTTGTTAAAAATCCTTAATGAAAAAAACCGCAACACGTCCATTTAATGGGCGTATACGGTTTTAAAAGCTTTAACATAATGCTTAATTGTGTTAAAGTGTGTTAAAAACAGGGTCTTTTACTTACAAAATTCAAAACCCTTTTAAAGTGAATCGATACTTTTGTAATGCTTTAAGATAAAAAACTCGTTTAACACGGTAATAATTTATATATGAAGAAAAAAGTTTTGTTGTATTTAGTGATGCTGATTTCTACAGTAAGTTTACAGTCTTGTGTTACTAATTATGTAGTTTCAAAACCAGATACTTATAATAAAGATATCAAAACAGATGCCAAGTTTGCAGCTCTTGAAAGCAAAAGAATGGAAGCAGATAAAAAACAGCTTATCAATTCTTTTATTTCTGAGAATACAGTAGCATTGGCAAATGCAAAAAATAAAATAAAAAATTCTGAAATTGCTAAAGCGATTAATTATAACAGAGTTATAGATAATATTTTGGCAGAAGCAGAAACTTATCTTGGAACTCCTTACAGATATGGAGGAACATCAAGAAACGGAATCGACTGTTCAGCTTTTGTTCTTTCAGTTTTTGGTGCTGCCGCAAGTTTGTCTTTGCCTAGAGTAGCAGCTTCACAAGCTCAAGAAGGAGAAGCCGTAGAAAAAACAGATCTGCAGAAAGGAGATTTAGTTTTCTTTTCTCACGGAAGAAGAATTTCTCACGTAGGTATTGTAGAAAGTATTACAGAAGAGGGTGAGGTGAAGTTTATTCATGCTGCAACTTCTAAAGGAGTAATGGTTTCTTCGCTTAATGATTCTTATTGGGGGCCAAAGTTCAGATTTGCAAAAAGGGTGATCGATGAAAACGGACAAGGTTACAATGTTGCCGCAAAATTAGATACACAGGCTTCAACACAAAATTTTTAAAAATAAATAATTGATATTTAAAAAGAGATTGATTTTCAATCTCTTTTTTTTGTCTAATTTTAAATTATTACTCATGTCCTTATTATATTGATGCAATCACTTATTATAGAGTAAAGCTGTTTTTTTAGATTATCAACTGTAATAAAGCGTGATAATTCATAATTTCATCCTCAAAAGTAAAAGCAGACGACAGCGGAGTAGGCGGCCTCAACTTAAAATCC